>NZ_JBNDKT010000016.1:0-184289 GCF_050435685.1 Paraburkholderia sp. GAS448
ATAATCACCAGCAGGCATTGGCCGTCCGAGTTCTCGCTGCGCAGCCCCGTATGAATGCCGTCGACCCACCAATAGACGTAGTGCGACTCCGACAGGTCACGCCGGCTCCAGGCCACATGCTCCTCGGCCCATTGCGCCTTCAGCCGGCTCACCACGTTGGCCGACAGGCCCCTGGCGTCCTCGCCCAGCAGCACGCTTAACGCTTCGCCCATGTCGCCCGTCGAGATGCCCTTCAGATACAGCCACGGCAGCGCCGCGCTTACCCGGGGCGACTTCCTCACCTACGGCGGCACAATCGACGAATTGAATTTCACGCCTGATCCTGATCGATCGCGCACCTTCGGCACCTTCACCCGAATCGGTCCGGCCGCCGTCAACACCTCGCGTTCCGGCAAGTACCCGTTGCGCACCACGGCCCGTTGCGCGTGCAGAGTCTTGACGTTCGCGAAGCGCTCCAACAGCTCTCCCAGTTCCGCTTCGATCGCCTGTTGAATCACTTGCCGCGCCCCTTGACGGACCAATTCGTCCAGGCCCAGACCGGTTTCCGATAGACCGATGACTGCTTTTTCCGTAAACTTGCTCATGGTGGATGGTTTTGTTGTTCGCTGGTTTCCGACTTCGACAATCAGATTCTCAGCTGAAACCTCCACCGCCTTCAATCTCCCGCCTCAACTCCCCCGTACACCAGATCCGAGCATATCTCCGTAATGGCTGTGCGTGCGCCGTTATCAATTGGTAAAACGCGGCCGCAGCATTCGCAGGCTGACCCAGTTTGCATTTGTGTCGGCACGCCCGCCCGGTATCGGGGAAAGCACCGCTCGCCCAGCGTATCGGCACGTCCTATGCCTAGGGTATCGCAGGACCAGCAGAACGCGGTGATCGACATGTCAGACTCAGCAAAGGGAATGTGCCAACGCGGCGATGCTTCCTTGACCATAGGGGCTCACCTGGTAACACGGCGCCTCGGTTACACGCATCACGGCATCTATGTCGGCGATGGCAAGGTCCTGCATTACGCAGGATGGTCCCGTTCGCTGCGTCGCGCCCCCGTGCAGGAGACTTCTCTGAGAGAGTTTGCCGACGGCCACGAGATCCGCGTCGAATGGACGCCCAACACAAGGTACTCGCGTGGCGAAGTGGTTCAGCGGGCCTACTCGCGCCTCGGCGAAGACTGCTACCGGGTGACCACGAACAACTGCGAACATTTCTGCGCGTGGTGTCTGTGCGGCGAAAGCCGAAGCGATCAGATCGACGCCCTGATCGCCTTTCCGCAGCGCTGCCTGCATTCAGTGGTCAACATGCTCACGCAATTCGTGCGCGCAAATCCGATCCGTGTCTCCACCGATCGGCTCGCCTTCTGACGGAGCCATCCGCTCTGCGCGTCTACACCAAATGAACGGGCACGCGCGTGCGCGGCGCTCTCACAAGTGTGGCCGCGAGCGCCAACCGGCGTAAGACGCTTCACCAAATGGACAGGCCATTCCGCGACGTTTTGACCATTTGATCAACTGGGTGCCGGGGTAAGTACTGACATAGCCATGGCGATTCGCCGCGCAAGTGGCGGCAGGCGAACAGCCAACCCCAAAAGTCGACGGCGGACCCAGCCCTTGATAATCGAAGTCCTGAGCCAGGACGGCGAGCCGATCCTGTCGGCATGGATTTTGCCTAGAATAGAGACGGAGACACCCGAATAGACATAAAAGGAGGCGCTGTGACAGACAGCACTGCGCGGTTTTCGGCGAGCATGCGGGAGGGGATCGAGAACCTTTCGCGACGCCTGAAATTCGTCAGACAGGAGGGACACATCTGGCTCGGCGAGAATCGCATGATTCTCCTTCACACAGCCACGCTGGGCGCCTTGCGCAAGGAACTCGTCGACACACTCGGCCTCGAACGCACGCGGGGCCTGTTCACGCGAATGGGCTTTCAGTCCGGTATGCGCGACGCAGAACTCGCCCGCGCATTACGCCCCTCAGCGAGCGATTTCGGCTTGCTTGAACTTGGGCCTTGCCTGCACGTGCTCGAAGGCAACGTACGGGTAACGCCTATCGAAGTTGATATCGATATCGCCCAGGGAAGGTACTACGGGGACCATCTGTGGGAAGACTCGTTCGAAGCCGAAGTGCACCGGAAAATCTTCGGGCTGAGCACCGATCCTGTCTGCTGGATGCAGGTCGGCTATGCGAGTGGGTACACGTCGGCGTTGATGGGGCGCACCATCCTCTACAAGGAGACGCTGCGTTCGGGCTGCGGCGATCCACATTGCCGCATTGTTGGCAAGCCCGTCGAAGAGTGGGCCGACGGCGACGAGATGCTGAAGCTCTATACGCCCGATCCGGTCATCGAAACGCTGTTACAACTGCAGAGCGAAGTGGAGAACCTGCGCTCGCTGCAGCAGGAAGTGGCGCAGCCGGAGGAACTGGTCGGCACGTCCACGGGATTCCTCGCAGCGTGGGGACTCGCGCAGCGCGCGGCGTCGAGCGACGTGACTGTGCTGTTACTCGGCGAAACGGGCGTCGGCAAGGAGCGCTTCGCGCGCGCATTGCACAGCGTGAGCAGGCGGCGCGACAAACCCTTCGTTGCAATCAACTGTGCCGCCATGCCCGAGGAGTTGCTCGAAGCCGAGCTGTTTGGCGTTGAGCGCGGCGCGTTTACCGGCGCGCATCAGACGCGGATCGGCCGTTTCGAGCGGGCGGATACCGGAACGCTTTTTCTCGACGAAGTCGGCGAACTCTCGGCGTCGGCGCAGGCCAAGCTGCTGCGTGTACTCCAGGAGGGCGAGTTCGAGCGCGTCGGCGATGACCGCGTGCGCAAGGTCGACGTGAGGGTGATCGGCGCGACCAATGTCGATTTGACCGAAGCGGTCCAGCGCGGCGCATTTCGCAAGGATCTGCTGTACCGGCTCAATGTTTATCCAGTCACGATTCCGCCGCTGCGCGGGCGGACCGACGACATTCCGCGCCTCGTCGAAAGATTTATCGCGAAGTACAGCGTGCGGCACAGCAAACGCGTGCTGGGCCTCACCGATCGTGCAATAGCCACATTGCGCGCCCATGCGTGGCCCGGCAATGTGCGTGAACTCGAAAACGCAGTCGAGCGCGGCGTGATCCTCGCCCGCCCGGGTGGCCAGATCACTGAGCACGATCTGTTCGCCGCTCTGCCGGAATCCGTGGACGACAGCGCCGCGTCGCTCGACGAGCGCGGCCATCCCTTGCGCGAAAACTCGGATTTTGCCGATGCCTTGTTCGATCACATGATGCGTGAAGGCGTACCACTTGACCGGGTTGATAGCATGCTTATCGAAGCGGCGGTCGAACGTGCGGGCGGCAATCTGAGTCAGGCGGCGAGAATGCTGGGCATCACGCGGCCGCAGCTTGCTTATCGCTGGCGTAATCGCGACAAGGCCGTCCAACCCGCGGACAAATGATCACGCCGCTCCAGTTGACCATGCGGGCCGCCCATTGGGCGGTTTTTTTTCGTGCGATGCGTGGCTCGCACAGTGTTTGATCAATTGATCAAACACCCTGCCAAGTCATAAGTGCGGCCTGTGCCACGCATGACTCGCGCACCACACCGCAATGCCTGTTTCGCCAACTCCAGAGGTCATCAAGCACGCCGCTGCAATCACGTCGTACGCAAACAATCATCCTCACGGCCGCGCGTCTGCGGGCTCTTCATCAAATGATCAAACAGCTGGCCATCGCTTGATGCTTTGATCATCGCTTCGTGCTGCGATATCGCCAGATTCGCGGTTTTTCTTCGGGCAAACCCTCGCCTTTTTCTGCAAAAACGCACATGGCACAGGTCATGCAATAGAGAAGAAAAACGAGGAGGCGACGATGCAAGATCCGAGACCGCTGTTCGATCGAACTCAACGATTCGTTCGGATAACTGCACAACGGGAAGACGGCTATGTCGAATTCGATTTCTCTGTCGGCGACCCCGATCTCGCTGTCGAACTGATCATGAACCGAACCATGTTCGATCGCTTTTGCCACGTGAACGCGGTTCGCACCATCACGCAAACCGACGAACAGATCGACCTCACGCGCGAACGCTGGCGATACGAGGGCTAGCCCAAGCGAAGCAGCTCATTCAGAAAAGTAGTGGACAAACACGGAGACAATCTCATGCAAATCGAAATCAAGACGCTCAAGTCCCAGCCGCTGCGTCAAACCTATGGGCATGTCGCGCGCCGGTTTGGCGACAAGCCTGCTTCGCGTTACCAGGAGGCGACCTACGACATCCAGCCCACCACCAACTTTCACTATCGGCCAACCTGGGCGCCGGAATTCGAGTTGTTCGACGCGAGCCGCACGCAGATCCGCATGAAGGACTGGTACGCGCTGAAGGACCCGCGCCAGTACTACTACGGCGCGTATGTAACGGCGCGTGCGCGGCAACAGGAAGCGGCCGAAGGCGCGTTTGATCTTGTGGAGCGTCGCGGACTGCTTGCCGCACTGTCGTACGAATGGCAGGAACGCCTGATCGCCGGGATGCTACCGCTGCGCCACATCGAATGGGGCGCCAATATGAACAACACGCTGTGCGCCGATTATGGCTACGGCACGGCGATAACGCAGGCCTGCACGTTCTGCGCGATGGACCGGCTCGGCATTGCCCAGTATCTGTCGCGTATCGGTCTCGCGCTCGACGGCAACACTGGCGTCGCGTTGGAACGCGCAAAGACCGCGTGGCTGGAAGCCGAGGCATGGCAACCCATGCGGCGCCTCGTCGAGGACATCTTCGTGGTCGAAGACTGGTTCGAGTCTTTCGTTGCGCAGAACCTCGTGCTTGACGGCCTGCTGTATCCGCTCGTGTATCAGCACTTCGACGCGTTCGCGGCGCAGCACCTAGGCCCGAGCCTCGCGATGCTCACCGAGTTCACCCAACAATGGCAGTCCGATCACGCGAAGTGGGTCGACGCGGTGATCCGCACGGTGACCGCCGAATCGCCAGAGAACCGGCAACGAATTGCCGGCTGGGTCGAGCACTATCGTGCACGCACGCTCGAAGCGCTTCTGCCCGTTGCCGGCACGCTGCTCGACGGTGCGGGCGCTGCCGCACTCGAAGAAACGGGCGCGCAATTCGCCGCGCGTCTTACGAAGCTCGGCGCATTGCCGGTGGCGGCAGTCCAACCCTGAGGCCGTCATGCAGAACGTCTACATCGCATTGCAGAACACCGACGAAACGCGCGCGATCGTCGCCGCGATTGCCGCCGTGAATCCCGAGGCTACGGTCCACGAGTATCCGGCGATGGTGAAGATCGACGCCCCAGGCAAGCTTGTGATTTCGCGCACACACGTATCGGATGAACTGGGCCGCGACTGGAATATCCAGGAGCTGCAACTGAACCTGGTGTCGCTGTCGGGAAACATCGATGAAACCGACGATGCCTTCACGCTGCAATGGCACGCCTGACATAAACCGGAGACGAATGATGGACGCACGCAAGAAGCTGAACCTGAAAGACAAGTACGCGCTAATGACGCGCGATCTCGGCTGGGAGACCAGTTATCAGCCGATGGACAAGGTGTTCCCGTTCGATCAGTACGAGGGCATCAAGATCCATGACTGGGATAAATGGGAAGACCCGTTTCGCATGACGATGGACTCTTACTGGAAGTATCAGGCGGAAAAGGAACGCAAACTGTACGCGATCATCGATTCGTTCGCGCAGAACAACGGGCACATGAACGTCTCGGACGCGCGTTATATCAACACGCTCAAGCTGTTCCTGACCGGCGTAACGCCGCTCGAATACGCAGCGCATCGCGGCTACGCCCATCTGGGTCGTCATTTTCGCGGAGTCGGTGCGCGGGTAGCCTGCCAGATGCAGTCGATCGACGAACTGCGCCACTGTCAGACACAGGTCCATACGCTGTCGCTCTACAACAAGTATTTCAACGGTTTCGCGGAGTGGCCGCATATGCACGACCGTGTCTGGTATCTGTCGGTGCCGAAGTCGTACTTCGACGATGCGATGAGCGCCGGTCCGTTCGAATTCGTCACGGCCATTTCGTTTTCGTTCGAATACGTGCTGACGAACCTGCTATTTATGCCGTTCATGTCCGGCGCGGCATACAACGGTGATATGGCGACCGTCACGTTTGGCTTCTCCGCGCAGTCGGATGAATCGCGGCATATGACGCTCGGCCTCGAAGTCGTGAAGTTTCTCTGTGAGCAGGATCCCGGCAATGTGCCGATCGTGCAGAAGTGGCTCGACAAATGGTTCTGGCGCGGCTTCCGGCTACTGACGCTGGTAGGCATGATGATGGACTACATGCTGCCAAAGCGCGTGATGTCGTGGTCGGAGGCTTGGAAGATCTATTTCGAGGACGCAGGCGGCGCGCTCTTCAAGGACCTTGAGCGCTATGGCCTGCGTATGCCGAAGTATCACGAGATCGCAACGCAGACCAAAGACCGCGTCACACACGAGGCGTGGGCGACGTTCTACAACTATGGCGCAGCGGCTGACTTCCACACCTGGGTGCCGTCCGACGAGGAACTCGACTGGCTCGCTGCCAAATATCCGGAGACCTTCGACAGCGTGTACCGGCCGCGCTTCGAATACTGGCGCGAACAGCAGCAGGCGGGCAAGCGCTTCTACAACGCCAGTCTGCCGATGCTGTGCCAGACCTGCCAGGTGCCGATGTTCTTCAGCGAGCCGGACGACCCGACTAAGATCGCCTACCGCGAATCAACCTATCACGGCATGAAGTTCCACTTCTGCTCGGATGGCTGCAAGGACATCTTCGAAGACGAGCCCGAGAAGTATGTGCAGGCGTGGCTGCCGGTGCACCAGATCTATCAGGGCAACTGTGGCGGCGCGTCGCTCGACGACGTTCTCAAGTACTACAACCTCAACCCCGGTCACGACAATCTCGACTTCGCGGGCTCGCCCGACGAGCGCAACTGGAACGCGTGGAAAGACGCATCCGGCGCCCACGCCCCGAGCGAATGAGCGCGGCGCGAACCGAGAACAGATTAGACGAAGGAGACAAGCATGAGCATCACCGCGATCAAACCCTACGCGTTCGAACCGGCCGACCGCGAGTCGCAGTTTCATGGCAACCGGCTGCTCTACATCGGCTGGGAGGGCCACCTGATGTTCGCCGCACCGATTTGCGTGCCGGTGCAGCCTGACATGACGTTCGGCGCGCTGATGGCGGACGTGCTGCCGGGCCTGTATGGCGCGCATCCCGATTTCGCCGTGATCGACTGGCGCGCCGCACAGTGGTTCAGATCCGGCGAGCCGTGGCAGCCGGACAGCGAGCGCTCGCTTGCCGATAACGGTCTCGTTCACAAGGACGTGATCCGTCTGCGGACACCCGGCCTGACCGGCATTGGTGGTTCGTGCAGCTAACGCGGGAGACAGAGATGGACTACACCGTACGTATTCAACCGCTCGGCCAGACCATCGGCATTGAAGCGGGGCAGACGCTGCTCGATGCCTGTTTGCGCCAGGCTGTGTGGCTTCCGCATGCCTGCTGTCACGGGCTGTGCGCGACCTGCAAGGTGCAGGTCGTCGATGGCGAGATCGAGCAGGGCGACGCGTCGGACTTCGCGTTGATGGACTTCGAGCGGGAAGAGGGCAAGTGCCTGGCGTGCTGCGCGACGCCGATGTCCGATCTCGTGATCGAAGCTGACATCGACGAAGACCCCGACGCCCAGAATTTGCCGCTGCAGGACTACACCGGCACGGTCGTCGCGATCGAAGACGCGACGCCGACCATTCGCGTGATCCGGCTCGCAGTGGAGAGCGCCGAACGTGTTGCGTTTCAGGCAGGCCAGTACCTGAACCTGCATGTGCCGGGCTGCGGGCAGCCGCGCGCATTCTCACTCGCCAATGCGCCGCATGACGGCGAGATCGAGATGCACATCCGTCGTGTGCCGGACGGGGCCGCGACCGGCTGGCTGCATGACGAACTGCAACCGGGCGCGCAACTCAACTTCGCCGCGCCGTTCGGCCGCTTCTTCGTGCGCAAACAGGCGCAGGTGCCGACAATCTTCCTCGCGGGCGGCTCGGGACTGTCAAGCCCAAAGTCGATGATCCTCGATCTGCTGAACGAGGGCTCGAGCTTGCCGATCACGCTGATCCACGGTGCCCGCACACGCGACGAACTCTATTTCGAAGCCTTTCTCAACGAACTGGCCGAGCGCTACCCGAATTTCCGCTACCTGCCAGCCCTGTCAAGCGAACCATCCGACAGCGATTGGCGAGGCTCGCGCGGTTTCGTGCACGAGGTTCTGAAGGCGCAGTACACCGACGCCGCGGGCATCACCGATTTTCGCGGCCACAAGGCGTATCTGTGCGGGCCGCCGCCGATGGTCGAGGCGTGCATCAAGACCCTGATGCAGGGCCGGCTGTTCGAACGCGACATCTACACGGAGCAGTTCCTGTCGGCGGCGGAGGCGAGCGCGGCGGCTAAAAGCCCGCTGTTCCGCATCTGACGGGCTTCGTCGGCTCACTCAAGGAGAGCGGTGATGACGTGGCGGATCAAAGTTGAAAACACCGGCGACACGTTCAGCTGCACGGAGGACGCCACCGTGCTTCATGCGATGGCGGCAACAGGCGGGCGAGGCATTCCGCTCGGCTGTCGCGGCGGCGGCTGCGGCGTGTGCAAGGTGCAGGTGCTGAGCGGCCGCTATCACGCCTGCAAGATGAGCCGTGCGTTCGTGAGCCCCGACGACGAGGCGCGCGGCACGGTGCTCGCGTGCCGTATCAGGCCGCTCACGGATCTGTCGGTGCGCGTGGTCGGCAAGATGGCGCGCTGCATCGACAAGGTGCGTGCACGAACGGTGGCGGAAGAACGCCACGAAGCAACTCACCAGCAACAGGCGCCGGGCGGCGTCTGAACCAGAACGATCAAGGAGACACATCATGGCATTGCAAGGCGTACTGCGACCCGGCCATATTGCGCTGCGGGTCCTCGAAATCGGTCCGGCGTTGAAGCACTACATCGACGTGCTCGGCCTGCATGAAACCGGCCGCGACGCGCAAGGACGCGTCTATCTGAAGGCATGGGACGAACACGACCATCACAGTGTCGTGCTGCGCGAAGCGGACGAGCCGGGCATGGATTACCTCGGCTTTCGCGTCGACAGCGAAGCGACACTCGACCAGCTCGCGAACGCCGTGAAGGAATCCGGTTATGCGAAAGACTTCGTCTGGATCGAAGTCGGCGAACATCTGCATACGGGCCGGCGTTTCCGCTTCACCGTGCCGACGGGCCATTCGATCGAACTCTTCGCGACGAAAGACAAAGTTGGCTGCGCGACCGGCGATGTCAATCCCGACCCCTGGCCCGACGGCCTGCGCGGGATGTCGCCGAGCCGCTTCGATCATTGCCTGCTTTATGGCGACGAACTCGACGATACCGTGAAGCTCTTTCGCGATGTGCTCGGCTTTTCGCTGGCCGAGCAGGTCGTGACGCCGGAGGGCATGCAGATCGCCGCGTTCCTGACGTGCTCGAACAAGGCACATGACATCGCGTTTATCCGCCACGCCGAGAAAAACAAATTTCACCACGTGTCATTCCAGCTCGACAGTTGGGGCGACGTGCTCAAGGCCGCGGATCTGATTTCCAAGCACGACGTTGCGCTCGACATCGGACCGACACGTCACGGCATCACGCGCGGCGCGACGATCTATTTCTTCGATCCGTCCGGCAACCGCAACGAGGTCTTCGCGGGCGGCTATATCCACTACCCGGACAAGCCGACTATCACGTGGCACGACAAGGACCTGGGGCGAGCGATTTTCTATCACGACCGCAAGCTCAACGAGGCCTTCCTGAGCGTGTTGACCTGAGCCGTGCAACTGGTGCAACGAAACGATCGAGACTATTCATGACTGAATTCAAGAACTTTATTGGCGGCGAGTGGGTCGGCACGGATCGCACCTTCGAAGACCGCAATCCGGTCGACAACCGTGTGATCGGGCTCGTGCACGAGGCTGGCCGCGCACAGGTCGACGCGGCGGTGCAGGCCGCGCGCGCGGCCATGCATGGGCCATGGGCGCGCATGACGCTGCCGCAGCGGGTCGAACTGCTGTATGCGGTGGCCGACGGCATCAACCGGCGCTTCGACGACTTCCTCGCCGCCGAAATCGCCGACACCGGCAAGCCGCACGCGCTGGCGAGTCACGTCGATATTCCGCGTGGCGCGGCGAACTTCAAGGTGTTCGCCGACATGATTCGCAATGTCCCCACCGAAAGTTTCGCGATGGCGACGCCGGACGGTGGCGAAGCGCTCAACTATGGTGTGCGCACACCGCGCGGTGTGATCGCGGTCGTGTGTCCGTGGAATCTGCCGCTGCTGCTGATGACATGGAAGGTTGCACCGGCGCTCGCATGTGGCAATACGGTGGTGGTAAAGCCGTCCGAAGAGACACCGGCTAGCGCAACGCTGCTTGGCGAAGTGATGAACGAAGTGGGCGTCCCGAAGGGTGTCTACAACGTCGTGCACGGCTTCGGACCTGACTCGGCGGGTGCGTTCCTGACCGAGCATCCCGGCGTGAACGCGATCACTTTCACCGGCGAGACGCGCACCGGCGAAGCGATCATGAAGGCCGCAGCGAACGGTGTGCGGCCCGTGTCGTTCGAACTTGGCGGCAAGAACGCGGGCATCGTTTTCGCCGACTGCGATTTCGACGCAGCCGTGGCGGGTATCGCGCGTTCCGCATTCGAAAACACCGGACAGGTGTGCCTCGGTACGGAGCGCGTCTACGTACAACGGCCGATTTTCGAGCGTTTTGTCGACGCGCTTGCGGCACGCGCGAAGGCGCTGCGTCCAGGCCGCCCCGACGTGGAAGGCACGACCTTCGGTCCGCTGATTTCGCAGACGCATCGCAGCAAGGTTCTGTCGTACTACGAGCAGGCGCGCGCTGACGGCGCGGTGGTCGTCACGGGCGGCGGCGTACCCGACATGGCGGCCGGGTTGAAAGAGGGTGCGTGGATCGAGCCGACGATCTGGACGGGCCTGCCGGAGAGTGCGCGTGTGATCCGCGAGGAAATCTTCGGCCCATGCTGCCACATCGCGCCGTTCGACGACGAAGCCGAAGTGACCGCGAAAGCCAACGACACGCCTTATGGTCTCGCCGCCACCGTATGGACGCGCGACACGGGCACCGCGCATCGCATGGCGCGCTCGCTCGACGTGGGCATCTGCTGGATCAATTCGTGGTTTCTGCGCGATCTGCGCACTGCGTTCGGCGGCGCGAAACAGTCGGGGATCGGCCGTGAAGGCGGTATCCATTCGCTCGAGTTCTATACCGAGCTGCGCAATGTCTGCGTCAAGTTGTGAGGAAAGCAATGAATCCGTCAAATACAGAAGGACTCGCGCCCGAAACGATTGAGCGCTACGGCGATGAACTCTATCGCGCGTTGCGTCATGCTGAGCCGGTCGCGCCACTGACCGCACGCGAACCTGGCATCACGATCGCCGACGCCTACCGTATCCAGTTGCGGATGATCGAACGCCGCATCGCGCTCGACGGTGAACGCGTGATCGGCAAGAAGATCGGCGTGACCAGCGAAGCGGTCATGAACATGCTCGATGTGCGTCAACCGGACTTCGGGCATCTCACATCGGCGATGGTGTTCGCAGACGGCGCCGCCATCGACGTGTCGCGGCTGATCGCGCCGAAGGCCGAAGGCGAAATCGCGTTCGTGCTGAAACACGATCTCGCGGGGCCGGGCGTGACGAATGCGGATGTGCTGCGAGCAACCGAGGCCGTATTGCCGTGCTTCGAGATCGTCGATTCGCGCATTCGCGACTGGAAGATCCGCATTCAGGACACCGTGGCCGACAACGCGTCATCGGGCGTATTCGTGCTCGGCGATCAGGCGGTGGATCCGCGCGAACTCGATCTCGCACTGGTCGGCATGACGCTCGAGAAGAACGGCGAGATCACGGCGACCGGCGCGGGCGCCGCCGCGCTCGGGCATCCGGCCAACGCGGTGGCGTGGCTCGCGAACACGCTCGGCCGGCTCGGCATGACGCTCATTACGGGCGAGGTGATCCTGTCCGGCTCTCTCGCGGCGATGGTGCCGGTGACTGCCGGCGACTCGCTGCGAATCAGTCTCGGCGGCATCGGCAACGCGTCGGTGCGCTTCATTCAGGGAGATAGACCATGACGCTCGATCAAGCAACGATCGACGCTCTCGCGCAGCGGCTCGACGAGGCGGAACTGCAACGCGAGGCAATCACGAAGATCACCGACGCGTATCCGCAGATCGACTGGGCAGACGCGTATGCGATTCAGGACGCACTGCGTGCACGCAAGGAAGCGCGCGGCATGAAGGTCGCAGGCCTGAAGATGGGCCTCACGTCGCACGCGAAGATGCGCCAGATGAGCGTGACGGACCCGGTGTACGGTTTCCTGACCGATTACGGTTCGTGCATGGACGGTGCGGCGATCGACACATCGTCGCTGATCCATCCGAAGGTGGAGGCGGAAATCGCATTCGTGACGAAGCGGGCGCTTGCCGGTCCCGGCTGTCATATCGGCACGGTGCTCGCCGCGACGGACTTCGTGTTGCCTGCGGTGGAGGTGATCGACTCGCGCTACGAAAACTTCCGCTTCGATCTGAAGAGCGTGATTGCTGACAACACGTCGTCGGCACGCTTTGTGACGGGTGGCCGGCATCGCAGGGCGGAAGGCCTCGACCTGAAGAATCTCGGCGTGGTGCTGGAGAAAAACGGTGAAATCGTCGCGACGGCGTCGGGCGCCGCAGTGCTCGGCCATCCGGCTGCGAGCGTGGCGATGCTCGCCAACATGCTCGGCGCGCGGGGCAAGTCCATTCCCGCTGGCACGCTGATCCTGACCGGCGGCGTGACCGAGGCCATTGCCGTCGCCGCGGGTGATTCGGTCACCGCGCGCTTCCAGCATCTCGGCAGCGTTTCAATGCGCTTCGTCTGAGCGAAACATACCTGCATAAATGGAGAACACTTGTGCCCATCATCCACGTTCATCTCATGGAAGGCCGCACCGACGAACAGAAGGCGCGCCTGATCGGCGCACTGACCGATGCCGCCTTCGAATCCATCGGTGCGCCGCGCGAATCCGTGCGCGTGCTACTGATTGAAATCCCGAAGACGCAGTTCGGGATCGGCGGCAAGACTGCGTCCGCGCTCGGGCGCTAGCGCACCGCACATCAAAGGAAACCTGACCATGACAACCCTACACGGCGCATGCGCGCCGCAAAAAGTCGCCATCATCGGCTCCGGCAACATCGGTACCGACCTGATGATCAAGATCCTGCGTCACGGCAAGCACATCGCGATGGGCGCGCTCGTGGGTATCGATCCGCAGTCGGACGGCCTCGCGCGTGCGCAGCGGCTCGGCGTGCCGACGACCGCCGGCGGCATCGACGGTCTGCTTGCCATGCCGAACTTCGGCGACATCCGCATCGCGTTCGACGCCACCTCGGCAGGCGCGCACAAGCATCACAACGCGCTGCTGCAGGCGCACGGCGTTAAGGTCATCGACCTGACGCCGGCCGCAATCGGCCCGTATGTGATTCCGTCGATCAATCTCGACGACGAGCTCGACGCGCCCAACATCAATATGGTCACGTGCGGAGGGCAGGCGACGATTCCGATGGTCAACGCGGTGTCGCGTGTGGCGAAGGTTCACTACGCGGAGATTGTTGCGTCTATTTGCAGCCGCTCTGCGGGCCCAGGCACGCGCGCCAACATCGACGAATTCACCGAGACCACGTCGAAGGCGATCGAGGTGCTCGGCGGCGCGACGCGCGGCAAGGCCATCATCATCCTGAACCCGGCCGAGCCGCCGCTTATGATGCGCGACACTGTCTTCACGCTGTCCGATCCCGCGGACCGCGACGCCATTGAAGAGAGCGTCGCCGCGATGGCCGAGCGCGTGCAGCGTTACGTGCCTGGTTATCGGCTCAAGCAGCGCGTGCAGTTTGATCTGTTCGACGCAAGTCAGCCGCTGAACGTGCCGGGCGTCGGCCCGATCACGGGCCTGAAAACCTCGATCTTTCTCGAAGTGGAGGGCGCCGCGCACTATCTGCCGGCCTATGCGGGCAACCTCGACATCATGACCTCGGCCGCGCTTGCGTGCGCCGAGCGTATCGCCGAAACGCGGCTCGCGCCGCTCGCGGCCTGATCGCGCAACGGAGCGACACCATGCATAACCGCAAACTTTATATTTCCGACGTGACGCTGCGCGACGGCAGTCACGCGATCCGTCATCAGTACAGCATCGCGAACATGAAGGCGATCGCGCGCGCACTCGACGATGCACACGTCGATTCGATCGAGGTCGCGCACGGCGACGGTCTCTCCGGATCGAGCTTCAACTACGGCTTCGGCGCCCACAGCGACGTCGAATGGATTGCTGCCGTCGCTGAAACGGTCAGCCACGCAAAGGTCGCCACGCTGCTGCTGCCGGGCGTCGGCACCGTTCACGACCTGCGCAACGCTTACGATGCGGGCGCGCGCGTCGTGCGCGTCGCGACGCATTGCACCGAGGCGGATGTATCGAAGCAGCATATCGAGTACGCGTGCGAACTCGGCATGGACACTGTCGGCTTTCTGATGATGAGCCACATGACGACGCCTGCCGCCTTGGCGCAGCAGGCAAAGCTGATGGAAAGCTATGGCGCAACCTGTGTCTATGTCGTGGACTCGGGCGGCGCACTTTCGATGGATGGCGTGCGTGAGCGCTTCCGCGCGTTCAAGGACGTGCTGAAACCCGACACGCAGACCGGCATGCACGCGCATCACAACCTGTCGCTCGGCGTGGCGAATTCGATCGTCGCGGTCGAAGAAGGCTGCGACCGGATCGACGCGTCGCTGGCGGGTATGGGGGCGGGCGCGGGCAACGCGCCGCTCGAAGTGTTCATCGCGGCGGCGGACCGGCTTGGCTGGAATCACGGCTGCAACGTGTACGGCCTGCTCGACGCGGCCGATGACATCGTGCGGCCTCTGCAGGACCGACCCGTGCGCGTTGATCGCGAAACGCTGGCGCTGGGCTATGCGGGCGTCTATTCCAGTTTTCTGCGCCACGCCGAGGCCGCCGCTGCGAAATACGGCCTGAAGACGATCGACATCCTCGTGGAGCTGGGGCGGCGGCGCATGGTCGGCGGGCAGGAGGACATGATCGTCGACGTCGCGCTCGATCTGAAAAAGTAAGTCCCGGCGCGGGTGGCCGCCCAGCCGCCCGCTCATAAAAACTCACGAAAACAATACCCAGGAGACGGCAAGATGGAAGTTCGAAGTGCGTTCAGGCGAGCGATGCTGCTGGCTGGCATTTGCGCCGCGCTCAGCACCAACGTGCATGCTACCGAAGGTGGCAGCGACACGATAGGCGAAGGCGCGGAGGCATTCTTCGCCGGGGCGTTGCCGCCCGCGGGGCTGTACGGACTGCTGTACTACACGCATTACTTCGCGTCGCGCTTTAACGATTCGCATGGCAACAGTTCCGTGTCGGGGTTCAAGCTGAATGCCGATGTGCTGATTCCACGGCTCTTGTACATGTCGAATCTGTCGCTGCTCGGCGGACGCTTTGGCGCATATGCGGTGCTGCCCATAGAGCATCTGTCTCTGGACGCGGGAGGGTCGTCATTCGATCGCACCAATCTTGGCGATCTGATTTTGAGTCCGGCGCTGATTGCGTGGGGTGACGGTTCGCTGCGAACGGTTGCCGCGCTCGAATTCGTGCTACCGACCGGCCAGTACGACAAGAGCGCGGTGCTAAACACCGGCAAGAACTACTACACGGTGAGACCGATATTCGGTGTCAGCTGGTTTCCGATCACTGGACTGGAGATGTCGGCGAAAATCACCTACAGCTTCAATTCGATGAACACCGCGACCGACTACCATTCGGGCCAACTGTTCCACGTCGACTATGGCGCGAGCTACGCGGTGACGACAAAGGCGCGAGTTGGTATTGCGGGCTATTTCGTCAAGCAGACCACAGACGACACGCAATACGGCGCGTCGGTGAACGGGGACGGTTTTCGCGGTCAGGTTTTCGCTGTCGGGCCGGGCTTTCGCTACGAGTTTGCGAAGGGCAGCGTGGACGTGCGCGTAGTGAAGGAGTTTTTCGTGAGAAACAGACCGGCGGGCGAGGCGGTGTGGGCGCGCGCTGTCATTCCGTTCTGACAATCGATCGATGCTGCAGCCACGCAGGCGGCGGCGAAGGAGTTCATCATGACACAGCAAAACGATCCGGAAATCGGCCTGCGGATTCACGCGACAGGACTGGACACGAACTATCACGACGTCGGCGCCGGCGAACCGGTGCTGCTGATTCACGGCTCCGGGCCCGGCGTGACCGCGTGGGCGAACTGGCGTCTCACCATGCCGGCGCTCGCGCGCACGCGCCGCGTGATCGCGCCGGACATGGCGGGCTTCGGCTACACCGAGCGCCGCGCGGGCACGCAGTACGACATGGATCTGTGGGTGAATCATCTGGTCGGTCTGCTGGATGCGCTTGACATCGAGCGCACCGATCTGGTGGGCAACTCGTTCGGCGGTGCGCTTGCGTTGGCGACGGCGGTCCGTCATCCACAGCGCGTACGCAAGCTCGTGCTGATGGGTGCGGCGGGTGTGCGCTTCGATCTGACACCGGGGCTCGATGCTGTATGGGGCTACGAACCTTCAGTCGAAAATATGCAAAGCATCATGAACGTGTTCGCATTCGATCGTTCACGCCTCACGCCAGAGTTGGCGGAGTCGCGCTATCGGGCAAGCATTCGGCCCGGCTATCAGGAGTCGTTTTCCGCTATGTTCCCGGCGCCGCGGCAACGCTGGGTGGATGCGCTAGCATGTCACGAGCATAAACTGGGTGACGTCCGCCAATCGACGTTGATCGTGCATGGCCGCGACGATCAGGTGATTCCGCTAGCCAACTCACTGCGCCTGCTCGAACTGATCGGTCCGTCGCAGTTGCACGTTTTCGGCCAATGCGGACATTGGACGCAGATCGAACATGCCGATGCGTTCAATCAGTTGGTCGACAATTTTCTGACTGATTAGAGAAGCTTGGGGTGTGGTCGATCCACTGCGTGGCGAGGCGCGCACTCCCAGACACCTTCGGCGCAGCCGGGTATGCAGTGTGTGTCACGCCGTTCAGTCAGTGAGTTCGTCCTGCCGACAGGTTAGGGTTTAATCTCGACGGCGCATCCACGTTCATGTCGATTAGTGGATCGCCTAGGCGGAACACTCGCGTCGGCGACGCTTCGGTTTTTCTAGATGGGACAAGCATCTGGGTATGTACCGCTACAGAATCAGTGGTTGTTTGCAATAGACAGGCTCAACTGAACCCTGGCGTACCGACCGGACTCAGTCGGTAACCACATGAGAGACGTGGATGAAAACAACAATAGAAAAAGGACCCGGAGATCGGGAGAGCCCTTATACGCCCCGAACAGCCGAGGACGCGATTGCTCATCTCGAACGGATCCTGTCAGCGGATGGCGCAGATTCATTGTTCAGCCGGACCTACTGGCGCGGACGTGTTCAGCAGGTGAGCGCTACACGAGGGCTGACTCCGCAGCAGCGGGCAAGGCTTGAGAGACTACTTGAGTCTCTCCCTTCCCCGGTTCAGGGCGAAGAGCCACTCGTAGTGGACCCGTACCTTCAGGGTTCTGGTGCAAATAGCTGGTGTGGGCGAGAAGTCTCCAACAAATAAGGATGCTTTATCGATCGAACAGGACAGAATTCCAGACGGCGGGCGCAGCGGTTTCCTTGAGCCTGAGAGCGGAGAAGTCGAACTGCCCCTTGCGAATGCGGTGCATCAACTCGATGCCTGAAATCGTGGTCGCGGCGCTCCTGAACCGTTTGAAGCCGAGCATCACGTTCGTTGTGGACTTGATGTTTCGATGGTCCTGTTCGATCAGATTGGTCAGGTACTTCGAGGACCGAACCTTCGTTTCCTCCGGCAGCAGACCGTCAGCGATCATCTCCCGCACGGCCCGGTGCGAGGCCGCATACCCATCGAGCGTGATCGTCTCCGGTGGCTGGCCCTGATGCTGGATTGCCTTGCTGAAAAAGGCTTTTGCCGCAGCCACGTCGCGCTTTGCCCTGAGCGTGAAATCCACCGTCTGGCCGGCCCGATCCACCGCCCGGTACAGATAAACCCATTTGCCGAGAATCTTCAGATAGGTCTCGTCAACACGCCATGACCGACCTGACGGTATCGCAAAACGATTCCATCGCTTCACGAACTCCGGTGTGAAACGCTTCACCCAGCGCATGATCGTGGTGTGCGCCAGCGACAGTCCCCGTTCGGCCATCATCTCAACGAGATCGCGTAGGCTGAGCTTGTAGCGAAGGTACCAGCGCACCCACAGAACAATGATCTGCCGATCAAAATGCCGTCCATCGAACAACCCCTCCAGACCTTTCCGCTTGCTCATCACCGACCACCAGTTCGTCAAGCTCGCAACTTTAACCCATTCCCCCGAGCCTATTTGCACCAGAACCTGGGTGCCTACCGCTGGATGCTCTCCTCGATCTGCTTCTGGCGCTTGTCGACCTTACAGTTCGAGGTCGTTGTCGATCTGGACAAACGCCACCGACATTTCACCCGGGCGCCGTCGGGCACTCAGGAACACCTCGCGGAACTGATCGTCCTTCACCGCCTGGTCGCGCTTCATTTCGTGCGAGTAGTGTTTCGCTGGCCATCCTGTAGACAAGGCTGGCCGTGAAGCGCGATTCGAACGTAGACCGGCCGCTCCTTGTCGATGAAAACGTAGCGGTCATTCGACATGTCATTACGACCGCATCCGCTTTAGTTCATCGATGCGGAGACGATAGCTTCGTAGAAGACAAGCTTTATCGCCACACCCGTTGCGAGAATTGCGAAGCCATGCCCGTTGATCCGCTCTTAATCGATTCTTGTTGGCCGATACTTTTATCTTTTGATCATAGATTTTTGCCAATGTTTTATCGACATAAGCAAGTTCCGCATCCCCGCATATAAGCTGCGCTTGAACAGTTATGAGCTTGCTGCAATCAAAACTATGCATCAACGCAGGATTCGTCCCATGTTGAGTTTCCAGTAACCCTGGCTTGCATAGCCCTCGCAGAGATTTACACGCGACGTCGCGCCCGGCCCATGCCATGTCTCGCGCACCATATTGCTTGACGAAACGATTGATGCCTGTGTGGCTTACCCCCCTCTGCATCGCATTTGCCGCGATTATTTCGTTACAAAGCGAATCCTCGGCGTAGGTTCGCCCATCGCGCCGGTAGCAACTGTGAAAACCGAGCAGCCCAGTACCAACAACACTTCGGCGTTCCCCAGAAGCGAACAGGATTGAAGCGCAAGCGGACGCGCACCTGGCATTATCTGGAACTACTGTATATACGCGTACTTTATCCATTGCATCGACAACCCGAAAAGCCGCCTCAACATTTCCTCCTGGACTATCTAATACAAGGGCAACGAGTCCTTCGCCATCACGACCAGCCATTTTGGCTAACGCCAGAAACTTCTCTGCATCACCTTCCTGAATCCTCCCTTCCCCGATAACCATTTTCAGCTCAAGTTGTGGTTGGTAGTAGATCTTGAAGTCCATCCCGCGCGCCAGACCGGGAAACATAAACGCAGTGAAACAAAGCCAGGAAAGCAACCGCTGACACAAGCTTTGCGCCGCCGCGTCCTTGGCTGCTGGGTGCTCAGTGCTGCGCATGCACGTCTCCTCGGAATGTCAGAATCACAGCCTCGAATCTGTCATGACCAGTGCAAGGACACAGTAAAAACCTGCTCAGGTATAACCCGTGAAAGGACGTGCATAGAAGCATATTGGTGGACGAGGAAATCGTGCGCTGGATGGCCCGGCGGAAGGCGGTCACGGTGATGGAGATCATCCAGGGCAAGACGATGGTGGCGAAGACCGCCAATCGTTCGATCAGGCGCGCCCTCAGAGATTGAGGGCTGGAAAAATGAATCGAAGACGGGCATAGCGAACGCCCTCACGGCTCTGAATAACGGATATCCCGTCGCACAATACCAACCCCCACCAGTATCGATGAAAGCGGGACGGACTAACTATACAGGGTCGACTGCGGCCGGTCGCGGCAGAGGGGGCTGGGACTAACTAATCGTCACTTATAACGAAAAAAATAGAGGCGGCAATCTGAGGGCAATATGCGTGACATCACGAATAATCAAGCTGCCAATCCAGACACGAAGCCGTTAATTAACGTATCAGATACGAAAAAGATGATCTGGCCCATCAACTGCAGATTTTGCGCGTTGATCGGGATTAGGCCTCCGCCGCCTACGTGCGTACGCTTCTGGTAAGCGGCGCACGCGCCGTGATGGCAAATCTGCGGGATAAGCAAGACCGGCTGAGCCGATGGATCAGAGACCTCGTCGAGCGGCGTGGATACTGGCGCGCGGCGGTGGCCATTGCCGCCATGAATGCGCGGATGGCGTGGGCGGTTTTGAAGTACGGTGATGCTTTCCAACGAGAACCGGTGGAAGCCTGACCGGCACTGCCGCATTGTTCAATCGGACCTTCTCCATGGCGGTCAGAATCATGAACAGATAGAAGATCACTTTGCGCTGCCAACAGTGATGTGAAGTGGGTTGGACCCGCGCGGGGAGTACCTGGAAGATCCTCAAGGTCCAGTTCGTCGACGAAGATGTAATGGACGCCTCCCTCCCGCGTTGGGCGCAGAGGCGCAGCAGGAACGGCGGAGCCCTCGCTGTACCCACTTCATCGCGGGTGATCGACGGCTTTGCCAAGTTGATAGCGATGGACGGGGATGTCAATCGGCCACTGCAAGACGTATGAAATGACAGTTGCCGGATTCCGTGCACGGCGCCGATTGGCGCCGTGCGAACGTCAGGCGGCAATATGCCTCGTCAGAAGTGGTGGCGGATGCCGACACGGCCGACGAACTGGCTGTTCGTCGATGACGGGCCGTATGCATCTGGATTCGCGGCCACTTCGAGGCCCGTACCGGCGGCGGCCTCGCCGTCCGCAACCTTCACGTACCCACCTTGCACATAGACATCGGTGCGCTTCGACAGGTTATAGTCTGCCATCAGGCCGAACTGATGATATTTCGGCTTCGCACTGCCCGACGCGCCTTCGTACTTCGCCTCCGTAAATGTATACATGCCGCCGACGAAGAGCGGATCGTTCACCTGGTACTTCGCGCTCAATTCGAAGTTGTCAAACTTGATCGCCGATGCCGCGCCAAGCGTTGGGCTTGGCGTCAGATTCGCATACTGGGTCGCGGTCGGCGCCTTGATGTCCGAATGCGTGTACACGAAGCCCAGTGTCGTTGACCCAATTACATAGTTGATGCCTGCGCCCCAAACGCGATGGCGTTGCGCGGTCCAGCTGCCGTCCGGTTGGCCGTTCGGGCCGATCGCGACCGCGCCCGCCGACCCGCTATTGGGATTGTCGACGTTGAGGAACGCCGCGGCAGCTGTGAGCGAACCATTCACGTATTGCGCGCCGACGCTTTCCGCGCGATTCAGCGCAAAACTCGATGAATTGCTGAACGCGTAGGTCGCGCCGAACGAGAATCCACCGAACGTCGCGCTGTTGTATTGCACCGCGTTGTTGAGCCGGAAGGTGTTCGACGTATTGTCGTTGTCGTAAGGATGGGCGAAGATCCCACCACCCCAGTTGCCGTTCACAGTCAAACCGGCAAGGTACTCGACTAGCGAATCGTATTGGCGTCCCAAAGTGACGGAGCCCACCGGTGCACTCGACAGACCGACATACGCCTGACGGCCGAACATCTGGCCTTCCTCGCCGAGCTTGCCGTTGTTCACGTTGAAGCCGGATTCGAGAGTGAAGACCGCCTTCAGCCCGCCGCCGAGGTCCTCGGATCCGCGCATACCCCAGCGGGAGCCCTGCGCATCGCCGCTCGACATCACGAACTGATGGTGACCACCGACGTTGTTCGCATAGTCGAGCCCTTCGTCAATCAGGCCGTACAGCGTGACGGTGCTTTGCGCATGGGCGACACCAGCTACGGACATCATCGCGGTCAGCACCGCGAGGGAAGTAATGGTTCTTTTCATAGTGTTAGTCGTTGTTGTTCGAATAAATCAAGGTAATGGGGAACTGTGCTGCGCAACGTCATTCGCCGTAGATGTCAAAATCAAAATACTTGTGGTTGACCCGGCCGTACTCGCCGCTCTTGCGAATGTCGGCGATCGCCTGATTGATTTGCGAGGCAAGTTCGTGGTCGTTCTTGCGGATACCGATCGCCACACCATCCCCGGATACGCGACGATCTGTGACTTCCGCGCCAACGAACGCGAAACCTTTGCCGCGCGGCAACTTGAGAAAACCAAGGTCGGCCTGCACAACAGGCTGGAACGTCGCATCGAGCCGCCCGTTCACCAGGTCCTCATAGACCTGGTCCTGGTTTTGGTACGCCACGATGTTGGCGCCGCCGGGCGCCCATTCCTGTCGCGCGAACGCCTCCTGCGAGGTACCTTGCTGGATGCCGATGCGCTTGCCGCGCAGCGACTCCGCAGTCGGCTGAAGGCTGACGCCCGCGCGGGCGACAAGACGTGACGGCCCGGCGTAAAGTCGATTCGTGAAGTCGATCTGCTCGCGGCGGACCGGCGTCGCGACCATTGCCGACAGCACCGCATCGAACTTCCGTGCTTTGAGTGCGGGAATCATTGCGTCGAAGCTCTGCTCGACCCACTCGCACTTGGCGTGCAGATCCGCGCAGATCGCATTGCCCAGATCGACGTCGAAACCGACGATCGAGCCATCCGGCGCCTTTGACTCGAACGGCGGGAAGGTCGGATCGACGCCGAACCGAATGACCTGTGGACTGCCGGCCATCACGGCACAAGGCATCGCGGCCATCAATACAAAGCTTGCAAATGTCAGTCGTTTCATGGGGGTCTCCTCCCTGTTATGGAACAAAATTGCGCGATGCCACGCGAGGTGGACGCGTTCGGAAAAGCAGATCGCTACGCGAGGAAGCGCTCAACGAGACGTACCCAGTAACTGGCACCGGTCGCAAGAATTGCGTCGTTGAAGTCGTAGTTCGGGTTGTGAACCATGCAGCTGCCTTCGCCGTCACCGTTGCCGATGATCAGGTAGCAGCCCGGACACTGTTCGAGCAGGAATGCGAAGTCTTCGCTGCCAGTCAGCGGCTGGACGTCGTTCAGCACACCGTCCTCGCCCAGCCAGTCGAGCGCGACGCGTCGCGCGAAGTGCGTCATCCCGTCGTCGTTGACAAGCACCGGATAGCCGTCGACCTTGCCAATCTCCGCTGTCGCGCCGTAGACCGCCGCCTGTGCCATCGCGACCTCCGCGATGCGGGTCTTCAAGTAGTGGCGAACCGCAGGCTTGAGCGCTCGCACAGATAGACGCATTACCGCCGAATCCGGAATCACGTTGGGCGCGTCGCCGGCATGGATCGCGCCGACGGTGATGATCGCCATATCGAGCGGCGCGACGTTGCGCGACACAATCGTTTGCAATGCCAATACGATCTGCGCGCAGACGACCACGGGATCAACCGCCTTGTGCGGTATCGCTCCATGACCACCGCGCCCGCTCACGAGGATCTCGAGGTCGTCCGCCGATGCCATGAACGGGCCGGGCAAAAAGCCAAGCTTGCCCGCGGGAAAGCCTGGCATGTTGTGCATCGCGAACAGGGCGTCGCAGGGAAACCGTTGGAGCAGCCCGTCATCCAGCATCCGCTTCGCTCCGGCGCCGCCTTCCTCGGCGGGCTGGAAGATCAGGTTGAGCGTGCCATTGAACGCGCGCGTCTGCGCCAGTTGGCGGGCTGCGGCGAGGAGCATCGCAGTATGGCCGTCGTGTCCGCACGCATGCATCTTGCCGGGGATCGTGCTGGCGTAGGGTAGCCCTGTCCGCTCCTGGATCGGCAAAGCGTCCATGTCGGCGCGCAGGCCAATCCGGCGCTTGCCGTCGCCGACGCGCAGTTGCCCGACTACGCCGGTCCCGCCGATCCCGCGACAGACCGTGTAACCCCACTCGGCGAGCTTTGACGCGACCAGCTCGCTCGTCGCGAATTCCTCGTATGAAAGCTCCGGATGAGCGTGAATCTGCCGGCGCAGCGCAATCATCTCGAGCTCGAAATCGAACGTGTCGCCCAGAATCGGGGTGGTACGCATAGGAGTCTCTGTTTGTTGTACGTGACCGTGAAAGTAGTTGATCCCACAACAGCCGGGTAGGCGTAAAATGCGCACGGTGGCAATTTTTTGTTGTCACCCAGCGTGCCCGCTCAGCGAAGGCATCCGTAATCTCCCCATGTCGAGCGAGTCCCTTCTCATTGAAAGTTCATCAACTCAATGCGCTCATCACCATTGCCGATACGGGCAGCATTCGCGCAGCAGCGCGGACGCTCGGCCTGTCTCCCGCGGCGTTGACCCGTACTATTCGTGACCTCGAAGCGAACTTGCACGTGCCGCTCGTCAATCGCAGTGCGACCGGCATCACCTTTACCGAATACGGCCGATCGCTCATCGTGCATGCGCGGCTCGTCGTTGGACAGATCGCGCAGGCGGAGGCGGAAATCGATGCAATGCGGCATGCACCGGCAGGCAAATTGACGGTAGGTGTAACGCCGTGGGTCGCGTTTGCGTTTCTTCCAGAAACGACCCGCCGCTTTCTGGAGCGGATGCCTGATGTGCAGCTGGAATTCTATGAAGGACTGTTGGGCGTCGTGCAGCCGAAGCTTCGCGACGGCACCATCGATTTCGTGATAGGGCGGCCGGCGCCGGCGACGATGCAATCGGAGTTCAGAAACGTGCCGCTGTTTGTCACGCATTCGACCGTCGTCGCCCGTCGTGGGCATCCGAAGGCACACTCCCGCTCGCTGGCCGAACTCACCGATGCGACGTGGCTGTTGCCATGGGACCTGAGCAGTCAGGATAGCCATGCGCAGATACTGTTCAAGCGGTACGGCCTCAGCGCGCCCAAGCGTATCCACTTCGTTCATTCGCTGGCGATTACGCTCGCTCAGCTGGTCAACTCAGACATGTTGAGCATCTTTCCGTGGCCGCTCGTCGAAATCGACATGGTGCGGGAGCGGGTGTGTGCTTTGCCGATCGGGGAGGATCTCGAGGAAACGTCAGTCGGCATCATTTCGCGGCGTGGGCAGCCGATGAGTTCCGTGGCGGAATGCTTCGTTCAGTGCCTTAGGGACGTCGTCAGCGATGACGTGCGCTCTCAGAATCCAGAGCGGCGGCGGATGTTTCATTCGATCGAAGTGGTAGCTTGAACGGGGGGTGTCGATCCATTCCCTACGACCCATATGCCTATTATCTGCAGACCGATCGAACGGTGATTGGCAAGACTCGGCCGGTTGCCGCCTTTCGACACTTCGGGTCTCGCCTGCCGACCCGTCTGACAACGTTTTCATTGGTCAGAGTGGCACACGAGATGCGAAGAGATCGAGTCTTTCATTACGACGCTTTGTGTTGCACGATCACATGAGCCGTGAGCGTTCGGTCCTTCCAGAATACGGCGTGCACACGCGGTTGCAGGTGGCGCAGCAAATTCGCGTCCACGTTGTCGAATCCGAGCAAAACTGCGGGACTTCGGCCCGTTCCAGCCAACCGCTCTAAGTCTCACAACTATCTCAAGTCGGCGGCGACCGCTGCAAGGCACGAAAGGCCTCTACGTCTCGATGGACGAACGATGAGTTGGTCGAATGTGCTATTGAAGCAACAACGCCACACAGCGGTCTGAACAACGTTACGCGGCTTTGAAGCGATGGAGTATTTCGTGCGGGGAAGCCGACGCGAATTGGAAGTAGCACCATTTTGAGTTACAAAATGGCAGACAGCGTCCAATGCTATGGCGGCTTCGCCGCAAGCGCATTCGATATGCAGGGAGGTGCTCATGAAAATTTGCCTACCGCGGTCGTTCGTAGTTGCTGCGGTGCTTTCTGGATGTCGTCCATGGCGGCGCGTTCGCGAAGACCGAAAGCTCCCATCCCGCATCGGACAAGCAGATTGCTGCACTTTTCGATCGCTGGAACGACACTGAAAACTGGCGACCCGGAGAAGGTCGTGGCGAATTACGCGGAGATACGGTCAAGTCTGGTGTATGAGCGGTTGATGAACGGCGACCTCAGGCGGCGAGTTTCTGCTGACGGGGTTGATCGTCTTGCACCGGTTCGCCGTCCTTGAAGGCAATGCCTTCCAGCAACAGCTTGATCTGTTCGGGGCCGTTGATGCGCCGCCATGTTTTCTCAGCTTCCTCGATCAGTTTGAATGCCAGACCCAGGAAGGTTGGTCGCGACACGCAGTTGCGTGTGCGCGTAGTTCGGTGCCGCACGGTCGCGAACGTCGACTCGATCGCGTTTGTCGTTCGCAAATGCTGCCAGTGGTCGGCCGGGAAGTCATAGAAAGCAAGCAGGCTTTCTCGATCCTTCTTCAACGTCTCAGTGGCCTTCGGATACTTTGCCGCATAGATCGTCACGAACCGATCGAAGGCGGCATGCGCCTCGGCGCGCGTGGCGGCCATCCATATCGCCTGCAGATCTGCTTTAGCTTTGCCTTGCTGCGATTTCGGCAGCGCGTTCAGGACGTTGCCCATCTTGTGGAACCAACAGCGCTGGCCTCGCGTCGCGGGAAACACTTCCTCCAGTGCGGCCCAGAAGCCCATCGCGCCATCGCCGATGGCCAGCAGCGGACCAGCCTGCAGGCCTCGCGATTTCAGGTCGAGCAGCAACGCCTGCCACGACGCCTTCGACTCGCGATATCCGTCGCCGATCGCCACACGCTCCTTGCGCCCATCCGGCTTCACGCCGATGATCACCAGCAGGCATTGCCGGTCTGAATTCTCGCTTCGCAGCCCGGTGTGAATACCGTCGACCCACCAGTACACGTAGCGCGACTTCGACAGATCACGTCGGCTCCAGTTGGCGTGCTCATCGGCCCATTGCGCCTTCAGTCGGCTCACCACATTGGCCGACAGGCCTTTCGCCTCATCACCGAGCAGCACGCTCAACGCCTCGCTCATGTCGCCCGTTGAGCAGGTAACCATTGCGCACCACCGCGCGTTGCCCGTGCAACGTGTTGACGTTTTCGAACTGCTCCCAGCAACGCCGCCAACTCTGCTTCGATCGCCTGTTGAATCACCTGCCGGGCTCCGTGACGGAACAATTCGTCCAGGCCCAGACCGGTTTCCGATAGACCGACAACCGCTTTTTCCGTAAACTTGTTCATGGTGGATGGTTTGTTGTTTGCTGGTTTCCGACTTCGACAATCAGATTCTCAGCTAAAACCTCCACCGCCTTCAGTCTCCCGCCTCAACTCCCCCGTACACCAGATCCAAGCATATCTCCTGATGCAGGCGTACACCCATCACTCCGCATTCAGTCTGCGGTTTGACGATCAGGCCGGGCATATCGCACCTGGCCGCCCCGCGTCGCTCGCGGTGCTGTCACATGACCTCCGCGCGGTGGAATCACATCGACTGGCGGAGGTGGATGTGGCAATGACGCTGTTCGAAGGCGAGGCCGCGTATGGCGGTCTCGATTGAGGATACGACACTTGCCGCGTGTGGAAGACCACGACGGATGCAAACGGTAACCATCCGACGACAGACTCGCCTGAGAGATTGAAGTCGGTTAATGCATGTGCCGGGTCGATACCGTGCCACTACTGCGGCAAGTTCGCGTTGCCGGTCTCGGTAAGCTTGCATGCCGCGACAAGAGAAATCACGAGGCAGGCGATCATGTACCAGGCGGGTGACATCACGTTCCCGGTCACCTTGATCAACCAGGCCGCCAGGAGTTGAGCCGTGCCGCCAAACACCGCCACGGCCACGGCGTATGCACTGCCCAGATAGCCGGCACGCGCATGTTTGGGAAAATTCTCGGGCATGAGCGCATAGGCAGGCGCGGAGCCCATGGTGTAGAAGAACATCATGACAACGACCATGCTGACGACAACCGGCAGTATCGGGTACTGGTTCATCAACCAGAATGCTGGGTAGAGGAGAGCGATAAGCGCAAGGCGCCCGTACACGATCAGCGGTTTGCGGCGCTGGAGCTTATCGGAGAGCGCGCCCCATAGCGGACACAACACCAGCGAGCAGATTGCAGCACCGATTGAGGTCAACATCGAAAGCTTATGCGGTAACTTGAGATATTGGGTTGAGTAGACCGGAATGTAGTAGACCAGCACATACGTGGCGACCGTGGTGCCCATGATGGTAAAGATGACAAGAAACCATTTCCGCACCAGGACCGGGTCAAGAACGGCGATCTTTTGTCCGTGCGCCTGCAGCGGCTCGTCGACCACATGCCTGCGCAGATAGATACCGACTGGCATGATCAGCGTACCGATCAGGAACGGCACGCGCCATCCCCATTCCAGCAACTGGCTGTCCGTAAGCGAATAGGTGAGCAGTGCGGCGGTGCCGGAGCCGAGGAGTGCAGCGGCACCCTGGCTGGCGAGCTGCCAGCTTGCGCGAAAGCCGCGGGCGCCATCCGACCCGGTCTCCAGCAAGGTTGCAGTAGCAGCACCAAATTCGCCGCCCTGGGCAAAGCCCTGCAACAGGCGGGCAGCGATGACCAGCACCGGCGCGGCTAATCCGATCGATCCAAAGCTCGGCGCCAGTCCAATGACCGCCGAGCCAATCGCCATCAGGAAAATGGTCAAAGTCAGTGCTGAGCGGCGTCCCCGCTTGTCGGCATAGTGACCGAGCACGAAGCCACCGAGCGGGCGGGCCAGAAATCCGATGGCAAACGCAGAAAGCGCGAGCAGCGTAGAGACAACCGGATCGTTCGCCGGGAAGAACACTTTGGCGATTGTCAAAGTGAAGAAACTGTAGACCGTAAAGTCGTAAAACTCGAGAAGGTTGCCGACGGTGGCTGCAATGACGATCCGGGTTGCGGAGGTGGACCTGGGCGTGGCTGTGGACGTGGCAGTCGATGTGGGTGTGGCTGACATTCGTTGGGCTCCTGATTCGGGTGCTTCCGATGTGCCGTCCCGGCGTGATACCACGATGGACGGTTCTTTTTTTTGGGGCTATGGGCTGATGCTTATTGACTGGGTGCGAGAAAGCGTTCGACGAGGCGAGTCCAGTAGGCCGCGCCTACGGTCAGGTTCAGGTCATTGAAATCGTAGGACGCGTTGTGCAGCATGGGTACGCCTTCGCCGTTTCCGAGGCGCAGGAAGCATCCGGGCTTGCGTTGCAAGTAGTACGCGAAGTCTTCGCTGCCGGCTATCCGGTCGAATGGATCGATGACACATGCTTCGCCAACCAGTTCTCGCGCCACTTGCGCCGCCAGTTCAGTCTCCGCTGCGCTGTTGATGACTGTCGGGTAACCGGCAACATAGTCGATCTCGACCTCTGCACCATGACCCTCCACAAGCGATTGCGTCAGGGCGCGGATGCGTGTCTCAAGATGCTTGCGCACCTGGGCGTCGAACGATCGCACGCTCAGGCGCAGGTGTGCTTTTTCGGGGATCGCGTTGGCGGCGTGCCCAGCGTTAAATGCTCCCACGGTCACAACGGCCGTCTGCATGGGATCTACGTTGCGCGATACGACAGTCTGGAGCGCGACGATCAGCATCGCACCTATCATCACAGGATCGATCGCCAGGTGGGGGCGTGCCGCATGACCACTGCGTCCGCGTATGACGATGTCTACGATGTCGGAGGCCGACATGAACGGGCCACTTCGGAACATGAAGGTGCCGGCAGGGTAGCCCGGATGATTGTGCAATCCGAAAATCGCATCGCATGGAAACCGCTCGAACAAGCCATCGGCAATCATCCGTTTTGCACCGCTGTCCGAACCACCGATCTCCTCGGCGGGTTGAAACACCAGATGAACGGTGCCGTCGAACCGGCGTGTGCGCGCGAGATGACGGGCGGCGCCCAGGGCCATTGTCGTGTGACCGTCATGACCGCACGCGTGCATCTGCCCCGGTGTGACGCTGGCATAGGGCAGCCCGGTTTGCTCGGCGATTTTCAGCGCGTCCATATCCGCGCGGACGGCCACCGCGCGGCTTGACGACCCGGCTTTCAGCGACGCCACCATACCGGTTCCTGCCAGGCCGCGCGTCACTTCGTAACCCCAACGTTCAAGCGTTTCTGCGACGAAATCCGAGGTCTGAAATTCTTCGTATGCCAGTTCCGGATGCTGGTGCAAACGATGACGAATGTCTTTCAGCTCCGCTGCGAGATCCGTTGTTTCATCGAGGGTGCACAACGTGCAGGTTGATCGCATATTCGCCAGGTGAAGGTGAGTGGGTTCGAGAAATCAGTATCCCAACCCGAAAACTCACGATCAATGACGTTCTCAGGCAGATAATGTTGACCGTGACATCAACATTTTTTTATATGAAGAATGCCTCTGAAGAACCTCGCGTGAGTGGCCCCAACACGCTGACCACCCGCAGCTTGCGGTATCTGCACGAGATTGAGGTTCATGGTGGCGTACGTGCTGCAGCGGACGCCCTGGGCATCAACGCGTCCGTCATCAGCCGGCAGGTGTCGCATCTTGAGCGGGAGCATGGCGTCACGCTGCTCGAGCGACGTGGCCGGCGCGTGGCGCTGACAGAAGTCGGCCTCGGCCTGGTTGAACATTACCGCGAGAGTTGCCGGCGCGACGCCCAGATGCTCGCGCAACTGGAAGACTATCGTGGACTGCGGCGCGGGCGGCTGGGCGTCGGCGTTGGAGAGGGCCGCATGGAGACGCTGATTGCAACCGTGCTTGAACCGTTCAGCGTTCAATTCCCCGACATCATGATCGAACTGCGCAGCGGCACGACTGCGGAAATTGTCACCATGGTGCGCAACGGCGACGTAGATCTGGGACTCTGCACGGGCGGAGGCAACGACCCTGCCATCCGGACTCGCACGTTCCGCGCGGCACCGTGTTGCGCGCTCGTGAGTCCGCATCATCCGCTAGCGGCCAAACGGACTATCCGCTTCAAGCAGCTACAGGGCGAACGCCTGATCTTCATGCCCGCCCACTACAATGTTCAACAATACGTCGACTCGATTCTTCGTGCCGACCGGCTCAATTTGACGCCGTCTTACCGATGCGATCAATTCTCGACCGCGCAAGCGATCGCGGCGGCCGGGTTAGGGGTGGCCTTCATGTCGACGGATGCGGCCAGGCTTTATCTGGAAGCGGGAAAACTCGTGTCACTGGAAATCGACCATCCCATCGCCCGCGAATTCAATAGCCAGGTGATAAGACGCGTAGGCGGGCACCTGTCACCTGCGGCCGAGGCGCTTTGGAAACAACTCATTCAGGCAATGAGAGGTCGCTAGTTTTTTCGCGTCGCTTGGACGCGACTTCGATTTCAGGCGCTTTGCGTTCCGAATCGATCGCGACTTTGAGCGATTCTGTCAACTCATAGTCAGCCGCGTCGGCTAAACCCCTAATACATGCTTCACGAAATTGCAGGCGCTGCACGTATTGACGGCTTGCATAGCGATAAATTTCGGTTCAACCCGGCTTCTGCCTACTAATCGTCCGCTTCGTAGAAGCCTGAACGTCTCTTCAGGGTCGTGAACGAACCGCTCGCGCGGAAGGGGGCTCCGGCAAGCGCGTGTGGTTCACGGGAGGTCCGCCGCGCGGTTCCGTATGTTGGCGAATGAGGCAATCCGCCTCGTTCTCCAGCAGGAGCCCAATCATGACCTCCCCACAGGCAAACGCCAGTCCACTGCGCCAGCGCATGACCGACGACATGCGCATGTGCCATGCTTGCGCCGAAGACGCAGGACACCTATCTGCGCATCGTGCGCGAATTTTCCCGGTTTCTCGGGCGCTCGCCTGACACGGCCACCATCGAGGACCTGCGGCGCTACCAGCTGCATCTGGTCGATCACGGCACGTCGCCGTGGGCGGGACGGATCACGATTGACCGCCGTCCCATACGGGAGTCCATGATCGAGGACGACACGAGAGTCGCCACTGTACGGACCGGTTCTCTGGACGCCGAAATGCCAGCGAACTATCTTGAAAGCGTGTCTTGCGCAACAGTTTTCGACGTGAGAGGAACTGTGCCATGTCAATGTCTGCAACCCTTCAGGACTCCCTGCGCAGCAAGGGCTTCCGGTAGGAAAACGTGCAACATCCGACGGGCACCCGTGACCGGATGCCATCCATGCGCCGGGATGGCGCTGCTGATACCCGGCGACTGGCAGCGCCGGGAATATTGCTTTTGCCTGAAGCATGAACTTCATCACTCTGTTTCTGTGCGGGGACGTGATGTTGGGACGCGGTATCGATCAGATACTGCCGCATCCGAACCGGCCCCATCTCTTCGAACCCTATATGCGTTCGGCGAGAGACTATATGAGCCTCGCCGATGCGAAAACCGGGCCGTTGCCGGAGCATGTCCCGTTCGGCTACGTGTGGGGCGATGCGCTGCGCGAACTGGAGCGCATGAGTCCTGACGCCCGCATCATCAACCTGGAGACGGCCGTCACGTCCAGCGAGGACGCATGGCCCAGGAAGGGCATCCACTACCGCATGCATCCTGCCAACGCGCCCGTCCTGAGCGTCGCGAAAATAGACTGCTGCGCGCTTGCGAATAATCACGTGCTCGACTGGGGCTACCGTGGGTTGACGGAAACCCTGAATACCTTGCGTGCAGCCGCCATTCATACGGCTGGCGCGGGGCAGGACGACGTCGAGGCGGCCGCGCCTGCCTTGATCGAACTGGCGGGCGGCGGCAGAGTGGTGATCTTTGCCTTTGCGACGGAATGCAGTGGCGTGGGCGACGACTGGGCTGCCGACCGGGGCCGCCCCGGCGTGAACCGGCTCACTGATCTTTCCGCTGACTGCGTGTGCGCGATCGCGGCGCAGGTGCGTACGGTCAGGCAGGCCGCCGATGTCGTTGTCGTCTCGATCCATTGGGGCGCGAACTTCAATTTCGGCATACCTGCGTCGCAGCGGCGCTTCGCGCACGGCCTGATCGATTCGGCCGCGGTGGATGTCGTATACGGCCATTCGTCGCACCACGTGAAGGGCATCGAGGTGTATCGGGACAGGCTCATCCTGTATGGTGCCGGGGACTTCATCAACGACTACGAAGGTATCGGCGGTCAGCAAGCGTATCGCGGCGACCTGGCGCTGATGTATTTCCCCACCCTCGACCTTGTCACGGGCAAGCTGGCCGAACTGTCGATGACGCCGACCCAGACACGCCACTTCTGCATCAACCGGGCGCCTGAAGAAGGCATTCAATGGCTACAGGAAACGCTCAATCGGGAGAGCCAGCCCTTAGGCGCCAGTGTGGAGCGCCGCGCGGACGACACGTTCGTCCTGCGTGCGGTCGCTTAGGCGCCCCACCGAAGCTCGTGTGTCTCGCAAGCTCGGCCGGCTTACGCTGGACGGGTGCAGCGTCACGCGTTGCCTCGTGCATCGCCACTCGTTTTGCCGAGGTAGCGCTCGAACCACTGCACGGCGCACCGCGCAACGGCTTCCAGCGTGCCGGGCTCTTCGAACAGGTGCGTCGCGCCGGGGACGATTACAAGATCCTTCGGGCATTCGAGTAGAGCGAAAACCGCCTTATTGAGTTCGATGACGTTGGCGTCGAGCCCGCCTACCACGAGCAACGTAGGCGCTTGCACTGAGGCGAGGACGTCGGGTCCGACGAGATCGGGCCTGCCGCCTCGCGAAACGATGGCCTGGATCGGGACCGACGACACGTGCGCTGCGCGCATCGCCGCGGCAGCGCCCGTACTCGCGCCGAAGTAGCCAAGGGGGAGGGGTGCTGTCTGCTGCACCGCGATCCAGACCGTCGCTTGCGCGAGACGCGCCGCCAGCAGATCGATTTTGAAGCGGGCAGCAGGATCGGTGTCTTCCTGCTCGGAGAGCAAGTCCATCAGCAGCGTTGCGATGCCGGCCCGGTTGAGTTCGGCGGCCACGTACCGGTTGCGCGGGCTGAGCCGCGAACTGCCGCTGCCGTGCGCGAACAGGACCAGTGAGCGAGCGTCCTGCGGCAACGCGAGCGTGCCCATCAGGCGCGCGTCTCCCGCCGGAATCGTGACTTCCTGCAAATGGAGCCGAGATTCCATGACATCCTCCTTCGCCAGGCGGCGCAATGCCGTCCCGTGCTTGCCTCGCCGGCGCACTATCCATAATGGACTCCCCAGGGCCCGCCTGATACTTCGCATGAGACATCGGGGGGCACTGCCTCACCAACCTTTGCAGGCAAGTGGCGGGCCGACGTCTGCATACCGGTCGTCGAGCGGACTCCGAGCGCGGGATTCCAGCCCGCCCAATTGACGATAAAGCCCGGTTGTCGAAAGGAAGCAGTCCCTCGCGCGATGCTTAGTCTCCACGGCGAATTGTCGACAAGAGTCCACTAATACGAAACGTTGAACGGCTGGTTCCCGTGGCTACGACGGTCTGTTTCACGCCCTGAGGTAGTCCGTCAAGGTTTTTCAGCGTTCGTCGGACGGGCTCGCCGCAAAGCCCCATATCGCGGGTATGTGAAGTTCAACGTTACGTGAACATCGACAGCAGGAAGGATCGCCTGTCCGCGCGTCGACGCCTGAGGTTCGATGCTACCTGCTGACAGCCGGTTGGATGCCTTGTTCTGGTGGCGGTTCGACGCTGTTTTCCGGTGCTGGCTGGCCCTCTTCTTCCTGAAGTGGCTCGACGCTCTCCGCGGTGGCCGGCGAAATGCTCTTGACCACGGCGGGCGGCTCAACGCTCTGCACGGCGGCCGGCGGATTGCTGTTGCCCACAACGGGCGCCTCAACAATTGCCGGCGGGGCTCTGTGCTGTCGTTCGGTGCTCAGGCCCGTTCCGACGTTCGAGGTCGTGGTGTTCGCACTCTTGAGGACGCCGCGCGCATCGAACAGGAACACCGCCGCCGACGTGTGCGTGTCGGCACCACCGATCAGCGACCCGATAAAAGGGATGTAGTTTTCGGGGTGCGGCCTCGACGTCACATACGTGTAAACGAGCAGCATCGAACCATCGTCGAGCGCGGTCTGCACTGATGCCGGGCCGAGCGTGGCCGTCACTTCCTGAATCGTCGTCACGCCACGCCTGAAGGTCGCCATCTGTTCAGGCCTCACTTCGACACCCGCGGACATGCAACCGACCAGCAGCGCACCGCTCAGCAGCCCGAGTACCAGTCCATGTTTCATGTCGCCCCCGCCCCCGTGTTATTTAATTCTAGGACGACGCAGTGCGGTCGGCACGCGCGAGAAATCGGTGCCGGTCCACCTGACCTTGCCGGTTACGCAGTTGTGCCCTTTAACCTCGTCCCGGCGTACGATACCGATTTCCGCCACGGCCGCGGCGAGTTTTTCAACACAATACGTTTACAGCAGTCGTTCGCTTCTTCACGCTCTCGGGGGCATCGCCCATTTCAGCGCGAGCCAATCTAACGATTCATTTTGCTTTTCTGCGTGCTGCGAAAATCGGTGCCAGCGGGTGTGGCATTTCTTCGGATCACAATCGACCGGCACCTGGGCGTCTGACGACCTATCCTCAAGGAAACGGAGATAGGTCATGTCCACGCAGACAAGACGAATATTGACGTTCCTTCTTATGGCTTCGGCCATGCTGGTGGCTGGATGCCAGGGCAACCCTGATAACAGTGCCATGGCCGTGCCGCCTACGGGGCTAACCGAAACCGATGCCTCAGTGGTGTACGGGCAAGGTACCGAAATTATCCCCGAGCGGCCCACCAATAGCGGCGGGGCGATCACACAATGCAGCGTGTCGCCGCCGCTGCCCCCGGGCCTCGTCCTGAACCCGCAGACCTGCGAGATTAGCGGCACGCCGACTGCCGTCACCAATGACATGGTCTACACGATCACGGCTGGCAACGCAGGGGGAAGCGATTCCACCAGGCTGGAGATCGAGGTCAAGGACACCGCCATCGCGCCGGAAAATCTGGGCTACCCTGACAGCTCCGTCGTCTATGTGGTCAACCAGCCGATTACCCCCAATGCGCCCATCACCACGGGCGGCGAGATCACGCAGTACAGCGTGTCGCCTGCCCTGCCTTCGGGACTCTCCCTCGATGCGCAAACCGGAGTGATTACTGGCACGCCTGCGACAGTGGCCGCACCGGCGGTCTACACCGTCACGGGCAGCAACAGCGTGGACAGCGTTCAGACCCAGCTCAGCATCGAGGTCGGACCGCAGATCGTAGCGCCAACCAGTCTCACCTATTCGGATATGGTGCCGGTCTACATCGTCGGTGTGCCGATCGTGTATGACGAACCGCAGGCATCAGGCGGGGAAATCACCCAGTTTTCGGTGTCGCCGCCGCTACCGGCCGGATTGAGCATCGACACGCAGACCGGTGTGATCAGCGGCCTGCCAACCACGGCAGGAGAACCGGTGACCTACACCGTGACCGGCAGCAACCGGGCGGGCAGCGTCACTGCCCAGATCACGATTGACGTGAACAATGCCGTGATTGGCGAATGGCTGCCGGCGGACAACCTGAATCAGGGATGCGCCCGGCTGACCGCCACACTGCTCACGGACGGCCGGGTACTCGTGGCAGCCGGAATCCACGGGCGCGCGTTGTCTGCAGCTGAAGTGTATGACGCCGCGTCTGATACCTGGTCGACGAGCGGCAGCCTGAACCAGGCGCGGCAATATCACACCGCCACGCTGCTACCCGATGGTCGGGTGCTCGTGGCGGGCGGCCTGGGCAATAGCGGGGGAACCGAACTCGCCTCGGCCGAACTGTACGATCCGGCCGCCGGCACCTGGACTCCGACCGGCAGCATGAATCAGGCACGTGCAGACCATATCGCGACGCTGCTGGCCAACGGTATGGTGCTCGTTGCGGGGGGCATCGACATAACCGGTGCGGCAACCTCATCGGCCGAACTGTACGATCCGGCTACGGGCACCTGGACCCCGACCGGCAATATGAACCAGGCGCGGGACCGCCCTATCGTCGCGCGGCTGTCCGATGGCAGGGTACTCGCAGCCGGAGGATCTTTTAGCAGCAGAGGCCAGCTATCTTCGGCGGAACTGTACGACCCGGCTGCTGGTACCTGGTCCCCGACGGGCAGCATGAGCCAGGCGCGTTCACTCACTACGGCCACGCTGTTGCCCGATGGCAAGGTGCTTGTCGCGGGGGGCTACAACGGAACCACGCTTGCCTCAGCCGAACTGTATGATCCAGCGGCCGGCGCCTGGTCGCTGACCGGCAGCATGAACCAGGCACGTTACTTCCACACCGCAACGCTGCTGCCCGACGGGAAGGTAGTCGTGGCCGGTGGCGTGGGGCAACGCTCGCTGTCCTCTACCGAACTGTACGATCCGGTGGCGCGGACCTGGGCACTAGCTGGCAGCCTCAGTCATCCACGCAACCAGCACACGGCAACGCTGCTGCTCAACGGCAATGTCCTTGCTGCGGGCGGCTTGGGCCCAGGCTACCTGTCATCGTCCGAACTTTTTCATTGAGTTCGAGGAGACGCCGATACGAGTGATCTTCTCCATGACTTTCCCCTTCTCAGATGGGTTGCCAGCACCAACCATCGTGGCATATCGCTACGCCACGGGATGTGGAAAGCCCTTTCTAATTCGGAAATGCCATTAATTGACACCGCCGCATTATGAAGACGACGTCACGGTCACGCTCGTGATGCGTCCTTCCTCGTAGTGCACGCGCAGGCAACGTGCCTCGCGCCACAAGGGCAGTTGTGACACTGGCACACCGGCAGCCTCGAAGTGCGGCTCGGGTGGCAGCGGCGGCACGGCATGCTCGGCGTCAGGCTGGCGCGACAGGTATGGTCGACGTAGGACTCCAAACCAGGTGATGCAGGCTACGAGGACTGCGGCAGCCCAGAGAAAAGGCTCCAGGTCCACCGTGAATGCGACATTGACCACTCTCCTGAGAAGCGCCCCGAGCCCCGGGTGGAACCATCCGATGAAGATCACGAACGGCTCGCGCAGAATCCACAGATAGGCCAGCCAGGCCGCAATGGTTAGCGCCAGGTCTCGAACACGCATCCACCACGCGGCGTGTGTCGGAGGAATTCGGGGCGGCCATTGCAGTGGCGGCGCCAGCTTGACTGGGGGCTCGCTCTGCCGCGGGCTGTTTCGGGCAGGCGTTTCTGGATGCGTCGATGCTCCTGAAACCAGGCGCACGCCCCGATCGGGACTGACCCAGGTGCCGCGCATCCGGCCAAGGCGCCAGACGGCGCGTGGCAGCCCGACGATCGACGACAGGGCCTGAAGGACCCAGAACGCCAGGGGATACCAGACGAGCCAGAACAATGAGCGAAATATCCCCTGCTCGAAAGGCTGGTCCAGCCACGCACCGGTGATGGCCTGTGCGAGGTAGGTCAATGCGAGAACCTGGCCCCAGTCGTGCGGGTAGGGCCCCATGGCTGGCCAGAATCCCCGGAAGTTCAGCCCCGGATGTGGCAGCAGTGAAACGAGGGTCCAGCTCAGAAAGCCTATCCCGACCGCGTAGGCCCAGCAGGTGGACACCACGAAGTTGATCCAGACCGGCAGCAGGCGTGGCCGCTTCAGCAAGGTAGGAAAGACCGTTAGCATGACTGTCGTCCCTCCCTCGCTCCATCGAATGCGCTGACGCCACAGCCCGCGCAGCGTCTCCGGCATCAGGATCCAGCACAGCGCCTTGGGCTCGAAGGCCAGGCGCCAGCCGGCGAGCTGGACGCGCCAGCTCACATCGACGTCGTCGGTCAGGGCTGTACGTGACCACCAGCCGGCGTCCTGCAGCGCGCGCTTGCGGAAGGCGCAGATGACTCCGGAGACAGTGAAAAGCGATCCATACACGGTCTGCGCGCGCTTGATGAGTCCGACAAGAGACGAAAACTCCCCCACCTGCAAGCGCCCCAAAAGCGTTGCGTGATTGCGCACACGCGGATTGCCCGTGAGCCCGCCGATCCGCGCATCAGTCTGGAAGCGGCGTACGAGCCACGTCAGCGCGTGCGGCTCAAGCAGCGCGTCGCCGTCAATGCACACCAGCAACTCGTGCCGGGCGGCCAGCGCCCCGGCGTTCATCGCAGTGGATTTGCCCTGGTTGGTGTCCAGATGCACCACGCGCAGCGCCGGCATCTGCAGGGCCAATGCGTCGAGCCAGACACCGGTCCGGTCAGTGGAGCCGTCATTGATCGCGATGATCTCGAAGTTCGGGTAGTCGAGGAGCGTTAGCGCCCCGAAGGTCTCGGCCAACTGCTGCTCCTCATTGTGGCAGGGCACCAGAACCGACACCCCCGGATAGTCCCAGAGCCGGGGCGGTTCCTCTGGCCGTGGCTCATGGCGGCCGCGCAGCCAGACGTAGAGCCAGCCGCCGCTGATCCAGTAAAACGCTGCCACGAAGGGATAACCGAAGCAGAAGGTAGTGATGAGGTCGTGGAAGCTCATTTGAGTCACTCGCAAGGCGAGCCTGCATCAATGCCGCACCGGGAAGACAGACGCCGACACCCCGGGCGCCGCGACAGCCGCCTCGGGCAGGTCTGCAACAGGATCGTCAGGGCACCAGCCCAGTGAGACGCCGCCGTGGCGCTGGAAGTCAGCGGCTGTACGGGCGAGCAGCCGTGCGTCAGGCGGCGTGGCGCCGGTGAACCAGCGGGCAAGCGTAGGATCGACCGGCGCGAGGCGATCGTCGGCGACGGGATCGCCGAAGCCCGCGGGCACCAGGCTGATGTCAGCGAGCGGGTGCGGTGTGGTGGTGGCGCGTCTCGGCGCGAGCCATAGCAACTTCAGCCCGGGTCGCGCGGCATCCAGCACGGCGAAAGCCTGCCAGCCCAGCGCATCAGGCCCATCGCCATGCACGAGGGTAGGGAGCATCGCCTCCCGTCGTTTGCGCACCGCCCATGCGGACCCACTCAGGGGAATGTCCGGGCGATGATCGTACAGGGGTGGCGGATCGTCGAAGCGCATAGGTTGCGTCGGCGCGTCGGTGTCTTCAAGCAGCCACCCGTCCAGCGGCACCAGTCCGCCCAGGTCCTCGTAGAGACGCAGGACACGTGCTTCGTCGCCCAGGGCGGCGAGCGCCGCGTGGTGCGGCAGGCGGGCGTACACCTCCACGCCGGCGCGCGTGTGCATCTGCCAGGCCACGCGCGAGAGCCAGTCGCCCGCAAGTGGCAGTTCGCCGGTCGGGAACCAGGCGGCGGTGATTCGCCCCTGGGCGTCGCGGCGCACGGCGTCGACCACGACGCCAGTCACGCCCAGGGCTCGCACCCGCTCGATCGCATGACCCAGGCGTTCGTTGCTGGTGTTTTCGTCGCCTGCCCACAATGCGGCCGGGTCAAGGCAGACCAGACGATCTACCCGCCTCTCGTTCGGATCGGGCTGCAGATTCTCCACCAGTTCCACCAGCGGCGGGTTGTAGGTGGGCAGGTAGCGAGTGATTCTCAGGGGCTCGTTCAGGTAGGCGGGGCCCTGGTCGAGCACGAATGCGAATTCGAAGCCCGCGTCGCGTGCCGCTTGTGTGCCGATGGAGTTGTAGCGACCGTAAGGCCACGCCAGCGCGCGCGGCGCGCGGCCCAGTTCGCGCCGCAGCGTTGCGCTGCCGGCTTCAAGGTCGGTCCGCAAGCCCGTCGCAAAATCCGCCTCGCTCTGGTAGCCGGAGCCGGCCGAATAGCGACGCGTCACGGTTGCCGGCATGGTGTTGCCCTGCGGGTTGCCGACGACTTCATCGTGTAGCGATTGAGTGTGCAGCGCGAATTCGACCAGGCCGGAGCGCTGCATCTCGCGCGCCTGATCCCAGGTGATGAAGCGCTCGCGCGGCACCATGCGGTCGCCATAGTTGACCATCGAGCCTGCGGGCGGGGCCATCCAGTCGCTGACCAGCGTGGCGACGATCGGATATCCGTAGGCCAGCGCGAGCGGATAGACCCGGGTGTACAGACTACGGTAGCCATCATCGAACGTGATCAGCACGGCCCTGGCTGGCAGCGCCTTTTCGCCGTGACGGGCGCGCGCGAGGTCACCGAGTGAAATTACCGTCCAGCCATTGCCACGCAGCCAGTCGAAGAAGCTCACCAGGCGCTCGGCGGTGACCGCCTCATCGTCCAGGTCCCTTCGGGCGTCGACCACGTCGTGGAACGCGACGACGGCGAAGGTCGGGCTGCCGTCCGTCGGCGCAGAGGATCGTTGCGCGAACGCGGGCCGCGCGGCAATGCAGATGCCCGCCAGCATCAGTGCCAGCACCACCCCGTGAGCCAGGGCGCGCATCGCGGTGTTCAAGGAATGGTTCGCGCTCATCGTCCAAACCTGTGTTCGAACTTCAGGTAACCGATCAAGGTGCGCTCGCGCTGGCCGTCGTACACGTTGCTCCCCCACTCGATACCCCAGGTCAGCGCGGTCCAGGGATCGGACCGCCAGCTCTGTTCGTATGCTGCGCCGCCGACTGCATGCGTGCCGAAGCTCTGCTCGTTGAAGGCGCCCGCAGTAAGCCGCAGTTGCTGCACGAGCGCACGTTCGTAGGCGCGCCAGATGACATGCTGGACCTGTACCTCCACGGAAGGATGCCATGCCTCTCTGGGATTGAAGTACGGAGTGAGTGCAAGGCTGTTGCGCTGCCATTCAAGACGCGGCTTGAGCGTAATGTCCAGGTGCGGCCGATCGAGCAGTTGGAGAGCACCGTCAATCATCACCTGCTCCCGGCGGTTGCCGTCGCTGAAGTTCATGTGCTGCACGTTCACGCCCGCCTGCGTCGATTCGTTCCATGCATAGCGCAGGCCGCCGCGAATCGAATCCGCGGTAATGCCATGGAAGTCCGCCTGCAACGGCGATTCAGGTGAATGCTTCGCGGCGTCTGCGAGGAAGGTCCAGTGGTCGGTGGGCTCCCATTGCACGGCAAGCGAGCCGCCTGATGTGTTCAGGGAACCCATCTGAGACCATGCGAGTGCAGTCAGCTTCCAGTCCGGCCAGAGCGCCTGCGCGCCGCCGCCTACACGGTAGCGTTCGGCGTGACCCTCCTCCAGAGAGTCGGTGCTGCTGTCAGCCAGGCCGATTAACCGCCATGTGCCCGCGAAGGTCGCTGACTCGACCCGAAGGCTGGTGTCCGTGCCGTTTCCGGGCCCGCGAAGTGCCTGGCTCGATGCCTGCCGGCCGGCCACATCGAATTGCACGCTGGGGCCCGCTTCAGCGTCGAGTTCCCGCTCCACCTGCTGGACGGCTGCAATATCCGCTCCTTGCTCCAGCAGCGGCGCGAGGCGCTCATCGGCCCGCAGCAGGCGATGGCGGCGTACGTCTGAATCCACCTGCTGGACGCGGATGCCGAAGTCTTGAGGTGCAAGGGCCGCTGCGGTGTCAATGTCGTCCTCGGCCAGACGGGGCCAGCCCTGCTGCGCCGCGGTGCCGGAAGCCTGCGCGCGCAGCCAGGAAAGGGCGGGTGCGCCACGCTCGAGCGGCGCGACGAGTGCCCAGGCGGCAGCCGGCATGTCGGCATAGCTGTGAATGGCGGCGTCGAACGCCTGAGCTTCGAGCCAGGTTTCGTTCGCACGCGGTGTCTGCAGTTCGCCGGCTGCTCGCGACGGTGGCCCTGCCGCGGCGACCAGGGCGGCGACGGTTGCAAAGGCGGCATCGAAGTCCTCGCTTTCTACCTCGGCGTAGGCGCGCCCCCTCATCAGCGACCGCCAGGGACTATCCTCGTCCTCGTGCCCGTTGGTCGGCAGTTGCTCCAGTGCTTCCTGATAGACGCGGCGTGCTTCTTTGGGGCGCCGCAGTGCGAGCAGTGCATCCGCTTCGGCCTGGAGAACATAGACCGGAACGGTGTCCCCTGACGAGCGCAGGGCTTCAACCTGATCTACCGCATCCTGCCAGCGCTCGCGGTAGCGCAGGGCCACCGCACGGTCGCGCTGTAATCGGGTGATCAGCCCGGCGTCCGGCGGGGTAGCGGCGCGTGCCTCGGCGAGCAGTGCGTCCAGGCGAGCGAGGGCGGGATCGACATCGTCGAAGCGATGCCGCGGATCCGGTGAGCGCGTGTGGAAGGCTATGGCCCAGCGCAAACGCTGGCTCGCCACGCGGCTCTGCACGCCCGGATCGACGGACAAGCCAGGCACATGGGCCGCGGCGCTCGGGGCACCAAGTTCCATCAACACGTCAGCCAGGGCCTGGGAAATTTCGGTGTTGCCGGGTTGCAGGCGCGAGGCCTGCGCGATGGCGGCGAGGGCCGCGTAGCGGTCGCCGGCACGTAACGCGGCGCGACCGCGCTCAAGCAGTGCCGACGCATCCGTCCCGAGCTCGGGTCGATTGTCGCGCCCGGATTGCGTGCTGACGGTCTCGGCTATGCCGGTCGCGGCGATGGCTGGGGCATGGGGGGCGATCTGTGCTGCCACACCGCCGCACACGACCATCCCGGCTATTCCGATCCGCCAACGGGGCTCAGCTAGACAACCCCTCATAATCTTGACGCCATGACGGTTGCAAGTTCAACAGGCGTTTGCGGCTGGATCCATCTACCAGGTCCGCTTTGACCTTGTTGGTGAACGTTGGTGCATGAAGGCGACGCTGGGCGGACTCTGCCTCATATCCCCCCAATACTATGTGCCATGAACCTTACTCGAAAGGAACTTCGGACGGCGCGTGAAATTTTTGCCAGCGAGTTCGATCGCCAATTGACTCAAATCATTGGTTTCGCGCATGCGTCCCGTCGGCAGTATCGCTTCTTTGTCCGGCGGCTTCTGGCGCAATACTGCCCGGCGACTGCCCATGACCGGTGGGCTCCACGCGCGGAATGGCTCACCGCCTTCGTTCATCAAGAGGCTGCGCGCCTGCACGGGCACTCACGCTTGTATTGGCGAGCGCACGGAAAACACCCCTAAAGGCCGGTGCCCCCGCTAGCTACTTCCACTGAAGTAACTGTCGCGAGCGGTCATAAACCGCAGTCAGCGCTGCTGGTGCAAGTACGCCAAACCCCTCATGCAGCAACGCTGCATCCCCACGCTATTGCAAATGCGTCCATCACGAGAACCACGCGGGCTCCATCGCCCAGAACATTACCCAACGTAAACGGGCTATTGGGCGACACGCTGACACGACGCCTGGGATATCCGCAAAACCTCAGCTGCCATCCCTGTGCGACTTGCGCGCGGCGAGTGGCCGTGATCGTCGGGAGAAGGGCCGTCAGGCGCATCCCGTTCGCACGCCCGTGGCCACGCATCGAGCTAGTGCCGATCGCGATTTGCACCACAGCCATCAAGATCACCAAAGCTCTTCGTGCGCAGGTAGTTGAAGATGAGCGAGACGCTGGTCGCTTCGTCAAGTAGCGCGGTGTCGATCTCGAGGTCAGGCTGTTCAGGGTGCTCGTAGGGCGCCGAAATTCCCGTGAACGACGGGATGATGCCCGCTTTAGCCTTTACGTAAAGGCCCTTTGGGTCGCGCGCCGCACAGGTGTCCACCGATGCAGACAGGTAGGTCTCGAAAAAACGCTCCGCGCCGATGATGTTACGGGCCATGGCACGGTCTTCCCGCATCGGCGAGATCAGCGAAGTGATGACGATCAATCCGGCATCGTTCATCAACTGTGCAACGTGAGCGACACGGCGGATGTTTTCCCGTCGATCTTCGGGACGAAAGCCGGGATCGCTGGTGAGGCCGTGGCGGATATTGTCCCCGTCCAGAACGTAGCAGGGATGGCCCAGCGCGACAAGATGCCGCTCAAGCTCGTAAGCGATTGTGGATTTTCCAGAGCCAGACAGGCCCGTCAACCACAAAGTCAGCGGCTGCTGCCGGAGCATCGAAGCTCGTGCCTCGAAATCCACCGCACCAGTAAATCGCCGTATGGAGCCTCTGATTTCCCCGCTTTCTGGAACCAGTCGGGGTCCCTTTGCTTGGCGATTATTGACGGGCTTGTACACGGAAGTAGGAGTTGCACCAAAGGGTATTGGATTCGGTTGTGGACTCGCCAATTTACTTCTCCCGCTGATTCACGCGACCAACCGGGCACGGAAAGCCCGGCTTCGTCACGCTTGGGCTTATGTCGATCTTCGAGCGCGGGCCACACGCGTCTTGTGTCGCCGGCGAAGATTCCTGGGTGATGTCATTGGTGACGACCGAGTCCGTGCGGTGTGTCGACATCTCGACCCGGAACGGCTTGACTTTGTGATGTTTTGGAAAGCCCTTGTTCTTGATCTTGATCGTCTCGCCGTGGTAAAGGGCTGCGGCATCCCACTGCAGCGAGTCGACGTGCCTGTATGGCGGTTGGTCGGCGGAGTCCTCAATCAGCCAGTTACTGCGCAGTGGACAGTAGCGCGTCTCGCCCGGCGATTCCTTGAACAGAATCAGATCTTTCGTCGCATACCGTGTATCCATCAGGACGCGACGTACTGGCAGGGCTTTATGATGGACCACGTTGACCAGCATGTCTCGTACGTGATGGAGCCTGGACTTGCCGTCATCGTCCGGATCGTAGATGCGGTGATCGATGATCCAGTACTCGCCGCTGTGCGCCTTCACGCAGGTGCAGTTCACCACGCCGATGACGAAACAATGTAGTGGATTCCGAGGCGGCTGCTGTGGTCCTCTCCCAGATTCCAGAGCACGAGGTGACGCTTAGACCTGAGGCGCGCGATCACCCCGCGCTCGGAGGCCTTCCGAGTAATGTGGAAGCCGTTCCCGGCGCCTCGGTTGTTCAGGATGACCTGGCTTTCCCACGACGCAACGAGACTATCCCGCGCCATGTAAACCCAAGTGAAGGCAAGTGATCCGTTCGCCTGTACAAACTCTGGCGGGCGGCCGAAACGGTGCGGCTTGAATGGCGAGGCGGTGGCAACGTACTTTTCGTTGTCGACCGCCCGCACGAACTCAGCATCGACCGCGTAGGTATAGCGCTGCTGACCCAAGGCCCGAAGGATTTGCTCCACTGTCGGAACCAGACCCTCGAGCCGCTTTGGCAGTTCGTTCTTCTCATCCTCGTGTTTGGACATTAGTTATCTGCTCAATCCGGGTCAGCCACCTCCAGTGCCGCGAGCGCATTGACTTTGTCGAGCCGCACCTTTTCAGGTAGCGACAACATCCGGGATTGTTCCGGCGCTAGCGCGGCACGATCCTCGAACGGCAATCCTGCTAATACCTCTGCAGGGGACAACTCGTTCAATGCGTCCTGCTCGGACACGAAAAAGGTGTTGACCTGCATCCGCGATTTCCTGTTGAGGATTTCGAGCACCTTTGGCAAAAGTGAAGGGACATCACTCACGAACTGCCACGAAGGATAGGCGCGACCGTTCTGCATACCGAGCGGAATCACACTGTAAAACTTCGTGTGATCCCTGCGGTAGAGGGAGCTCTTCGACATGCCAAAGCGCTTGAGTACCTCCTCAGGGCTCAATCTGGAGACTGGCAACGTCTTCGCTTCCGACGCCGGTCGGTTTGTGCCGTCGTCCAGCAGCATTTTGCCCAATGAGGCGGCAACCGCTTCGCGCGCCGCGTCGCTAGCGAACAGGTCCCTGCCGCTTTTGGCGAGAGACTTCTGCAGTCTGTCAGACACGCCCTCAAGAAGGTACTGCGCGACCCGATCAAGCAACACCGCCGGATCACCTGAGTACTGCCCCTTCACAAGCGCGAGCAAATCTGTCTTAGGCGCGCTCTCTTGTTTCGCTTCATTGCCAGTTCCATTTCAGCTCCTGACTGCTCAGGAAATATCAGGAGGTGCACCGATCGGCGCTGCCACACGGGATCGCGGCGCTACGCAGATAGTCCACATTAGTTTTCCCAGTTTTCCCAGTTTTCCCAAATGTCTCATCCACCTATTTTAGGACGCACCAACCATCCCCCTGGTGCCTTAAACCGTGCACCAGGACCGGCGACTTGAATCCGAAGGCTAAAGGGGCATCGCACGACCAACCCCCATATCAGTTCACCCGCCGCCGACATGCAACCCACCTTGAAAACGTCCCGAATACTGTATATATATACAGTATTTTTACATATCCAGACTGGAGGGCGTCATGGAGCATCTGGATTTTGACGACTGAGTCCCTCCCGTGCCTTCCTGTTGAAGCCTTGCGCGGGGACTCGTGCTATCGCATAGCTGCCGTGAGCGTGCGCGGCCGGGGCGTCGGGGATCCCTCGCGCTATCCGGCGGCAACCGGGGTGACAAGGCCCGTGATACGTATCACGGGCCTGAGCATGTTGCCGCGAAGAGTGGTTCAATCGCAGCGCGCGACACTCGCGCCGCGTCACTGAGCACGCGTCCTGCTTGTAATCCGCCATACCTAACATATTCTTTCTCAATGTGATCAGCCGAATGCGAATGTGAACGCGAGGGAACTATGAGCGACGGCCCTGCAATTGACGCTGCCGTCAATATGAAAGCCGCGTCGGGCGACGCGCCCGGCTATGCGTTTCAGCATGACGTAGTGCGCAATCTCATAACCCGTCAGGCGCGCTATCCCGACATCGCGACGTCATACGACTGGTATGCGGCGCTCGCGTTCAGCGTGAGGGACCGCATGCTCGCGCGCTGGGCCGCGTCGACGAAAACCTATGCGGCGAAGGACGTGAAGGTCGCCTGCTACCTGTCGGCGGAATTTCTGATCGGCCCGCAGCTCGGCAATAACCTGCTGAATCTCGGAATGGAAGCCGAGGCGCGCGACGCGATGCGCGCGCTCGGCCAGAATCTCGACGATCTGCTCGCCATCGAGGAAGAACCGGGGCTCGGCAACGGCGGCTTGGGGCGGCTCGCCGCGTGCTATCTGGATTCGCTCGCAACGCTCGAAATTCCCGCGATCGGTTACGGCATCCGCTACGAGTTCGGCATCTTCGATCAGGAGATCCGCGACGGCTGGCAAGTCGAGACCACCGACAAGTGGCTGCAGAAGGGCAACCCGTGGGAGATCGTGCGTCCCGACGTGAGCTATTACGTCGGCTTCGGCGGCAGCACGCAAAGCGAGACGGATGCCGAAGGCCGTCTGCGCGTGCGCTGGATTCCGTCGCGCCAGGTGAAGGGCGTCGCGTGTGATATGCCGATGCAGGGTTTTAACGTCAATACGTGCAACGTCCTGCGTCTGTGGAAGAGCGAAGCGGTCGAGTCCTTCGACTTCCAGGACTTCAATGCCGGCGAATACTACGAGGCGGTCGAGGAGAAAGTGGTCTCCGAAACGCTCTCGAAGGTGCTCTATCCGAACGACGAACCCGAAGCCGGCAAACGCCTGCGTCTCGCCCAGCAGTATTTCTTCGTGTCCTGCTCGCTACAGGACATGCTGCGCCTGATGGACGCGAAGGGCACGCCGATCGAGCACTTCGCGGACCTGTTCGCCGCGCAGCTCAACGATACGCATCCGTCCGTCGCGGTGGCCGAGCTGATGCGCCTGCTTATCGACGAGCGCCTGCTTTCGTGGGACGCGGCCTGGGACATCACGCGGCGCACGCTGGCCTACACCAATCACACGCTACTGCCCGAGGCGCTCGAAACGTGGAGCTTGCCGCTGTTTCAGAGCCTGTTGCCGCGCCCGCTCGAAATCATCTTTGAAATCAACCGGCGCTTTCTCGATGACGTGCGGCGCGCCTATCCGGGCGATGAAGCGCGCGTGAAGCGCATGTCGCTGATCGACGAGACCGGCGACAGGAAAGTGCGCATGGCGCATCTCGCGACCGTCGGCAGTCATGCGGTGAACGGCGTGGCCGCGCTGCATTCGGACCTGCTCAAACAGACCGTGCTGCACGATTTCGCAGACATGTTCCCGGAACATTTCCTTAACGTGACGAACGGCGTCACGCCTCGCCGCTTTCTGATGCTGAGCAATCCGGGACTCGCGCACCTACTCGACGAGACGATCGGCGATGGCTGGGCCAGCGATCTCGCGCGGCTCGACGCGCTGGCCGCCCACGCCGACGATGCCGCCTTCCACGAGGCGTGGCTCGCGATCCGGCGCGACAACAAGGCGGCACTCGCTCAGCGCATCAGGAACACGACGGGCATCGACGTCGATCCGAACGCGTTGTTCGATATTCAGGTGAAACGCATTCACGAGTACAAGCGCCAGCATTTGAATGCGCTCTATATCGTCAGTCTCTACCGACGCGTGTGCCGCAATCCGGATCTCGATACGGCTTCGCGCTGCTTCATCTTCGGAGGAAAAGCGGCGCCGGGGTATGCGATGGCGAAGCTCATCATCCGTTTGATCACCGGCATCGCTGAAGTCGTCAACAACGATGCGACGATCAACGGCCGGATGAAGGTCGTGTTCTACCCGGATTTCAACGTGAAGAACGGGCATTGGATCTACCCTGCGGCGGACCTCTCCGAACAGATTTCGACAGCGGGCAAGGAAGCGTCCGGCACGGGCAACATGAAGTTCATGATGAACGGCGCGCTGACCATCGGTACGCTGGATGGCGCGAACGTGGAGATTCGCGAGGAAGCGGGTGCGGAGAACTTCTACCTCTTCGGCCTCACGGCGCAGCAGGTCGAAGAGGTGAAGCGCGCGGGCTATCGTCCTGCGGAATATGCGCAAGCGAGCGACGACTTGCGCGACGCGCTCGACCAGATCGCGCAAGGGCGCTTCTCGCGCGGCGACAAGGATATGTTCCGGCCGCTCGTCGACAACCTCCTGCAATCCGATCCCTTCCTCGTGCTCGCCGATTTCGCGGACTACGTCGCGTGCCAGGAGCGCGTGAGCGAGGCATGGCGCGACACGCGGCAGTGGACGCGCATGTCGATCATGAACACGGCGCGCTCGGGCAAGTTCTCGTCGGATCGTGCGATCAGGGAGTACTGCGAGCGCATCTGGAAGACGCGTCCCGTGAGGATCGACCTTGCTCAGCCCTGAAGCGCGAGTGTGCCGCACTTACCGGACGCAGCCCGGTTCGCGATTCCCGCCCGGCGCGACGGTCGAGCCAGGCGGCGTCAACTTCTGCGTGTTCTGCCGGCACGCGACGGGCGTAGAACTGCTGCTCTACGAGTCCGCCGAAAGCGCGGAGCCGTTCCAGGTCGTCGTGCTCAATAGCGAAGAGAACCGCACGTTCTACTTCTGGCATGTCCTCGTCGAGGACCTTCCGCTGCGCTCCTGCTATACGTGGCGCGCCTACGGTGCGCACGGCGTGCCGCAAATGGACGACGATGCCGCGAGCCGCAAGGAGCTGCTCGATCCGCACGCGCGCGCCGTGAGCGATCGCTTCTATCGGCGCGACCAGGCCGCCGATGCGCATGGAGCCGAACACGCGTCACTCAGGGCCATCGTCGCGGAGCCGCTCGACAGGCGCGATCACGTCGACGTTCACACGCTCGACGACGCGATCATCTACGAGCTGCACGTCGACGGCTTCACGCGGCATGCGTCGAGCGGCGTGCGCCATCCCGGCACCTTCGCGGGCCTGATCGAAAAGATTCCTTATCTGAAGGCGCTCGGCGTCACGCACGTCGAACTGCTGCCGGTGATGGCCTTCGACGAGCAGGACATTCCCGCATCCGCCGCCGCGCTCGGGCTGCGCAACTACTGGGGCTACAGCACGCATAGCTTCTATAGTCCGCATCCGCGCTATTGCGTCGAGCCGGCGAGAGCACCGCAGGAGTTCCGCGCGTTCGTCGACGCGCTGCATGCGGCGGGCATTCGCGTGCTGCTCGATGTCGTGTTCAATCACACGTCGGAGGCCGGCACGAACGGCCCCGTGATCCACTTCAAGGTGCTGGCGAACGAAGTCTTCTATCAAGTCGACAGGAACGATGCGCGCCACTATCGTGATTACACAGGCTGCGGCAACACGGTCAACTGCAATCATCCGCTGGTGTCGGCGTTCATCATGCGTTCCCTCGAATACTGGGTGACCGAGCTCGGTGTCGATGGCTTTCGCTTCGATCTCGCGAGCGTCTTCGCGCGCGGCGTGCATGGAGAGGTGCTGGAGGTACCGCCGCTGCCCTGGGCGATCGAGGCGTCGCAGGTGCTCGCGCGCGTGCCGTTGATCGCGGAGGCTTGGGATGCGGGCGGCCTCTATCACGTGGGCGCGTTTCCGGGCATGGCGTGGGCCGAGTGGAACGGGCGCTACCGCGACGTGATCCGCCGCTTCGTGCGCGGCGACCCGGGCATCATCGGGCAGGTGTGCTCGTGCATCGCGGGAAGCGCGGACCTCTACCAGAACGACGGCAGGCTGCCCGCCAACAGCATCAACTTCGTGACGTGTCACGACGGCTTCACGCTGAGCGATCTCGTCAGCTACGACGCGAAGCACAACGAGGCGAACGGCGAGGATAACCGCGACGGCAGCAACGAAAACTTGTCGTGGAATTGCGGCGCGGAAGGCGAGACGGACGACCCGGCGATCATCGGCCTGCGTCGTCGACAAGCCCGCAACTTCATGGCGATTCTGCTCACGAGCCAGGGCGTGCCGATGCTCCTCGCCGGCGATGAAATCCTGCGCAGCCAGCGAGGCAACAACAACGCGTTCTGTCAGGACAACGCGCTCTCGTGGATGGATTGGCATCTCCCCGACGATGCGCTCGACATGCTGCGCTTCGTGCGCGAGATGATCGCGCTGCGCAAGCGTCACGCGAGCCTGCGCCGCCGGCGCTTTCTCACCGGGCGTCCCGTGAACGGGCAGAGTCATCCTGATGTGGCATGGCATGGCGAGCGGCTCGACGAGCCCGCATGGCACGACCCAGGCGCGCGCTTCGTCGCGTTCACGATCGCGGGACGGGCACCGGGCGAATCCATGTTGCACATCGTCTTCAACATGAACGACGATGCACGTGACGCCGCGCTTCCCGTCCTTGAAAGTCGGAGCTGGCGGCGCATCGTCGATACGGCCGCCGAACCACCGCAAGATATTGTGCCGGATGTCGAAACAGCGAGAATGGAACGCCGTGCGTGCCGTGTCGAAGCGCACAGCGTCGTCATCCTCGAATCATGCTGAATGCGCACGGTCGTGCTGGACTATCCGCCACAAAGCGCCTTTAATGTTCGTGTACTGCTGCGTTGCGTTGTCCACTCACAGGAGGCGGCATGGATGCAGTCAGAACCTTCCTCGAGAATCAGTCGCTGTTCGCGCTGTTTCTGACCATCGCGCTGGGTTACCTGATCGGCGAGATAAATATCAAGGGCGTGGCCCTGGGTTCCGGCGCCGTGCTCTTCGTCGGGCTGGCGGTCGGCGCATTCGCGCCTAAGTCTGCGCCGCCAGCCTTGCTGGGCACGCTCGGCCTGCTGTTCTTTCTGTATGGCATCGGCATACAGTACGGCGCGCAGTTCTTCAGGGGGCTGACGAGCCGCGAGGGCGTCAAGGCGAACGTGGCCGCGTGCCTCGGCGTGATCATCGCGGGTCTCGTCTCGTGCGGCTTCATCCCGTTCGGCATCACGCTCGCCGATGCGCTCGGCATGTTCGCGGGCAGCGGGACCAGCACGGCGAGCCTGCAGGTGGCCATTGCATCGATGAAGAGCAACGATGCCGCCGTGGCCTACAGCGTCTCGTATCCGTTCGGCGTCGCCGGACCAATTCTGTTTCTCTATGTGTTGAACGTTGCGCTGAAAGTAAAGATCCAGAAGCCGCCGGCGAAGATACTTGAAACGGCAGAGATCGCGCTGAGAAACATGAGCCTCTTCGGTCTCAAGCTGTCGGAACTGGCGAGTCGCCTGCCTTCGGGCGTGTTGATCGCCGCGGTGCGACGCGCGCATCACAATCAGTTGGCCACGGCCGACTTCACGTTGCGAGCCGACGATGTGCTCCTCGCCACCGCCACCGAGCGCAGCCTGCTCGACGAAGCCACGGCCTTGTGCGGCGAGCTGCAGCCGGGGCGCATGGCGAGCCACCGCGAAGACCTCGACTATATGCGCGTGTTCGCATCGAATCCGGCGGTGATCGGCACGGCGCTCGGCCAGATCCGCTTTCCCGATGGCGTGAACTGCTCGATCGCGCATGTGCGCCGTGGCGACGCCGATATGCTCTCGTCGCCCGATCTCATTCTCGAAGCGGGTGACCGCGTCGGCCTGCTCGTCAACCGCACGCATCAGGCAACCATGCGCGCCTTCTTCGGCGATTCGATCAAGGGCACGGCCGATCTCAGCTTCATCTGCCTCGGCATCGGCGCAGCGGCGGGCTTGCTGGTCGGCGCGATCCCGCTGCGCGTGCCGGGGCTCGGCGCCTTCAGCCTGGGCCTCGCCGCCTTGCTGCTGGTCGCGCTATGTCTCGGCAAGGCGCGCCGCACCGGGCCGTTCGTGTGGGTAATGCCCCTGTCGGCGAATCTCGTGTTGCGCAATCTCGGCCTCACGATCTTTCTCGCGCAGGTGGGCATTTCATGCGGGCCAAAGTTCATCGCGACGGTGGGCACCGCAGGTCCGCTCCTGCTGCTCTATGGTGCGATCACGCTGCTGGTACTCGTGGGCGTCACGGCGGTGTGCTGCCTGTGGATCTTCAAGCTGCCCTTCGACACATCCGTGGGCGTGATCTGCGGCGCGACCGGCAATCCCGCTATTCTCGCGTTCGCCAATCGCATCGCGCCGACGGATCAGCCCGACATCATGTACGCGATGATTTTCCCGTCGATGACTATCGTCAAAGTGCTTTTCGTGCAGATCGCCATATCGATTGCAACCGGCTAGCCGCCGCCACGCCGAGCCCGATAGAGGGTTGAAATCCGGATCGAAGAGGAGCCCATCATGGAAGTAGCGATATTCAGCTCGACGCCTTACGAGCGCCAGTTTCTCGACGAGGCGAACAGGGCAGAGCATCACAAGCTCAGGTACATCGACGTGTCGCTGGATATGGACACGGCCGGTCTCGCCGCGGGTTACGGCGCGGTCTGCATCTTTGTCAATGACAAGGCCAATGCCGACGTGCTCGAAGCCTTGCACAGGGGCGGCACGCGTCTGCTCGCGCTGCGCTGCACGGGTTTCAACAATGTCGACCTGGCAGCCGCGGAGAAGCTCGGCATGAAGGTTGTTCGCGTCGTCACGTATTCGCCGAACTCGGTGGCGGAGCATGCGGTCGCGCTGTTGCTCGCAATCAATCGCAAGGTGCATCGCGCCTATAACCGCACGCGCGACTCGAACTTTTCACTCGATGGCCTGACCGGCTTCGATCTGTGCGGCAAGACGGTCGCGGTGGTCGGCACCGGGAAGATCGGCTGCGTGTTCGCGAAGATCATGCTCGGCTTCGGCTGCAAGGTGATCGGCTACGATCCCTATCACTCGGCGGAATTCGAAGCGCTCGGCCTGCGTTACGCGACGCCGGGCGAGATCGGCGAGCAAGCCGACATCATTTCGCTGCATTGCCCGCTCACGCCCGCGACTCATTACATCATCAATTCGGAGACGCTCAAGCGCGCGAAGCCTGGCGCGATCCTCATCAACACGAGCCGTGGCGGACTGATCGATACGGAGGCCGTTATCGAGGCGCTGAAGACCGGTCTACTTGGCGGACTAGGGATCGACGTCTATGAACAGGAAGCGGATCTTTTCTTCCGCGATTTGTCGAGCGAAATCATCACGGACGATGTCTTTCAGCGTCTGGTCTCGTTTCCCAACGTGATTGTGACGGGGCATCAGGCGTATCTGACGCGCGAAGCGTTGACGACCATCTGCGAGACCACGCTGAAAAGCGTCACGGCCTTCGAGGAGAATCAGCCGCTGGAAAACGAGGTGAAGGCTCAGTAGGGGTGCTCAGATGCTCACGAAAAGGCCGTCGGAGGAACAAGCCGCCCGCACGCGAGAACCCGTGCTCGATACCGTCGATCGCGTGTCCGAGCTGTGCTTCGGCCTGTTCATGGCGTTGACTTTCGTCGGTACCGTATCTGCCGCGACGAGCGGAGAAGACGCCGGGCGCAAGATGCTCTACACGGCGCTTGGCTGCAATCTCGCGTGGGGTCTCGCCGATGCTGTCATGTATCTCGTGCGCACTATCGCGGATCGGTCTCGCAGGCATGCGCTCGCGCTCGCCATTAAGCGCGAACGCGATCAGGCGGCGGGCGTGCGCGCGCTGCGCGAACGAGTGTCCGCATCGCTCGACCCGTTCATCTCCGACACCGATCTCGAATCGATACGCAAACGCATTGCCGAAAGCGATAGCCTGCCCGAGCGTGCGCGCTTCGAGCGCGATGACTTTCTCGCGGCGCTGGGCATCTTCATCATCATCGTGCTTTCGACATTTCCGGTTGCGGTGCCGTTCGTCATCTTCAGTCATGTTCCGACGGCGCTGCTCGTCTCGCGCGTGCTGACGCTCGCGATGTTGTTCTTCTGCGGCTTCGCCTTGGGCGGCTACGCAGGCTGGACCGGCTGGAAAGGCGGACTTTCGATGATGACGCTGGGCGTGCTCCTGACGATGGCGATCATCGCTTTAGGCGGGTAACCGTTCCGTCTTATAGGTAGCTCGACTTGGTTGTCCGTTTTAATTGGGGTGTTGCGCCCGTGTATAGCACTCGAAGGCAAACGAGGAATTGTTGAGGGCCGTTAATTCTGCTAGGGAACCACTGATTTATTCCGCCGGACGGTCATCGTTGAGCACGACTAAGACGTTGTAGAGAAGCCCCCCGGAACAGGCATAGTGAATGAAGCGGCAGATCAGTTTTGCGAAAGCGGAATGCACCGGCAAGAAGCGCGTGACTCGTCGACAGCGCTTTTTGACCGAGATGAACAGTGTCGTGCCTTGGGCGCGTCTGCTGGCGGCGCTCGAACCGTACTACCCGAAGGGCACGCGAGGGCGTCTGCCGATCGGGTTGGAGCGCATGCTGCGCATCTACTTCCTGCAGCAGTGGTATGGACTGTCGGACGAAGGCTTGGAAGATGCGCTGTATGACAGCATCGCGATGCGCGCCTTTGCCGGGATTGATCTGGCAGTCGAGAACGTGCCGGATGCGACGACTTTGCTGAAGTTCCGTCGCTTGCTGCTCGAGCATGATCTGACGCGCCGGCTGTTCGACGAGATCGGCATCTCGCTGTGCGAACGCGGGTTGATGATGAAGGAAGGCACGCTGGTGGATGCGACGATCATCGAGGCACCGCCGTCGACCAAGAACGCCGAGAAGCAGCGCGACCCAGAGATGCATCAGACCAAGAAAATGTAACGAGTGGCACTTTGGTATGAAGGCACATGTCGGCGTGGATGCCGACTCGGGGCTGGTGCATAGTGTAGTGGGGACAGCCGCCAATGAATCGGATGTCTCGCAGGCGCATGCCCTGCTGCATGGTCATGAAGCGCACGCATTCGGCGATGCGGGCTATACAGGCGTGGAGAAGCGGGAGGAGATGCAAGGCGCCACCGTAAAGTGGCATGTTGCCATCAAGCGCGGCAAGATCAAGGCGATGCGCGAAGGCGCATTGAAGGATCTGCTGATCGCTGCGGAGCGAACGAAGGCGCAGATCCGGGCGCGGGTCGAGCATCCCTTCCACGTGATCAAGAATCTGTCTGGTCATCGCAAGGTACGCTACAAAGGTCTGGCGAAGAACACAGCGCAGTTGTTCAGCCTGTTTGGTCTGGCCAATCTGGTGCTGGCCAAGAAATCGTTGTTGGCCAGTCATGGGAGCAGTCCGTCCTGAGTGCGCCAAGAGCGCCAGGGGAAGGCGCAAACCGGCGCTTTTCGCGAAAAAAGCCGCTCGGCATGTACTTATATTTTGCATTGCGAAATTACGTGATCAGTTCGACAATCCGATCGACACAAAGACGTTATTGATCAGCGCTTCCCTAGTGGGTGCAGTAATTCGGCTAATGTGGGCCATCTCAGCGGGGCATATGACCTGATGCCGCGTGTGAAGATCACGGATCTGCTGCTCGAGGTAGACCAATGGACCAACTTCACACGTCATTTCACTCACCTGAAAAGCGACTCCGAACCGCCCGACCGGACGCTGTTACTGACCGCGCTCCTCGCTGATGCGTTCAACCTCGGGCTGGAGAAAATGGCCGATGCCTGTCCGGCCACGAGCGGGGCGAAACTGTCATGGCTGGTAGCCTGGTATATCCGTGACGAGACCTATCAGAAGGGGCTGGCCGAACTGGTCAACTATCAGCATCGGTTGCCTTTCGCCGCGTACTGGGGCGAGGGCGTCACCTCGTCGTCCGACGGTCAGCGCTTCCGCGCCGGAGGCGCACGGTCAGGCCGCCGGATATCGAAACGCGAAGTATGGCAACGAACCGGGCGTACTGTTCTATACGCACATCTCAGACCAGTACGCACCGTTTCACACCAAGGTCATTAATTCGCCGGTGCGCGACGCCACGCATGTGCTGGATGGCTTGCTATATCACGAGTCAGATCTGCGTATCGAGGAGCACTACACAGACACTGCCGGCTTTACCGACCACGTGTTCGCGTTGTGCCACTTCCTTGGATTCGAGTTTGCGCCTCGCATCGCCGATCTGGCGGACAAGAACCTGTATGTGCCCGGCAAGCCGGGGGACTGGCCAGCATTGTCGTCGCTGATCGGCGGTTCGATCAGCCGGAAACTGATCGAACGGGAATTCGAAGACGTGGTCCGCCTGGCCGCATCGATCCAGCAAGGCACAATGACGGCTTCCCTCATCCTGCGCAAGCTCAGCGCGTATCCGCGGCAAAACGGTCTCGCTGTCGGCCTGCGTGAACTTGGCCGCATCGAGCGCACGCTGTTCACACTGAAATGGTTCCAGGACCCGGCGCTGCGCCGCCGTGTGTCTGCCGGACTGAACAAGGGCGAAGCCCGCAATTCGCTGGCGCGGGCGGTGTTCTTCTACCGGCTGGGCGAGATACGGGACCGTTCATACGAAAACCAGCGCTACCGGGCAAGCGGCCTGAATCTGGTGGTGGCCGCGATCACGTTGTGGAACACGGTGTATCTGGAGCGGTCGATTGCCGCCTTACGGCGGCAGCGGGAGATCGGCGACAGCCTGATCCCGCACGTCGCGCCGCTGGGCTGGAATCACATCAACCTGACAGGCGACTATGTGTGGCACGCGAACAAACGCGTCGCCAAGGGGCGATTCCGGCCGGTGCGCGCGGTGAAATCGACCAGGGTGCGGTCTTAGCGTACGAAAAAATCCGTTTCTTGAGGGCACCCCTATCTGCCAGCAGATGGCTGAGTACACCCCTGTCATCAAGCGGGGACACGACGGTAGCCGTGCAATGAAGCGAAAGTAGAAGCGTTTTGGAAGTAAAAGTAGAGGCACCCTCGGCGCAAGTGGTCCACGTCGCCCACCCAGACGGTCGTCATGTCCGTTCCGGTCGAACCCTATTCACCGCCGCGTGCGCAGAGCTCCGGCAACTTTTCGCTCGATCCGTCATCGCTACGTTGCGGCCCTGTCGGTGGAACCGCTCTGTTCGTTTTTCTTTCCCGCCGCTCGCTGCGCCGCCCTTCCGCACACTTCACGACGTCCTCCAGAGATTGCACGTGTTCTGGCGTAGTACGACCAAAGCGCTTGTGATAACAATGCGCGATAAATTCCGAGAGGGGGCGCTTCCACGGTTCCTGCTGCCCGTTAGCCAGTGACCCGAATTTTCGGGGATTCAATCCCAGTTCGCGCGCCATCTGGATATGAGCATGGCTCAATCTGAAACGCTGCCTCGCTTCAAACCACCGTTGAAGTTTCGATGGTATCGGCATCAGTGTTCACCTCTGCGCCAGCTTGCGGCGGTCAACCGCTCCACCGCCGCGTAATAACGCGCCTGCGAAGTCGCAGCATCGTCGTTCTGATCCGTCTTCAAAATATCAAACAGATGCTCTGCGACGACTGAGCCGATCGCGTGAACCGCGTCGTGTCGCGTAAGTCCTTCTTTCCCGAGGCGATCCATCGCCCGGACCACGGGCTCAAGGTTCAGGGCGATCTGGTTTTCGACGATCGTGTGTAGTGCAGCGTGTGCCGTGACGTTGGGAAGCTTGATCCGGGCGACCCGGTGATACGTTTCGACGAGCGCAATTCGCTCCTGTTCGTCGAGTTCGAGCCATGATTCAGGTTCGGGCGCACACCCGGGGTTGTACTCTTCCATGATGCAAGTCCTGTGCTGACTTCTGCCTGTCGTAAAACTGCCATTTCCAGCCACTTTGCGCTTGAGTCCAGTCATCGGCGGCAAAACGGGCGCCCGTCCCACACCACCGGGAGGGACCCGTTGATGACAACACGCCGGGGCTCGGGCCGTGCAAAAACCGTCCATGCCGTAACCGGATGCATCGAGACGTTATGCGACCCAATGATGCGCCAGCACCGTGGCGACGAACGAATGCCCCGGAATGGCCGCAAACTGCTCCCGCAGACGCCTGTTGAGCTGGTCACGTTCCATGCCGGAAGCAAGGGCCGCATCCGCCAGCGCGCCGTAAGCATCCAGCACATCGCTCCCCGTGATTTCGTAACCGAAGCCTGCAGCCATCCAGTGCAGCGCTGCCGTGCCACAGGCCACGGCGAATTCAGGCTTGCGCTGCGCGAAATCGCGTGCGGCTCGCGTCAGGGTTCGCGGGTCGGTGGGGCCGCGCATCGCGAGCGACGCCGCCTGATCGAGCAGGCCGGCGTCCTTCGCGGCGGCGAACCATTTCCCCTCAGCGCCGGGACTGCTCGCGACCAGGTCGCGGAGAATGCTGTCGGAACTCCTGTCCGGATATTTTTTTGCGATGGCACGGAATGTCGCGAGATGCGTGGTGGCCTGATTGGCCTCGATTGCGTAACGCCGATCGGCCTCGTCCATCATGCCCGACGACAGAAGGATCGCTTCGCATTTGCGGGCGATTGCAGCAGTGGGCGCGTTCAGCCCCCTCGACACTTCCGCGTAACGCAGTGCTTCGGTCGAACGATTTAATGCGATCAGTGCATCCACTCCGTACTGGCGATACCCCCACCAGTTCAGGCGCGCGCCATTCACGAGAGCGAGTAGTTCCTGATGGCGCCGGGCAGCATCGAGCGCACTCAGGCAGGCGGTGGTACCCGCGAAATGCTCCCCCAGTCCTTCAGCGCCCATCACGCGCGCTGTAATCGGCAACAACCTGTCTGCCCATAAGGACGCGATGTCGGGCGACGTACACAGGTCACCCCAGCGATCGCCCAGCTGTTCGATATACGGCATCGGGTCATCCTGGAGCGCGTCAAACAGGCGTTCCAGCCAACGCATCCGGACCGGAGCAGGCACATCCACCCCGGCAATGACCGGCACAAGCGAGTCGATTGCGCGATTCACGGCGGTGCCAATTGCCCCCGACGAGCTGTCTACGTGTTCAAGCGCCGGCGAAAGCTTTTCCGCGCCGTCCGCGGCGAGAACAGGATCGGCACGGGCGATCTGCCGGATCTCCGCCAGCGCTTCTTTCAGCCGCTGGATCGGCAACGCGGATTTCCAGCCGAACGCGCCACGCCGGAACCGCGTGGCGAAAGCCCATTTGTGAGAGGTTGTGCGTGTCATGCTCCGGGGTGCCAGTTCAGCGCGTCTTCATATAGGCGGCGTACAGCGCCGTGTTGAGCGCCTGCAGTTCGCGCCGGGTTTCCAGCAGTTCGTGATGCCGGCCCTGACGCTCCAGACTGAGTAACTGGAGCATCACCTTCGCCGCCCGCTCGGGCGCATTGCGTCGCGAAGGCTCTGCCTGTTTGAACAGCGGCGCGAGGCCGGCCTTTTCCGTGAGTACCCACGCCGGAAACCATGCAAGATCGTCAATGTCGCCGGCGCCGTCGAACGATGTATCGAAGTTGCGCCGCAATGTATTGACGCACGCGTCGCCAAGCCGGCTCAAAAGCTGGTCAAACCGGGATGGAGAAAGCCACGCAAGTTCCACCAGCAATGGCCAGGCCGCGTCCAGACCATCGAGCCGGTAACGTGCCTCCGTCATCCAGCAAAGCGGCGCTGGAATCCGTCGCCAGGATGCGATGCGCGATATCGCATCGGAGGCCTCGGCCCACCGCGCAGCAAGCAGGAAGAGCGGCGCCGCGTGCGCATCCGCGTGGTCCGCACGGAAAGGCAGCGCACCGGCGCGCCCGGCCAGTTCTGACCAGAGCGGTGCGAGCCAGGTCGTCCCGCTCTGCCTCGGGAACACATGCGCGACTGCGGGCTGGACTTCGTGAGATAGCGCCTGGCGAGCCTGCAGGGCGGCTTCGTGACGGTCAAACGGTACCGTCGATCGACCCGCGAGAGCATTGACGATCGAACCGAAATACACCTGGGCGACATCGCCCGGATACTCGTTCGCAAGGGCCTGCAGCGCGCGCCGCGCGCCCGCGGCATCGTACCGCTGCAACGCTGACAGGACGTCATTGCGCAGCATCACGTCGCGGCTGTCGTTGAAAATGTCGAGCTGCATCCGTCGGATTCAGAGCAGTTGGCTGGTGGGACTGATGAGATTATTCCATTTGACCGCGCTTCTCAATTTCCTGTCGTGCTCGTCGACTGACTCGACCATTGCGCGCCGACCGCTCGCGTCGGTGGCCACGGTGCGGACGCGTCCTCAGTGGTCGTGCTCCGTCGGGTCGGCGAAAGATGGTTCCCAGGCCTGTCCGCCGTAGAACACGCCAACGATTGACACCACCTCAGGATCCAGAAGGTAAGCAATGACCACGCGCTGCCGGTAGTGGGTCCAGGTAACAGATCATCGCGCGCGACGCCGCGCTCAGGGAACGTCTGCAGGCGCAGGCAAAAATTCACGATGGCGTCCACATAGCGAGCCGCCGTGACGGGCGAACCCGCTTCAATGATGAACCGTTCTATTTCCTCAAGCTGGTCCCGCGCTTCCGGGGCGAACTGCACCCGGTAGGTCATGCGGCGCCCGAGCGCTTCTTCGCCAGGTGAGCGCGCACCTGCTCGGGCGTGAGCGCGCGCGCGGGCTCCGCGCGCAACGCTTCGGCCGCAGGCATCACCTCGTCGCGCAGCCAGGCCTCGATGGCCCTGTCGCGGGCCGCGAGGGTGCGTAGCCCGTCGCGGATTACCTCGCTTTCAGAAGCATATTCGCCGCTGGCGACCTTGGTGCGGATGAGCTCGGCCATCTCGTTGGGCAGGGTAATGCTGAACTGCTGTGTGGTACGCATGGCGCTCTCCAAGCTGACAGGATTTAATCCTACTCCGTCGACGGGGGTGCTGACAAGGCGCGCCGGCCTTGCGCGGATAACGTGTGGCGGCTGGGTGCGACGGGACAGGACGGGACAGGACGGGACAGGACGGGACGGGACGGGACGGTGCACAGCTTGACGGATCTTCCTGCGGCGAACCATTTCGAAGGAAAAGCCGGATGCGCCTGTGAGGGGCGCGCTTAATAGCCGCTCGCCGGGGCCAGCATCGAACCGCTACACCTCTTCGCCCCACAGCGGCAGGCATAGTCAGCAATCAGTTCGGGAGTAATCGCGTCGTCGATCGTGAGTCCATAGGCAATATAAAGCTCGTCGCCCGGCATCACGTCTTTGAGCGTCTCGATGAAAACCCGCCCCCGCTCGTCCTCGATCGCCTCGCAGTTCGGCTGGCAGGAGTGGTTCAGCCAGCGGGCGCTGTTGCCGCCGACGCTGCCGTCGATGACGCGCCCGTCAGCCAGGCCGAAAATGAACGTATGGCCGGGGGGCTTCGACCATGTCGTGGTTGGTGACATTGTGCGCCTGTTCGACTACTTGCCGCGGGACATGAGTGATCTTCCTCCGATCCGATAACCCAATCTTGGTCGTCACAACGGCTTGGACTGGAATCAATGGCGATAGTCCGTTATCCGAATTGGGAACCGCGCGAGTCCAAGCTGGATCCGGCATCACGCGCTGGCCCGCGCCGCAGAATTGACAACTGTACGCGCTAACCTGCGGCCGGGATCACTCACCGCGACTACGATGTACCTGCGTAGCAATGAAATCCAACGCGCGAGGCAAATGAATCGGACCTTTTTCGCCAAAAAAACAAAAAACAAGCGCTAACCCACTGTATCAAAAAGACTTCCAGCAAATCTGGGGTTCCAGCTTACAACCCCTCACTGGACTGACGCTTCCACCGGGCGTCGCGCATGAGTCTCTGCCCGACGCGGTGGCGCTCTTCATCTCTGATTGCTGGCCCGGCATGAGTCGCACGCAGATGATTGCCCGCGCGAAACGGTGGGGTCTGCGCCTGTCGCTCCGCGCAACGGCGCCGTGTCCGTCCGGCGAAACCGGCGTGTTCGAGTTGCGCTTCAACGATGAGGCAGTGGAATGCGTGATGCTGGCACGGCTACAGCGGGTCGGAGACAGGAGCGGCAAACGCCGACAAACCAGCCGGACTGACGTATCCCGACCCCCGCCACGCGATCCCCGGCAGACCAGGCTGTTCTGACGCGACGGTACCCGACCGCAGTCGCCAAGCCAATGAATTTAGGGCATTTATCGCGACGGGAGCTCAGCCTACCTGTTGCGCATCGCCCGCCTCAGCCTTCCTTCGCTCCCATACGCCATGGTCTCCAGATTCCTGGCATACGAGCGCACCTTCGGGTGGAGCGGTTCCTGGGCGTGTCGTCGATCTCACCCCAAGGGTGTTTGGCGCGATCTTTTGCTGAAAGTAGCCGGCAGTCCGGCCCGGACCGACGATGCTCTGGCAGCAACTACCGTCTCTGCCATTTTGGTATAAAATAGATGCCAAATGGCAGGAGGTGAAATCGTGAACGTCATCGAGAAGGTATCAGCCGATTCATTGCTGGGAGGCCGGTCGGTATTTCCGCGTTCTCCCCGATCCGGCCTTGAATGGGTGGACGTGGTCCGCCACGGCATTTCGTCGCGGGCGCTGGACGCGATGCTCAAATCCATCGGACTTTCGCAAGCAGAACTGGCGCAGGCGCTCGATATCCCGGAGCGTACCTTGGCGCGTCGCAAGCGGGAAGGGGTGTTGAGCCGTGAGGAGTCAGCCAAGCTGCTGCGACTCGCGCGTGTCGCCGCGCGCGCTGCCGAGGTGTTTGACGATCTCGACCTGGCACTCGCCTGGCTTAAGACGCCGGTTGCTGCCCTGGAAGACGCCACGCCACTGAGTCTTGTCGATACCGACATTGGCACCGATAGCGTGATGGATACGCTGGGACGCATCGAGCATGGCGTGTTTGCGTGATGTTCACGGCATGGCGGGTGGTGACCGAGCGATATGCGGATACCGCTTTTTCTGGGGAAGGAGCGCGATTGTACGGTGGCCGGTGGAACCCCAAAGGCGTCGCGATGGTGTATACGGCGCAGACGCAATCGCTCGCGCTGCTCGAAATGCTGGTCCAGGATTCACCGCTGCGTGCCCGCTATGTGATGATCCCGGCCCGTTTCCCCGAGAAAATCGTCGAACGTATCGATCCAGCCAGTTTGCCTCGCGACTGGCGGGATCTCTCGGCGCGGGCCGAGTTGCAGCAGATTGGATCGGCGTGGGAGCGGAAGCTAACCAGCGCAGTGCTGGCTGTTCCCAGTGCGGTCGTTCCTGCGGAATCCAACTATTTGCTCAATCCCAATCATCCAGACTTCGCGCTCGTCGTGGTTGGAGCGCGTGATGAGTGGTTGACCGACCCTCGGTTATTGCGGCGCGCTGCTGCAAAGGGATCGTGACGAGCATCTCGTGTGGCGGTGGTAAGCGGACCATGACGAGTGATCAATCACCCCACCGGCTGTGCTTCGCTGGCTGCCGCCATTCAAGATGCTTGTCGTGTCGTGTCTCTCATCTCGCAGAGCGGTTGGACGTGGCGCCGACGACCGTCAAGAGCTGGCGTCGTGCGGGCCTGCTTGTAGCGCACCGTTACGACGACAAGGGCGGATATCTCTTCGAACCTCCGGGCGCCGACGCACCAGTAAAGTTCCAGCACCAGGGAAAGACCCGTGGCCGACGTTCGGCCGCATAAACACCAACGCAACCGACCTATGAGGTGCACTATGCAGCGTAGCCCTTGGCCTGACTCGAATTCGCACACAGCCCATCAATGTTCAGCTCGAACATCGCCCGGCCGAAGTGCGTCACGCCTTTGCCGCCGGTCGTCGCCGTCTGCGTCGAGCGGAACACGCTCGCCCTGTCGCTGTAGAACGCCACCGGCTTGCCATGCTGTTCCAGATACGCCCGGGTCACTTCAAAGTAGCTGAAGGTCGATTCGGTCGCCGTGAAGTGCAGCGCCATCAGCCGGCTGGTCGCGTCGTCGACATACACCAGCAGCGTGCACGCCGGCGCCCGTTCCTCGAACCAGCGGTGATCGCTGCCGTCAATCTGCACCAGCTCGCCCAGACACGACCGCCGTGCCCGCGGCTGGTAGAGCTTCGGCGGCCGCTGCCGGCGCGGCATCCACAGGCCGGCATCCGTCATCAGGTGCCGCACCGTTTCCTTGGACAGCGCCAGCCTGTGACATTCACGCAGTTTCTCGCAGGCGAGCGTCGGACCAAAATCCGGGTAACGATCCCGGATCAGGTTCAACGCGCGCTCGGCCACGCCGTCTGCCAGCTGGTAGTTGCTCGGGTGCCCACGATGGCGTGACAGCAGCCCCGAAGCGCCCTGGCTGCGATAGCCCGCCAGCTCGTCTGCTGGAATTGTTCGTCGAGAAATACCCGCCCGATGAACTGGGCCATGAAGTCGGAATATTCGAGCCGGTACGGCGATATCACGAAGAGCAGCTCGTCGCGCAATGCGTTATCGTGCTCCGCCAGGTCGAGGTGAGCTAGCCAAAGCTCCTTGGTGCCCAGCCGAAAGGCACACAGTATGCCTACGAGGGAAATGCCCTGGTGGACACGCCGCCTGACCGACGCCTCGAATTTCTCCATCTCCGCGGGCGTGAACCAGTGGCCGCACGCGCCCCTGGTCCGTGTGCAGGGCATCCCCACAAGGGTCAGCCGATGATCGAGAAGCGCTTCGAACAGGTCAAGACCGTACACGAGATCGCGCCGGTGTTCCTGAAGGATGAAGGCCGTATCGAGGCGTTCTTCACGCTGTACTTCCTTGCACTGCTTGTGCAGGCGCTCATTGAACGCGAGCTGCGCCTTGCCATGAAGCGTGAGAATATCGACGAACTGCCTCTTTGTCCCGAGCAGCGACAGTACGCACGCCCCACGACCGAACAGATCCTGCGCCTGTTCAGCCTCGCCGAACGTCACCGCCTGATCGATGGCGCACAGGTAGATGAGCGCCATCCCGAATTCGTCATGCTGCAAAAGCCTTCAGAAAATCCGCAGAACTGGTGGGTCATCGGGCGTATCAGTGCGCGTCGACCATTCTACGGAGGCGGTTCACGGGAGCGTGCGCTGCGTCGTGCCGCCCGACGTACCCGCATGGTGGCTGGATGCGATCCTCGCGCACGACTGGAAGAAAATCGAGCCGGCCGTATTTACCCCCGTGCAGATCGCCCGCATGATCGGGGATCGTTCGCGGGATCTGCCGCTGGCGGTTCGCGAGACCGTCATACGGCGGCTCGAAGCCGCGAACGCACCGCAAACGTGGGTCGAGATGGTGCGCGACACAGTCGCATCCGACGATGCCGACTCCATGCGCGTGTTCGGCGAGTCCCCTCCAGCCGGTTTGAAATTGATCGTCGAGTGACGCCGGTCCGACGTCGGAACCCGCCGTTCAAAAATCCCCGGTGCGAACCGTTCTCCGATAAGAGTCGGCAGCAGTTCGCGAGCACGGTGCAACCGGCGGCTCGCCTCAGGGATTGTCGGCCCGCTCGCCTGCAGGCAAAGGTGAGCTGCGGGCATCGAATCCGGATGCCAAGGAGACTGGACATGGCATTGACATCGAACGGGCTGACGAACGGCGGCGCGACCAACAACTATCAATTCCAGTACGACGACTCGCTCGCGGGCCCGGGCGGCATCGAGCCCGCCCGCACCAATCAGGTCATTGTCGCGGCCGATGCCGATCTCAACCAGATCGCTGGCTGGTTCGCAGGCACGGCGCTCGACGTCAATCTGCGCATCGCCGTGAACATCACGCAGAACGGCGGCGGCGCAAGTTGGAACCTCAGTAACGGGAACCTCACGGTGACGATCAATCCCGCGACGGAGAACGCGAACCAGGTTCGCTATCACCTCGTGATGGAGATGACCGAACAGTTCATGCGGGCTCAGGGCGAGGGCTGGTATGGGCAGGGCACCGAGGGCAGCGAGGGCGAAGGGCTGTCGCGCTTTCTCGCCACCCAGTTCATGGCGATCAACGGATTGGGACCGCAGCCCGCCGGCTTCGACAACAGCAACAGTTGGCTGAGTAGCGCGCGCGCCGACTACGTCAACAACATCGCGTCGACGGATGACGGCCCTGACAAAGTCACCGGGTGCTCGTTGCTGTTCATCTACTACCTGTTCGCGCAGCTCGGCTTCGGCATCAACGCGATCGTAGCGGCGGGTGCGAACACGCTCGGTGGGGTGTACCGTAACCTGACTGGCGACACGGCTAATCCGTTCCCGTTCTTCAAGCAACTCGTGGACACGGCCCTTCCGGGCACCTCAACGATCACGAGCGGCAATCTCGACAACCCGTTCCCCCTCGGCATCCTGTCGTTCTGGGTCGACAAGAGCACGTTCGGCCGCGATGAGGTGACCGACGTTATTGCTTCGCCAACGCACGGCGCCTTCAACAATGCGTTCTGGCTGGTGCTTGAAGGATTCAACATCATCAACTTCAATGCGCTCGGCATAAGAGTTCCGGCACTCTCTGGTCCGTTTCTCGGCCTTCCCCTGATCGGCATTGCCGAGGATGTCGCCGGACCGCAGTTCGAAGACCCGACGAACGTCAAGATCCCACAGCGGATCCGCTTTCCGTTCGACATTACGTTCCAGACCGCGGCGCTTGCGGCATTCCCGAATCCGGGCGGCGGCCCGGCTTTCGAAGTGCTTAACGCGCAGGCCACCGTGGGCGGCAATCCGCTTGCCGGTGCGTCCGCGACGACAGAGTTCGAGCTCGTGGGCGGCGCCGATCCGTATTTCACCAACGTCGATCCAGCGCACGAGAACGTGTTCTATCTGAGCCAGGATCTGCGCGTGTTCACGGCTACGCCGGGCGTGAATCCGGCACCGGTGGCCGGCGCACCGGCGTTCGCGAGCGACAGCTTCGCGGGAGCCTACAGCTACATGCAGGGCGTGCTGACGTTCCTCAACGACCCGAACAATCACTTCACCGACGACACCCAGGATCCGTTCGCCTCAGGCGTGATTCCAGACCAGGGCGCGGCGCTCACCGGGGATTCGTCGGTTACGCCATTTACGGTGCACGCTTTTCCGCTTCAGATATTCAACAACTACAACTTCGCAATCGCGCGGGTGCGGCTGCGCGGCAACCCAGGGCCGGCGGACGCTGCGCACAACGTGAAGGTGTTCTTCCGGATGTGGTCCACACAGACAGCCGACACGGATTTCGTGCCGGGGAGCACGTATCTGAGCAACACCGTAGGCGGCAAGCCCGAGTGGCCGTTGCCGGCGCCCGATTCACATACGCTCCCGTTTTTCGCCACGGGCAACAGTCCGGACTTAGGCAACCCGTCGAACCCTGAGTATGGAACGGGCGGCGTGAACAACCGGACGATCCAGATCGCGTCCGGCGAACAGGCGTTCGCGTATTTCGGTTGCGTCCTCAATGTCTACGACCCGGACAACAAAGCGAACGGCGTGCCGGTACAGACGCTGATGATGGGCACCCATCATTGCCTCGTGGCTGAGATCGCGTACGACGACGCGCCGATCGTCAACGCGAACGGCGTCACGATGAGCCCGGAGAATTCGGACAAGCTGGCGCAGCGCAATCTGCAGGTGACCCACTCGGACAACCCGGGGCCCGCCGACACGCACCGCGTTCCGCAGACTTTCGACCTTCGCCCGAGCCCAACCATTATGGCGACTGCTGGGCAACTGCTCGATTACCCGGACGAGCTGATGATCGACTGGGGCAAGACGCCGGTGGGCAGCGTCGCACATATCTACTGGCCGCAGGTGGATGCGCCTCAGGTGCTCTCGCTGGCGAGCGGGATCTATGGAACGCACCTGCTTAAGGCTTCGGATGCCCATACGATCGACTGCGTAGTGACGCGAGGAGTCACATATGTGCCGATTCCTTCCGGAACGGGCGAGAATTTTGCCGGACTGTTCACCATAGATTTGCCGACGACGGTCACTATCGGGGAGGAATTTAACATCGTTGTGCGAAGGGTTGCGTCACGACGGGCGCGGACGGATGTGCCGCGCGTTGCAGCAAGGCCTCGAGTCGAGGCTGCCGCCGGTAAGCCGAACAGGGCTGAGGTTGCAGAGGTTAACGTGACGGCAGCTGCGGCAACAAAACCAGGCGGCACGCCGGCGATGCGGAACTGGCGCTACGTCGTCGGAACGTTCCAGGTGAAAATCCCCGTCACGACGAGCGCGGTGATGCTCCGCCCTGAGGAAAACACGCTTGCCATCATGAGGTGGCGGTTGCAGCAAATGGCGCCGGCCAATCGCTGGTATCCGGTGCTCCAACGCTACATCGATTACATCGGCGCACGCGTGGATGGCCTGGGCGGCAACTCGGCTGCGATTCTGCCGTCGCCGACCGGCGTGCCGGTCAAACCGCCCAGAGAAGGGCGTGAGCATGAGTTCACCGGCAAGGTATGCGAAGTGCTCTTTGATTGCTTCGGTGACTTCGAAGGGTTTGTGCTGAGCGATTGCTGTCACACGCATGCGTTCAAGGCACGGGAACGCGGGATCGGAGAAGTCGTCATGCGCGCCTGCAAGGAGCGGCTGCTGGTGACAGTTCGCTTCGAAGCCGGACGTGAGGACGCAGTCTGCAGTCTGGCGATCAGATGCTGAGGAACGGTACCATCGGATTTAGACGAGATCCACCGTAGTTTGAAATAGAAGGTCGCGCCGTAGAATTAGTTAGCGTTGCCTTACAAATTGCATGTACGTGGATTTGCGTCTATTAGATGCTGTTCCCCCGGAATGCAAGAGCGCGAGATCCTTGCGCCGATCATACATGCAGTAACGGACCAACTATGGCCCTCTCATTCAACGAATGGACAGAACGTCGGGGCGCTATGGCGTCGATATCGGGAGACTTCAGCAACCCGCGTTGGTTTTTCGACATTATTCTTATTCAAGCGGTCGTACGAGTCGGGATCAGCGGGCGGCAGCTACGGGGGCCGAACTGCCGGCCGCAGCCACCCATCCGTTCGAGAAGATGCGGCCTTCCCATTTGCGCGTTTGCCTGTTGTCGTTCATTCGTTGACTCCAAAAATGTTCTTGCGGATCACGTTGCACCTGCTGATCTGCGAGACGGATCAGCTTGATTCGCCCGCGGTGGTCCACGCGGGCGACGGTCAAACCAGGAAACGGTCGACCTCTTTCTCCCGCCAGATGATTCCCGCGCCGGGCGCGTCTCCGAAATGCGCATTGCCGTCCTTGAACTGCAGAACGGACTCGACGATCGGGCCGGCGAGATCCATGCGTTCGAGCAAGTGGCACGTCGGGCTGACCGCCAGCAGATGCGCGCTGAATTCCTGAAAGATGTGGCTGGACATCGGCAGGCCATGTTGCTCGGCCAGAGCGCTTGCCCGCAGCCATCCGCTCACGCCGCCGATCTTCATCAAGTCGGGCATGCACAGATCGCACGCGCGTGCCGCGATCGCTTTGGTCATGTCCTCGGGACCGAACCAGTTTTCGCCTAGCTGAACGGGAATCTGCAATGCTTCGCGTATGGTCGAATGTCCCACGTAGTCGTGCTGCAGCGTCGGCTCCTCGATCCACGCGACGCCTTCCTGTTCGAGCGCCTTCCCGCGCCGCACCGCGTCGGGCACCGTCAGGCCCTGGTTGTAGTCGACCATGATCTGAACCGCGTCGCCGACCACCTCGCGTATGGACCGGACGACATTGAGGTCGTGCTCAAGCGTTGGATAGCCGATCTTTGTCTTGATCGCCTTGAAGCCGGACGCGACTGCGTCGCCCGCCCGCTTCCGGGCGAGCTCGACGCCGTCCATGCTGTGGCTGTCGTACGCGGCAAGCGGCCGTGCCGTGCCGCCAAGCAGCTCGACGAGCGGCAGCCCGTGCAATTTGGCCTGGGCGTCCCATACGGCCATGTCGATGCCCGCGGTCGCCATGCGGATGACGCCGGTATGGCCGATCAGGCGGAATCGGGACTGCATCAGCTGGTCGATCACGTAGGGCGCGAGTGGCATGTCTTTGACGACCGCCGCGAGCTCCTCGACCATCTGCCGAACTGGCTTGAGCGCGAGCGGCGCGTAGGTGAATAGATAGGATGTGCCGGTAACGTTCGCATTCGTCTGCAAGTCGATCAGCACGAGCGGCGACGTCGCCACCGTGCCGACTGCGGTCTTGACCGGATATTGCAGTGGAACGTTGACGGCCCGCGCGCGCAGGCCGGTGATGCGGATGTCGGTCATGGTGCCTCGAAAAGTTGAGTGAGCGGCGACGGCACAGGCGCGCCGCCATCTGCGTCCGGCCCGTCCGGCCAGAGGAAGTCCCGCGACAGTTGGCCGATGTCGGGGCAGCCGATCTGCGCGAGCGTGGTGTCGATCTCGCTCTTCAGCATCGACAGCACGGCTTCGACGCCGCGCTCGCCGTCGGCGGCGAGGCCATACAGCGTCGCGCGGCCGAGCAGCACCGCTTTCGCGCCCATTGCGATCGCCTTCACGACATCCGCGCCGCGGCGAATGCCGCTGTCGATCAGCACGGGCGCCGCGATCCGCGACGCCGTCGCACCGAGCGCTTCGAACGGCGCGACCGCGCTGTCGAGCTGGCGGCCGCCGTGGTTCGACAGGATGACGCCGTCCGCGCCCAGCGCGATGCAGCGCTCGGCGTCGTCGGCACAGCTGATGCCTTTGACGAGCAGCCGGTGCGGCCAAAGATCGCGCAGCCATTGCAGTCCTTCCCATGAAAAGCTTGCGTCCATCTGCCGGCTCATCAGCGCGGCCTGAAGCTCGGTATCCTTAGCATCGGTGCTCGCGAAGTTCGCGAGCTGTGGCATCCCGTGCCGCACGAGGTCGAGCGACCAGCGAGGGTGCAGTATGCCGTCGAGCAGCGTGCGCGGGCTGTACCGCATCGGCATTCCGAAGCCGTTGCGCAGGTCGCGTTCACGTTTGCCGTTGACGCCGACGTCGGTGGTCAAAATCAGCGTCGTGTAGCCGGCGCTCAGCGCGCGCTTCACCAGCGATTCCGCGAGCCTGCGGTGGAGGACGTAGAGCTGGAACCAGATCTCGCCGGTCGCGGCCCTGCCGACGGCTTCGATCGACGTGGTCGATGCGGTCGACAGCGTGAACGGAATACCGAACTTTCCGGCCGCGCGCGCGAGCGCCAGGTCGCCGTCCGGCCACAGGATGCCATTGAGGCCGGTCGGCGCGATGACGAGTGGCGCCGACAGCGGCTTGCCGAACAGCGACGTCCGGATATCGCGCCGGCTGACGTCGACGAGACGGCGAGGCTGAAACTTTACATCGTCGAAAACGCGGCGGTTGTGGTGCAGACCGATTTCGTCCTCCGCGCCGCCATCCAGATAGTCGAATACGATTCGCGGAAGACGCTTCCGGGCAAGTGCGCGGAATTCCGCGACATTGACGGGGTGGTTCATCTCTGTCTCCTTGCGCATGCGCTCAAGCGCGCGTCTCGACTTCGATGAGGAACGGCTTGTCGCTGGCAAGCGCCTGCTCGAGCGCCGTCTTCAACGACGCGCCGGAATTCGCATGCAGCGCATCGACGCCGTAGCCGCGCGCGAGTGCGCAAAAGTCGAGACCCGGCACGTCGAGGCCCGGGACGTCTTCGACCTGCAGGACGCCGGCGAACCAGCGCAAGGCACCATATGTGCCGTTTTTCATGATGATGAAGATCGCGGGGATGCCGTATTGTGCCGCGGTCCACAGCGCCTGGATGCCATAATTCGCGGACCCGTCGCCGATCACACCGATGACCTGACGTTCCGGCTTCGCGAGCTGGATGCCGACCGCCGCGGGCAGTGCGAATCCCAATCCACCTGCGGCGGCGAAGTAGTAGCTGCCGGGCTCGGTCATGCGCAGCCGCTGCCACAGGAGGTTGGTGGTCGACGTCGATTCGTTCACGTAGATCGCGTCGCGCGGCGCGATGGCGTCAAGGATATCGAACACACGCTCGGGCGCGAGCGGGCCGGGCAATTCGGGCGCGCAATCGGGACGCGATGGTGTGTTGGGCATCGGCCGCGCGCTCGGCGCCACGGCTTCGCTCAATGCCTGCAGCGTGGCGGCGATGTCGGCGATGATGGCATCGCCCATCGGCGCGCGCGTCGCTTCGTTGATGTCGCACGTGATCGAAATCAGCCGGGCGCCCTTGGGCAGATAGTCGCCGGGCTCGTACTGGTGATAGCGGAACACGGGCGCGCCGACAACCAGAATGAGGTCATGGCCGTCGAGCAGCCTGCTGATGCCTGCGATGCTCGCGGGGAGCAGTCCGCGGAAGCACGGATGAGTCGTTGGAAACGCGCAGCGCGGCGCCGACGGCGCCATCCACACCGCCATCGCAAGCTTCTCGGCGAGCGCAACTCCAAAGCTGTTTGCATTGGCGGCATCGACGTCTGGCCCGGCGACGAGCACCGGGTTTTCGGCCTGCTCGAGCGCGTGCGCGAGCGAAGCCAGCGTTTGCGCGGATGGCAGTCCGGCCAGCTCGACGCGGCGGCGGGCGAGATGCTCGACGCCGCGTCCGGCTTCCTGCTGCCAGTCATCGTACGGTACGGACAGATAGACGGGCCCGGCCGCGGGCGTCGCCGCCGTGTGAATCGCGCGGCTGAGCGCGAGCGGAACCTCCTGTGCGCTGGCGGGCTCGCTGCTCCACTTGACGAGCGGGCGCGGGAGATTGGTCGCGTCGGTATTGGTCAGCAACGCTTCGACGCCGATCATCGAACGCACCTGCTGCCCGGCCGTGACGACGAGCGGCGTATGCGAGTTCCACGCGTTCGCGAGTGCGCCCATCGCGTTGCCGGTGCCGGCGGCGGAGTGCAGATTCACGAGTGTGGGCCGGCCGGTCGCCTGCGCGAAACCGTCGGCCATGCCGACGACAGCGCCCTCGTGAAGGCCGAGGATGTACCGGAAATCGGCCGGAAAATTCTTCAGGAACGGCAGTTCGTTCGAACCCGGATTGCCGAAGAGGGTGGTCAGGCCTTGCTCGCGAAGAATGTCGTGGCATGCCTGGTGAACGGTCGTCATTGCAAATCTCCTGGTCAACGCGCTCATCCTAGGAGTCGTCCAAAAATAAATCCAATCATCATTTTTTTGTTATAAAAATAGATGTTGTCTATATTTTGATGCCGGCATGACGACCGACCTGAACCTGATCCGAACCTTCGTAGCCATCTACGAGATGCGCAGCGTGAGTGCCGCGGCGAAGCGGCTGAACATTACGCAGCCGTCCGTGAGTTACTCGCTGAACCGGCTGCGCGACCTGCTGCAGGATCCGCTGTTTACGCGCACGCGTGGTGGCATGGTGCCGACATTCAACGCGACGCAACTGTTCGATGCGTTCAAGCGTGCGCTCGACGACATAGATGCGGCCATCGTGGCGACGCGGCAGTTCGACCCGCGGCAATCGAGCCGCAGTTTCCGTCTCGCGTTATCGGACCTGGGCGAGCTGCAGTTCTTGCCTCCGCTCGTTCGCGAATTGCAGGCGAGTGCGCCGTCGGTCGGATTGGAGATCGTGCAACTCGACAGCGAGCGCATCGCCGGATGGCTGCAAACCGGCAGCGTCGATGCGGCAGTCGGAAACCTGCGGTCCGTCGGGGGCCAGACGCGCAAGAGGACGCTGTTCACGGAAAGCTATTCGTGCCTGCTCAGCGCGTCGCACCCGTCGATCCGCGACGCGCTGCCGCTCGACGACTACGTGTCGGCCAATCACGTGGTCGTGGCGCCGTTCACCGGTCACCACCTCGTCGAGGACGTGCTGTCGGAGATGGGGCTGACGCGGCGGATTACGCTGCGCGTGCCGCACTTCACGAGCCTGGTGGCGGTGATCGAGTCGACCGATCTGCTGCTGACGCTGCCGACCCGCATCGCGCGCGCGTTCGCAAGCGACGGCAGGATGCGCGTCTTGCCACTACCGTTACCGACGCCGACCTTCGAGGTCAATCTGTACTGGTATCCGCACACGGAAGACTCGGCCGCCCAGCAATGGTTTTGCGACACGATTGCGCGTACGTTGAGCCGTGTCTGAGCTAGTCCCTTTGCAACATCGACCCCAGAAGTCTCGCCAGAGCGGGTTCGGACAGCATCTTCTCGCCTGCGTCCGGCAGCGACGAAATCACCTTGCCGGATTGTTCGATATGCGAGCGGGCAGCCTCGCGCGCAGCAGCGGTGTCGTGGTTCGCAATGGCGTCGACCAGATGTTGACGATGTTTGGCCATGCGCTTCGTGATCTTTCGCCAGTTCTCGAATGAGCCGCCAGTGAGTTCTCTTGCGAAGCCGATCTGAACACTGGCGAGAAATCTGCAAAGCGCGGCAAGCAGTACATTGCCCGACGCTTTGGCGAGCATATCGATAAACAGTCGCAGACCTTCCGCCACCGCTTCGGAATCTGTTCCTTCGTTGATCTGACGTAGTGCCTCGCGCATCGCCTGAAGGTCTTCCTCGGTGGCTCGCCTGGCGGCGAGTTCCGCGGCATAGCCGTTGAGCGCACCCATCACGCCCAACACTTCCGCAATGCCGACGCGTTCGAGTTGCATCATCGAAAGAAGCGATACGCCGATGAGCTGGTCGGCGTCAGCCGTCACATACGCGCCGCTGCCATGCCGTACTTCGACCAGCTGCGCCGTCGTCAAGCCGCGAATGGCTTCCCGGATCGTCGGGCCGCTCACGCCATAACCTTCCGCGAGCTGCTTCTCGGTTGGCAGCTTCGTGCCGCGGGTGAGTTCGCCGTCGAGAATCCGGCTTCGCAAGTCTTCGAGAATCTGTTCGGCGGCATTGCCGCGGGCAAGTCGACGTGTTGGCTGCCAGGAGGGTTCAGTGGGTGTTTGCATGGGTGCATTCCTTTTTGTGCTGGACCTGCGTCTGGCATTACTATACTCTACAAGTCACCTTGTGACTTTGTTAATGTTGGTGCGGACGAAGAATGAGCGACCCTGTCACCCAGAACGAACTGCAATCCATCGAGCGGCTTTTCAGCGATTTCGCCTGGTTTGCCGACCGGTGCGACGCCGAAGCGCTGGCGAACCTGTTTATGCCGGGCGGCGTGTTGTCCGTGGGCGGCCGCGAGTCGGCGGGCAGCGACAACATTGCTGCCGACTGCCGCAAACGCTTTGCCGCGTCCGATCGCAAAACCCGCCACATGTGGTCGAATCTGCGTGTGGAGATGCCGACCGCCGACACTGCGAGAACCACGGCTATCCAGTTGACATTCGAAACCTCCGGCGATGATACGCCGGCCCGCTTGCGCGTGAATGATGTCATCGACGAACTGCGCAAGGGGGCGTCCGGCGAATGGCGGTTTGTCAGCCGCCACATTCGTTGTGAAATGGCGCTGGAACTGCAGCACCAATAGCCGGCCGACAAGAGAAGCAGTCTGGCCGGCCGGACCGCTTTATCCGACATCCGCCTTCAACCCCGCAGGGGCAATACCCGCCGCTGCGCAGACTTCATCTTTCTCCGGGTGATCGCCGCTGACTCCCACCGCGCCGATCACATGGCCGTCAGAATCGCGAATCAGCACACCCCCGGCAACCGGAACGATCCGGCCCGCGGAGATGTCCGTCAGCGCGGTGAAGAAGGCTTGCGCTGCACTCGTGCGCTGCGCAAGCGCGCGACCGCCCGCACCCATGCCGAGTACACCTCAGGCCTTTGCCTGCGCAATCTGCGGCCGCAGGATACCGCTGTCCTCCTCCCGCTTGAATGCGACGAGATGGCCGCCCGCGTCAAGCACCGCGACCGCAAGGGGCTTACAGCCAAGCGACCGTGCCGTCTCGAGTGCGGCGTCCACAATTCCGGAAGCTAGAGCCAATGATAAGGTTTGCATAGGCGTGTCTCGTAACGAAGAGTCATAAAGCAGGCGCATATATCGTTATGCGCCTGAATGCAATTACTCAAGCTGGTCTTCCGGTCTCATTTCCTCCTCGGCGAACTGATCCGACTCAACAACCGGCTGTTCGATGGGTGGCAATCCGACCAGAAACAGTTCCATTGTCGACGTCGCCTCGATTTCGAGTTTTTCCCCCGGATATACCTGCAACGCGGTCAAGGGAGTCAACGGATTAGCGTCTACGGTCCCTTCACCAGACAGGACAACAAACAAACGCTGTGAAGACTCGTCCACCGAAGACCAACTGGCCTCACCGCGCAGGCGTACCATCTCAATCCACACACCGCGTTCCGAAAAGCTCCCCATGAATTTGTGATCGACACCAGGCGATCCTTTCAACATCAGCCAGTTGAACCGCTTGGGATCCGCCACAATCACCTTCCTGTAGCGCGGATGAGGATACTTCAGCCTGACCCCGAAAACTTGCTTCCATACGGCATTGAGCCCCCACTCGCGTTTGCCATCGGAGCGGACGTAAAAGGGGCCGTCAAATCGCCCGCTCTTTTCGAGTTCCTTCCATGCTTGACGCCGCTGCTCGATACTCATGAACCCGTACGTCGACGATCCGCCGAACTGCAACGTGAGCAAGAGACGACCCGCCGGGGTCTGCTCTGTAATCGGGTCCTCCTGCGGCCCATACGCCAGGCCTTCCGGAAAGTAGCCGATCTGCCCTTCCTCCAGAGTCAGGCCCGGCTGGACGTGATACGGTCCCTTCAATGGAAGACGAATCTGTTCGAAATTGTGGCGATGTCGAGGCATACGAAAGTCGGCATCCTGCCTCGCGAGGATATACATGAAATTTTCGGGTGAGGTCGGGTCATCCCCCTTTAGCATGTGCTGAAAGGAAATGGCGCCGGTCGGATGGTCTTTCTTCCAGTTGCCAGGGTCGAATGGAACGATCTTCATCTTGAGCTCCTCTCAGGGTGTATGTCGTCTCGCGTTTAGATTGCCTGTCCCAGATCAGACGCGAGCGAACAGCCAAAATGGCGCACTGCGGGCATCGCGGGCGCGCTGCCGCGTGAATTAAATTTGGCGATAGTGAACAAGGGGCCGGCACTGCTGCCCACCACCAGATCCGCTGCGAACTGGCCGTGAGCTTAAAGGACTGATCTAGTCGGCAAGAGCTTCAGCCAACGTCCGCCCTCATGCATGCCCCTTCGACGCCGAATACCGCGCATGCTTCGTCCTTTTCGGGATGATCGCCGCTCACTCCGACTGCACCTACTACGCGGCCTTCGCTATCGCGAATCAGCACGCCCCCCGCGACGGGCGCGATACGTCCTTGCGAGATGTGCGTCAGCGCGGTGAAGAAGGCTGGCGCTGCACTCGCACGCTGCTCAAGCGCGCGTCCGCCCGCGCCCATGCCGAGTACACCCCAAGCCTTTGCCTGCGCAATCTGCGGCCGCAGGATACCGCTGTCGTCCTCCCGCTTGAACGCGACGAGATGGCCACCGGCGTCGAGCACCGCGACAGTCATGGGTGCGCAGGCTGTCTGGCGTGCTTTTTCAAGTGCCGAGTCAACGATTGCTGCAGCTTGTTCGAGAGAAAGTGAGTGCATGTTGCGTTTTCCTTGAGTCAAATGATCGATCAATGAGGGCTAGTCGTAGAGGTAAGCGCACCGGGACTTTCGGACGATGGACCTTGGGCGCGACCCACCGCGCGACCGCCTTCGTTGTGATCGGCTTTCCTGCGGACGAACCGTCCCAGTATCAGCACGGCAACCGCGGCGCCGGCAGACGTCGCGCCCGCCACCAGAAACAGCGTTTCCGCCGTGACGCCCGCGCCGAGCAAAACGCCGCCCAGCACGGGTCCGACGATTGCCCCAGTGCGGCCGATACCCATCGCCCAGCCGATACCTGTTGCCCGTAGAAACGTGTCGTAGTACACCGCGCAAAGTGCGACGGTACACATCTGCGCACCGATGCTGAACGCACCAGCGACAAAGGTCGTGACGTAGAGCAGCGTCGGCGACCGGCCGACGAAGCCAATGGCCACGATGGCCAATGAGCCTGCGAGATAGGCCGCGCCAATTACGCCGGGGGCGCCGAAGCGATCGGAAAGACGGCCTAGCACGACACAGCCCGCTACAGCGCCGAGATTCAGCATGGATACCGCGAGCACGGCCTGTTCGATATTGAGGCCATTGCCGCGAGCCACGACGGGAATCCAGTTGATGAGGAAATACGTCAAGAGCAGACTGAGAAAGAATGCGGTCCAAAGAAGCAGCGTGGTCGGCCCACGCCCATTCCTGAACAGGCTCGACACCGGTGAGTGCGATTCCTTGGCGAAAAGGGTCAATTTTCCGTTCCATTGCGCCTGCGCGTTCAGACGGTGCAAAACGCGCGCGATCGCTTCGCGGTTGCCGCACAGCGCAAGATATCTCACCGACTCAGGCACGACAGCGAGGAAGACCGGGAGTATGAACAGAGGCAGTGCGCCCCCGACGGAAAACACCATCTTCCAGCCAAACACCTGGATAATCGCAGCCGATCCTACGCCTCCGACCACGGCGCCAAGCGGAAAGCCGCAGAACATCATGCCGACAAGCGTGCTCCTGAGCCGCGCGGGAGCATACTCCGACGTGAGCGAGATGAAAGCCGGCAACGCACCTCCGAGTCCGATTCCGGTTACGAACCTTAGCGCGGTCAGTTCCCCAATCGTTTGCGCAAAGGGCGTCGACAGTGATGCGGCCGCAAAGGTCAGCACGGCGCTCGACATGGTTGCCTTCCTGCCCAATCGATCGCCCGCGGCACCCAGCGCGAGTGCTCCTACAAGGCCGCCCAGAAGGCCAGCCCCGAACACGCGTCCGAACGCTGCCGGCGTCACGTGCCACGCGCCGATGATTTGCGGTGCGACGAACGCAATGGCTTGGGTATCGAAACCGTCGATCATCGCCACCAGTCCGCACAGTAGAAAAATGATGATCTGCAGACCCGTCACCCGCCCTTCGTCGATGATGGATTCGAGATCCAGTTTGCCTGTCGGTTGCATGTATTACTCCATAAACGGACGAGATCCGGTCGCGGACATCAGAAGCGGAAGTTCAGATTGGCGAATACTTTGTATCCCTTCGGAATCGTGGCGCGATTTGGCCCAGGATTGCCGCCCGACGCGCTGGCGCTCACGTCTTTGGTCGCCCAGAGATTCAGCACGACCGGCCCGAAGTCGTAGCCGACCAGGCCGCCCACCGCGAAAAGGTTGTAGCTGCTCACGTTGATCGCGTTGTGATAGAACGCGCTCGACGTATCGTTGGTCACCTGGCCGACATACGACGCGACCGGACCGACCCGCCATTTCCCGAAGGCTTTCGTGGCGACGAAATCCGCGTGAAGAATATTGCCGGTGCGGTATTCGGTTTTCGTATTCGGCGTGTTCATTTCAAGCGAGAAATTGGCCGTCAGATTCCACCCGTCTTTCAGATATGAGAATGCGAGCAGGGGCTGTACGATCCACCAGGGCGCACCCGGATCACCGAGTCCGTTGGGCCCGGAGATGGTGCCGTCCGGAACGGTGACGCCAATACCGGTCTTCACGAAGAGCCCGGTATTGCCCAGTGCCCAGCTCAATTGCACAGGCGCGATGAAAGTGTTGCGCACGCCACCGCTTTGCACGTTCAACGGAGCGCCGGCGTCGGCCATTGTGAACGGCTGCACAATCAGGGCTTCGTAGCGGGCGCCGAAAAAGGTCCAGCCAGGCGTCCAGAGGACGCCCGTGACCGCTGACGCCACGCGGATCGGCGTCGCACTGCTGGGATCGCCAGGACCGTAACGGTGTGCCTGGGCTGTATAGACCTCGTTGAAGCTGTAGAAGCCGGGCGCGGGCGTGGCGGCGGTCATGCCCAGAACCACTCCGGGTGGCATCGACCATCCAGGGTAGCCGGCTTCGTAGGCGTGCGCTGACTTGCCGCCCATCATGGCGGTCCCGGCGAGCGCAACGCACCAGGCATATCTACGTGATTGCATGAATGTCTCCTCCGTATCGGCCTGCTTCTTATCGAGTGGCCTCTTGTCTCGCGCGACTTGCCGTGCGGCGGGCGCGGTGCCGGTATCGCTGGCGCGACCCGGCGCCGGCATCGGGGGCGACGCGGGCCTCGTGCGCCTGAATGGCTGTGTTAGCTGACCTGCTCGCGCTGCGCGGCGTCGATCATGCAACCGCACAACAGACACGGTTCGTTCGAACGGTTGCTCCACGCGTGATTGGTGCCGCGGATCACGACGGTGTCGCCTGGCTGCATCAGTACTTCGTCGACGTCCGTCACCAGGTAGATCTCACCCTTGATGCAGGTGAGGCAGTCGAGGGTGTCGGTGCGGTGCATGCTCGGGTGGCGAGCCAGGTCTTCCGCGCTTGGCTGATGTTTCTGCTGCACCTCGAGGTTCAGCTTCCTGAGTTGCTCGACGTGATGTGCCTTATCCGCGGTATCGGGCGGAATCTCGAGCGCGCGAAACAGCAGGCCGCCAGGGAAAGGCTCACGCGTTGTCACCTCGTTTGCGCGGTCCCGGTCAATGCTGTTGTCCACCGGGACCTCGCGCGCGCTCCACAGCGTTGCACGATAGAAAATCCCCGGGTTGTGCTGGACGTTGGTGGCTTCGTCCAGCAGCACTGCTGATTTGCCGTCCGCATTCGGACCTACGACATAACGCTTCCAGTTCCATTTGGTCATTGAGGTTCTCCTTGATCGGGTCTGTGTCGGGATGCAACCGGCGGTGCTGGTATCAGTCGGGAAAGGCGCTGACCGGCGCAGGCGGACGTTTGAAAGCCGACCCTTCAATGCCGGCATTGAGCGAGGCGACGGTCTGCTCGCAGAAGCGCCGGAACCCAAGCGTGTCGAGGCCGAGGCTGAAAATCCGCACCCCGTCGTCGAGCGACTTGCGGCAGGCGGCGGGCGAAGGATCGAGAACTGGTCCGCCGATCACCGCGACACCGTGCTTTTGCGCCGACCGCAGCACTGTCCGGTAGGCCTCCTGGACGCGCGGGCTTTTCATCATCAACGTGCCTTCGTTCATCGCGTAGGCAAGATCGCCCGCGCCGAAGACGATGATCTTCACTGCGTCGAGCGCGCATATTTCGTCGATGTTCGCCACCGCCTCCGGATGCTCGATCATTGGAATAAGCGCGATTTCCGCGTTGTTCCAGGCGGTGTACTCGTCGAAGTTCCTGAACGCGTAACGGGCCGCGCGGGTTGCCGGGCAAATGCCGCGCTCGCCGATCGGAGGGAAAAAGGCGAACTTCGCGGCCTCCTTGACGTCTTCTGCCGAGCGAACCATCGGCAAAAAGATGCCCATGGCGCCTGCCTCGAGGGCACGACGAATGCCGGTTTCGTCGGAACGGTCCGGCACGCGCACGAAGGGCGCGAGGCCCGCGCGCTCGGCAATGCGCACGCTGTTTTCCAGCGCGCGCACGTCATTGCCCGAGTGCTCGCCGTCGATCATGACGAAGTCGAAGCCGGTCAGGCCCATCACTTCGATAAGCGCCGGATCGCCCGTAAAACACTGCATGCCGAGCGGGATCTCATTGCGCTCCAGCATTTCCAACAGACGGTTTCGCATGAACATCAGATATCTCCTGCGTAATTTGAAGGTGCAAATGGCTTGACGGTGTTTTGCCGAAAAACAAAGTCACCAGGTGACTATATCACCCAAAGACAGGGATTAAACGACGGATGGGGTAAACGATGAATTGCGGAGGACGATGCGATTGCGGGTGTCGCCCGACCAGCGACGTGCGAGAAGCCAACACAGTCGCGCGATTTCTTTGCAGGGCTTTGTTCAGTCGCGTGAACACACCAACGGTACGGCGATTTGTGTCGCGAACCGGTGGCGCCGCGGGCACGTGCGTCGCAGTCTGGGGATAAACTGACCTCACCCAGCGCTAGAATCTGCTCGATTAACGCGCTGGCTCCGCTCGGGCGGGCTTGTGGTTAGAGCGCCGTGGGGCGAGCGCATTGTTTTTTGCGTCGGGGAGGGGGCTTCGCTGGAGGGGTAGGTGAAATGTCGCTTCTAGCGTCGATGCGTGCGTCACCGGCCAAGGAAGAATCCAATCTTCGGGGGCAGTCCAGGTCCAACATGGACACGTATCAGACGGAACCAGAAAATGCGTTGGCGTGATCCGGCACATAGCCGAGCGCGGCGCTGATCGTTTCAGCTTCCTTGCGCAAGGCTGTCGCAATCGGACCATCATTCGAGGAGTCAAACCCACCCGTCGCCCCCAGCGCAGTGAGCGTCGCGCAAAGGTGCCCATTGGCATCGAAAAGCGGCGCGGCGACTGCGCTTATTCCCTTCAGATTCGTATCTTTGACCGTGGCGCAGCCCATTGCGCGAACCTCGCGTTGCAACTGTCCTATCGGATCGGTTGGATCGAGTTGCGCGCGCAAGTCGGCGGGGGCGCGCGCGAGTTCTTCTTTCGCCAGTTTTCGAACTCGCGACTCATCGAGTAAGGCGAGAAAGAGTCGCCCTGTCGCGGACCAGAGTAACGACATGACCGAGCCCGCGCGCACATTCACCGTGACAGGTAACCCCGGCTCCTCAAAGCGAATGATCGTCGGTCCGTGATTGCCCATTACGGCAATGAAGCACGTCACTTCCAGGCTCTCGCGTAAGCGCACCAACGACGGTTCGGACAAGCGAATGGGGTCCGCCACGCGCATTGCTGCAAGACCGATGGAAATGCACTGGGGTCCCAGGCAGTACTGCTGCGTCTCCCCGTCCTGAGTAACGAAAGACTCTTCCATCAGGCTCGCCAGGTAGCGATGGACTTTCGCCGGATTCTCGTGCAGATGGGCGGCCAGCGCGGTCAGGGTCGCACGTCCCCCAAGGGCGGCCAGCTCTTTGAGTACGAGCATCCCGATGGACGCAGACTGCACGCGTTGCCGGCGGTCCCGCGCAGCACGGTCACCCGCCTGCTTTTGAGAATTATTTTCCATTTCGTCATCTTAGCCGATCGGGAGCGGCAGCCGATATGGCAAGGTTTACCCGGATCACGTGATTACGCATTGCGTATTATAGTTACGCAAATGACATCGCATTTGGAGAAGAGCATGGCCGCAGTCGCCCCTGATCTCGGTGTATCGAAGTGTCCTTTCCATGGCGCAGCGCCTGACGCCGCGCTTTCCCCCAGCGGTTGCCCGGTGAGCGCACGCGCCGCTGCGTTCGATCCCTTTGAGGACGGTTATCAGCAGGACCCGCCCGAATACGTGCGCTGGGCCCGTGAGCAGGAGCCGGTTTTCTACAGCCCAAAGCTTGGCTATTGGGTCGTCACGCGCTACGACGACATCAAGGCCATCTTTCGCGACAACATCACCTTCAGCCCGTCGATCGCGCTCGAGAAAATCACGCCGACCGGCCCCGAAGCGAACGCGGTGCTGGAGTCGTATGGCTACGCGATGAACCGCACGCTTGTGAACGAAGACGAGCCAGCGCACATGCCGCGCCGTCGTGCGTTGATGGATCCGTTCACACCCGAGGCGCTTAAGCACCATGAACCGATGGTGCGCGAGCTCGCGCGCGAGTACGTAGATCGGTTCATCAACGACGGCTGCGCCGACCTTGTCGACCAGATGCTGTGGGAAGTCCCGCTCACGGTTGCGCTGCATTTTCTCGGCGTGCCGGAAGAGGACATGGACACGTTGCGCGAATATTCGATCGCACATACGGTGAACACGTGGGGCCGCCCGAGGCCGGAGGAGCAGGTCGAGGTTGCGCATGCGGTTGGCAAGTTCTGGCAGTTCGCGGGCAAGGTGCTGGACAAGATGCGCGAAGACCCGTCCGGCCCGGGCTGGATGCAGTACGGCATCCGCAAGCAGAAGGAACTGCCCGACGTGGTGACGGATTCCTATCTGCACTCGATGATGATGGCGGGCATCGTCGCCGCGCATGAGACGACGGCCAACGCGACCGCCAATGCGATGAAACTGCTCCTGCAGCACCCGCAGGCATGGCGCGACATCTGCGAGGACCCCAGTCTCATTCCCAACGCCGTCGAGGAATGTCTGCGTCACAACGGATCGGTCGCCGCGTGGCGTCGGCTTGCGACGAAAGACGTCACCATCGGCGGCATCGACATCCCGGCGGGCTCGAAGCTGCTCATCGTGACGTCGTCGGCCAATCATGATGAGCACCAGTTCGCGGATGCCGACTTCTTCGATATCCGCCGCGAGAACGCCAGCGGTCAGCTCACCTTCGGTTATGGCTCGCATCAGTGTATGGGCAAGAACCTTGCGCGCATGGAGATGCAGATCTTTCTCGACGAGTTCGCACGCCGGCTGCCACATATGCGGCTTGCCGAACAGCGCTTCACTTACGTGCCGAACACGTCGTTTCGTGGGCCGGAGCATCTCTATGTGGAATGGGATCCTGCACAGAATCCGGAGCGCCACGAACCATCCGTGCTGAAGGCGCGTGCAACGGTGCGGATCGGTGAGCCATCGTCGCATGCGGTGAGCCGCGCGGTGATAGTCGAGAGCGTGTCGGCGTGCGCGGATCGTATCGTGCGTGTCAGGCTCGTCTCCCCGGATGGCAAGCCATTGCCGCGCTGGGCGCCGGGTTCACATATCGATGTTATCTGCGGCGACCCTGGACTCTCACGCCAGTATTCGCTTTGTGGCGATCCGCCGGATCGCGGTGCATACGAAATCGCGGTGCTGCGAGAGCCGGAGAGCCGCGGCGGATCGGCCTGGATCCATGCCAACGTCAAGGCGGGCGATTTACTGAAGATTCGCGGCCCGCGCAATCACTTCCATTTCGCTGCCGATGCGCGCAGGGCGATCTTCATCGCGGGTGGCATTGGCATCACACCGATCAGCGCGATGGCACGAGAAGCAAAGGCTCGGGGTATCGACTACACGATTCATTACAGCGGGCGGCGCCGCGCATCGATGGCGATGCTCGACGAGCTGGCCGCGTTGCACGGCGAACGCCTCCATGTGCACGTATTGGAAGAAGGCTCACTCAACGATTTCACGTCACTCTTCGCGCAACCGGACGAGCACACGCACATTTATGCATGCGGCCCGGCGGGGATGCTCGAAGCGGTGGAGGCGAGCTGCGCGCATTGGCCGGAAGACGCCCTGCGTGTAGAGCATTTCGTATCGACGAAGACCACCCTTGACCCGTCGAAGGAACATGCGTTCGAGATCGAACTGAAAGACTCCGGCCTTGTGATTCCGGTCGCCGCGGATCAGACGGTGCTCGCGGCGCTGCAGCAGGCCAACATCGACGTACAAAGTGACTGCCGGGAAGGCCTGTGCGGGTCGTGCGAGGTACGGGTGCTGGCAGGCAAAGTGGACCATCGCGACATGGTGCTCACGCGCGCCGAGCGCGAAGCGCACAACCGCATGATGACCTGCTGCTCGCGCTCGTGCGGCGGTGAGCGGCTCGTGCTCGAACTGTAAACACGCAGCCGGTTTAAGACTGCCGATGCATACGGGCGAGTCCCGCGATCTGGAAATTTCAGGTCCGGGGGGACGTTCACAACTATTGGTAAGGATGCCGTAATGTATAAGCTGATGAAATGGGCCGATCAACTGCTTCCCGGCGCGAAGACGATTCCGGAGGTACCCGCGCAACACTCGATGGTCTATATCGCGTCGGGCTCGGCTCTCGTAAATGGCGTGGGACTAGCCGCAGGCAAGGCCTGCTATGCCGAGGAAATCCTGACCGTCGAAGCGGGCAACATGGGTGCGGAATTGTGGCGGTGGGGGCTGGTTCGAGACGACAGCGGCCTCGGGTTGTTGAGCGGTACGGGTGTGTTGTCCAGACTGCGAATGGCACGCCGCGTAAAAATGTTCGAGATGATGCCTACCTCGAAGTGGCTATTCCGACTCGATTGCATTGTCGGGTTCGAAGGAACAACCGGACTGCACTCCCATCCCGGTTCGGGAATTCGCTGCTTGATCGAAGGCGATCTTCGGACCGAATCGGAAAAAGGGGAGAACACAGTCAACACCAGACGAGGGGATGTGTGGTACGAGGAAGGTGCCTATCCGCTTGTTTCGACGGTGCGGGACGGGGCGAACACCACGTTTCTGCGCGGAATGATTCTTCCTCCGGAGTATTTGATTTACGGCGAGACGGCGACATGGATTGAAGGGGCCAAAGCCAAATATGCCGAGTGGAAGCCGTTGGAGCAGCGCGTCGTCAGTCTGCGATAGGGGCATTGAAAATGAACACTATCCAACACGTCGGCTTCATCGGCCTCGGACGCATGGGCCAGGCGATCGTGCCACGGCTTCTGGGCGCCGATTTCAGCGTCATGGTATGGAACCGTACTGCCTCGCGGTGTGAGCCCGTCATTGCGGCGGGCGCCACACTTGCAGAAAGCCCCGAAGCGCTCGTACGCACCAGCGATCTCGTGTTCACCATGCTTCACGATGACGCAAGCGTGCTCGACCTATATGCGCGCCTCGCACTTGTGGCAGATGGCCGTCGATTTCTCGAAATGAGCACGGTGCGGCCAAGCACGCACCGCCAGGTAGCGGGCATCGTCGCGCGACATGGGGGCGTTTATACCGACGCACCTGTTATTGGAACCGTCGGTCCGGCTCGGGCCGGCCAGCTGGTCTGTATGCTTGGTGCGCCGGCGAGTGACGAGCCATTACTGGGACCGGTTCTCAAGGCCTTCTCCCGCAAACAGTGGTGGCTGGGATCGGTAGGGTTGGGCGCGGCGATGAAGTTGTCGCTGAACTTGATTCTTTGCAGCTACTGGCAGCTGCTTGGCGAGAGCCTGGCGTTGGCCGAGCGTAGCGGCCTGCCGCGCCAACTCATGCTCGAGGCAGTGATCGACAGCCCGGCCGCCCTTGCCATGTTGCCGGCCAAAAAAGAGGTCGTCCTGGGAGGGAGTTCGACCGCAGCATTCGACGTGGCCGGCCTCTACAAGGATATGCACGCGATTGCCGCCGAAGCTGCAGCCCTTGACGTGCCGATTCCCGGGATGCAGGCGGCCATGGCTCAGGTAATGCAGGCGATAGGCCAAGGCTATGCCTCGCGAGATGTCGCGTCCTTGACGCCTTTCTTCATCGAGGCGGTGAATGCCGCCGAGCAGCAGCCCACATCTGAATCTTCGCGGAAGGCATCATGATCACTGACCATCAGCCCACGTTTACGCACATCGGCCATTCCACGGCCGAAGACTGGCGTGCCCTAATGGCGCATTACAACGATCACGTCTCCCGATTGCCCGATCGGATCATGGCGCACATGCGGTTGATGGCGGGCGACTTCGGCGGCTTTCCCGTGGACCGCCTTACCCACTCGCTGCAGACCGCTACGCTCGCCTACAGCGATGGGCGTGATGAAGAATATGTCGTCTGCGCTTTGCTGCACGACCTGGGTGACCTTCTGGGATCCTTCAATCACCCTGACTTTGCAGCGGTCGTGCTTCAGCCGTTCGTGTCCGAGGCGAACCATTGGATGGTCAAGCACCACGGAATTTTCCAGGGATACTACTTCTTCCATCATTTGGGCCTGGACAAGAACATGCGCGACGAGCATCGTGACAGTCCGTACTTCAAGCAGACCGCCGAGTTTTGCGCCCTCTACGACGGTGCAGCCTTCAATCCCGATCTGGAGTGCCTGCCGCTGGAGGCGTTCGAACCTATGCTGCGCCGGGTCTTCGCGAAGCCAAAAAACTCCGGTGTGTACGCAAGGATGCAGCCGGGCGGTCAGTGATCCGAAGTTGTGCGAGGCCTGAACGCGGGGGCGCCTTTCAGGCTGCGTGCACAGTCCATATAGGCACGGACTGCGCCGCTCGTCTCGTCGGCCCGACTGAGTCGGACGAGTTCTGCGAAATTGGAGACGCCGGAGAGGGGCCGCATGCTCAATCCGGGCATCGCCATCCTGGAGAGCACAGCGGGAATCACCGCAACGCCCAGTCCGGCCGCCACCATGGCGAACAGAGCGTTCGTGCTTGATGCGCTTTCGATGATGCGAACATCGTCACCCAGGATCGCACGCACCAGCGCCACGGATCCCTCCCCATCTTTCTCGGTCACGGGGAGGATGATTTGCTCGGCTTGCAGGTCCCGTGCCGAGACACGCCGTTTCGAAGCGAGCGGATGGTCGTCCGCCATTGCGACGGCGAGCGGCCAGCGCCCCACGCGCTCTGCACGAAATCGCGAATCACTAGCCAGCAAGACGCTCGGACTATAGGTGACGTCCAATTCGCCGTTGAGCAATGCTTCGGCCAGTTGTTGCGGCGCGACTTCGTCTAGATGCACTTCCACTTCCGGGTAAAGCTGACGAAAGCGCCGCAAGTCGTCTATCAGTTCGCCGCCGTAGACGGCGGACCCAACAAAGCCGATTCGCACACTGCCGATTTCGCCCTTCAGCGAACGCTGGACGTCCGAACGCACCCGGTCGGCTTGCGCGAGCAGACGCCGCGCATCCGCAAGCAAAATGCTGCCGGCCTCGGTCAGTACCACGCGCCTGCTGGTGCGCTGGAAAAGCGGCCCGCCGAGTTCCTCCTCCAGCGAACGAATCTGCATGCTCAACGCAGGCTGCACGATGTGGAGGCGTTCTGCCGCGCGTCCGAAATGCTCTTCTTCTGCGACGGCAACGAAATAGCGTAGATGGCGAAGGTCCATGTCAATTCCAGCAATCAGGTTATCTGATCAATCTGTCAATTCAATCTATTTTACATCCATCTGCAAACAGGCGAACCTGTCGCTCGAAAACTCAATGAATTTCGATAACGGGGCAGAAGCTATGAAAGCTCACCATGCTGCACGAACTTCGTGCGTCACCATCACCATGTTAGCGATCTCGTTTCTTTCAGCATGCACCCAGGGCGTGCTCGATCCGAAGGGCAGGGTGGGTGTTGCGGAGAAATCGCTGATCGCAACGTCGACGTGGGTCATGCTGATCGTCGTGGTGCCGGTCATCGTGCTCACGCTCTGGTTCGCGTGGCGATATCGCGCATCGAATTTGAGCGCGACGTATGCACCGACGTGGGCGCATTCGACCGCCATCGAGGTCGCGATCTGGGCGATCCCGTCGCTCATCATTCTGTATCTCGGCATCCTGACCTGGAAGACCACGCACGAGCTCGATCCCTATCGCCCGCTCCAATCGCAGGTCAAACCGCTCGATATCGAGGTCGTTGCGCTCGACTGGAAATGGCTCTTCATCTACCCGGATCTCGGCGTTGCATCGATCAACCAGCTCGCGATTCCCGTCGGGAGGCCCGTAAACTTTCGCATTACGTCTGACTCAGTGATGAACTCGTTCTTCATCCCGCAGCTCGGCAGCCAGGTGTACTCGATGGCGGGCATGCAGACGCGGCTGCACCTGATTGCCGACAAGCCTGGCGACTACGGCGGCGAGTCGGCGAACTTCAGCGGCCGAGGCTTTTCGGACATGAAGTTCCGTGTGCTGGCGACATCGCCTGACGCGTTCAACGCTTGGGTCGCGAAGGTGCGCACGTCGTCCGATCACCTCGACATGGACACGTACAACACCGTGGCCGCGCCTAGCGAGAAGGTGCCGGTGCGCTATTTCTCATCGGTCGATCCGCGGCTCTTCCATAACATCGTCGCGAAGTACAACAACGGCAACGTCCTCGATCCGCAGGACAGCTCGTGCGGCACACAGGAGTAAGGGATGTTTGGCAAACTGACACTGTCGGAGATTCCGTTCGACCAGCCCATCGTCATGGGCGCGGGCGCCTTCATGGGACTCGTCGTGCTGGTCGTGCTCGGCACGCTCACCTATACGAAGCGCTGGAAGTGGCTATGGACCGAGTGGCTCACGACGGTCGACCATAAGAAGCTCGGCGTCATGTACGTCATCGTCGCGCTCATCATGCTGCTGCGCGGCTTCACGGACGCGATCATGATGCGCACGCAGCTTGCACTTGCCTATCGCGCGCCCGGCTATCTTCCGCCGCATCACTACGATCAGGTGTTCTCGGCGCACGGCGTCATCATGATCTTTTTCATGGCGATGACCTTCATGGTCGGCCTGATGAACCTGGTCGTGCCGTTGCAGATCGGCGCGCGTGACGTCGCGTTTCCGTTCCTGAACTCGCTCTCCTTCTGGATGACGGCGGTGAGCGCGATCCTTGTCAACATCTCGCTGGTCGTCGGCGAGTTTGCGCAGACCGGATGGCTTGCCTATCCGCCGCTTTCGGAGCTGCAGTTCAGTCCCGGAGTCGGCGTTGACTACTACATCTGGAGTCTGCAGCTTTCGGGTGTCGGCACGCTGCTCACAGGCATCAACTTCTTCGTGACGATCATGCGGATGCGCGCACCGGGCATGACGTTCATGAAGATGCCGGTGTTCACGTGGACGGCGCTTTGCACGAACGTGCTGATCATGGCGTCGTTTCCGATCCTGACCGTGACGCTCGCGCTGCTCGGTCTCGACCGCTATCTCGGGATGCACTTCTTCACGAACGACGCGGGCGGCAATCCGATGCTTTATGTGAATCTGATCTGGACATGGGGCCATCCGGAGGTGTACATCCTGATCCTGCCCGCGTTCGGGATTTTCTCCGAAGTCGTCGCGACCTACGCCAGGAAGCCGCTGTTCGGCTACAAGACGATGGTCTATGCGAGCTGCGCGATCACGGTGCTGTCGTTTCTCGTCTGGCTGCATCACTTCTTCACGATGGGCTCGGGTGCCGACGTGAATGCCTTCTTCGGCATCGCGACGATGATCATCGCGATCCCGACTGGTGTGAAGGTGTTCAACTGGCTGTTCACGATCTATCGCGGCCGGCTCGAGTTCTCGACGCCGGTGCTCTGGACGATCGGCTTCATGGTGACGTTCACGATTGGCGGCATGACGGGCGTGATGATGGCGATCCCCGGCGCGGACTTCGTCTTGCATAACAGCCTGTTCCTGATCGCGCATTTTCATAACGTGATCATCGGCGGCGTGCTGTTTGGCTATCTCGCGGGCTTTAACTACTGGTTCCCGAAGGCGTTCGGTTTCAAGCTGAACGAGAAGCTCGGCAAGGCAGCGTTCTGGTTCTGGCAGGTTGGCTTCTTCGTCGCGTTCGTGCCGCTCTATGTGCTCGGCTTCATGGGGATGACGCGGCGTCTGAACCACTACGACAACCCCGCATGGCATCCATGGCTGATCGTCGCTGCGGGCGGTGCAGTGCTGATCGCGATCGGCATCGCGTGCCAGCTTCTGCAGCTCGTCGTCAGCATCCGCAATCGGAATCTGCCGCAATACCGCGATACGACTGGCGACCCGTGGGGCGGCCGCACGCTCGAATGGGCGACCACGTCACCGCCGCCCGTGTACAACTTTGCGGTGATCCCGCTGGTGCGCGCGCTGGACGCTCACGCCGACATGCGGGCGCGCGGCGAGGGCCGGTCGATATGGGCGACGTACCGTGACATTCATATGCCGTCGAACACCTGCGCCGGCCTGGTGATCGGTGTCTTCAGCCTCGTGCTCGGCTTTGCGCTCGTGTGGCACATCTGGTGGATGGCGATCGCCGGCCTCGCCGGCATCGTCGCGACGCTCGTGATCTACAGCTCGCGCGACAACGACGGTTATTACATCCCCGCATCGACGGTGCGCCGGATCGAGGAGAAGGATCGCGGCATGCGCGTGGTCGCGCGCGAAGAGGACATGGAACGGGAGGCTAGCTGATGTTGCAGAAAACTTTGAGCGCGAACCTGCGCGATCATGCCGACGATCATCCACCGTCGTATTCGATATTCGGTTTCTGGCTGTACCTGATGACCGACTGCGTGATCTTCGCGGCGCTTTTCGCGACGTTCGCGGTGCAAGGCCGCCAATACGCAGGCGGCCCGGACGCGAAGGCGCTGTTCGACATTCCGGGCGTCCTGATCGAGACGGCGGCGCTGCTCTTGAGCAGCATCACTTTCGGCTTCGCGATGCTCGGCGCGCATCGGCAAAAGCGCGGCGCGGTGCTCGGCTGGCTCGCGGTGACGTTCGTGTCCGGCGCGGCGTTTCTCGAAATGGAGCTGCGCGAGTTCTCCCGTCTGATCGCGGAAGGCGCAGGCCCCGGACGCAGCGCGTTTTTGTCGTCGTTCTTCACGCTGGTGGGCACGCACGGCTTGCACGTGGCGCTGGGCCTGCTGTGGATGGTAATCCTCGCGGTACAAATGTTCCGGCGCCCGACGCTGACCGAGCGTGACATCCGACGCCTGACATGCTTGAGCCTTTTCTGGCACTTCCTGGATATCGTCTGGATTTGCGTGTTTACCTTTGTCTATCTCGTGAGCGTCATCTAAATGGCTCAATCGCATGTTTCCAATGGTGACGATGCTCATGGCAGCGTCGGCGGCTATATCGCTGGGTTCGTTCTCTCCGTGTTGCTGACGGCTGCGTCGTTCGGGCTCGTGCTGGGCGGCTTACTGCCGCCGCGCACCGAGCTCGTTTCACTCGCTGCGCTCGCATTCGTGCAGATCGTCGTACACCTCATTTACTTTCTTCATATGAACGGCTCGTCGAGCCAGCGCTGGAATGTGCTTGCATTCAGTTTCACGGTACTTGTGGCGGCCATCGTCATGGTCGGCTCGCTCTGGGTCATGCACAACGCCAGCTTGAACATGATGTCGCGCTAGACCGCGCTTCGTTACGCTCGTCGTCTTGGGGCTCGTATCGCCTGAGACGAACGGCGTGTTAAATACGTGAAGGACAATGGCAACTCCCAATACGACATCGCGGATCGATTTCGACAATGCCGAAATCCGCAGCGATCTTCTTCACCTTGTTTCCCGAGCCAATGCCGTGCTGGCAAACTCGATCTCGCGGCGCGCGATGCAAGCGCTCAATGTCACGGCGACGCAAGGGCGTTTGCTGTATCTGGTCGATCGGTACGGACTTTCGCATGCCGGCGAAATTGCGCGCGAATGCAATGTCGACCCAACCGCGATCACACGCCTGATCGACCGTCTCGTCAGAATCGGCTTCCTCACACGAGCACGCTGCCTGTTGGACCGGCGCATGATTCGACTCGTCTTGACGCCGCAAGGCCAAGCCGTAGCTGACCAGATGCCAGCGATATTCACAGACGTCTACAACGAGGTGCTGGCCGACTTCAGCCCGGATGAGCATGCATTGTTCAAGGGGATGTTGCGTCGCCTTCTTGCTTCGTGAGGCATCGCCAGGGCCCGGCTGCGCGCTGAACCGCTTCTCGCAGCAACTACACTTCTCTGTCATGCAATTGCCTGACCTCAATCTTCTCTTTGCCCTTGACGTGCTGCTCGAAGAGGGATCCGTCGTGGCCGCCGCGCGCCGCATGAACCTGAGCGCGCCGGCGATGAGCCGCACCCTGGCGCGCATTCGCGAGACAATCGGCGACCCCATTTTTGTCAAGGTCGGGCGCAAGATGGTCCCCACGCCGCGCGCGCTGACGTTGCGAGAGCAGGTCCGGCAGTCGGTGCAGAGCGCACGCCGGCTGCTGGAGCCCGAGCGGGAAGTCGATCTGCCGTCTCTCAAACGAGATTTCAATCTGCACGCGAACGATGTCTTCATCAGCGCGTTCGGTCAGGCCTTGATGGAGCGGGTTTGCGCCGAGGCGCCGCACGTGGTGCTGCGCTTTTCTCCGGAGTGGGACAGGGAGGACACGGTGCTGGAGGACGGCAAGGTCGACCTGTACATCAGCGCTATGCGTCCGATGGGTACGGACGTTCACGTCCAATCTCTATTCACGACGAAATTCGTGGGGATGGCGCGGGACGCGCACCCCATGTTCGATCACGAGATCACGCCGGAGCGCTTTGCACGATACGAACAGATCAGCGTGTCGCGGCGTGGGCGCCCGAACGGCCCGATCGATGTGGCCCTGCAGCGGTTGGGCCTGTCGCGGCGGGTGTCCCTCGTGGCTCCGACGTTCCACTCCGGCGTTTTCATGCTCGGAAGTTCGGACCTGATCCTGACCGTACCCGAGCACGTTGCGTGGGCGGTACGGCGGATGGGTCTGCGAGCGCGGTCGTTCGAGCTGCCGCTGCCGCTCGAGACAGTGGTCGTTGTTCAGGCGTGGCATCCGCGGTTTCAGAGCGATAGTGCGCATCAGTGGCTCCGACGCATCATTCGCGAACTGTGCGCCGGTCACGTGAACGGCGGATCCGGCGTTATGTTGCCTGCGCAATAAGTGCGTTTGGCGCACGGCAGTAGTGCAAAGATTTCAATTTTCGTATTGATCCGCCGTACCTAGACTTGCCGCATTGATATGTGGCCTGCAGAAGGGGAACGGTGAAGTCTATGCTCATGCCAATCGACGCCGTTGTGGCGTCCATGCTGTGGCGGGTCGTAACATGGTGGCGCACATGAACAATGTCGCGCCTGTGCTCCGGCAGACCGAGTCTCCTTCGAAAGCTCCCGCCAACGCCGCTTCGCCTCCGGCGTTTGGTGCGCGAATTCTCGTCGGCATGTGCGGCATTCTCCTCGCTGTTGTGATCGCGCAGATCAACGACCACGTGACCGAAATCGCGATGGACGATATCCGCGGCGCCATGGGGATCAGCCATGACGATGCCTCCTGGCTATCCACGCTTTATCAGGTTGCCCAGGTGTCGGCAATGATGTTTGCTCCCTGGTGCGCGATGACCTTCTCTCTCAGGCGCTTCACGATCGGTGCGGTTGCGGTGTTTGCCGTGCTCGGGCTCGTCTTTCCGTTTGCCTTCTCCACCAGCGCGCTTTACGTATTGCGCGTGCTGCAAGGCTTCGCCGGTGGTTGCCTTCCGCCCATGCTGATGACGGTCGCGCTACGTTTCCTGCCCCCGGGGATCAAGCTGTATGGGCTTGGCGCATACGCGTTGACCGCTACGTTCGCCCCGAATCTTGGCACGCCGCTCGCAGCGTGGTGGACTGAATACGTTAACTGGCGATTCCTGTTCTGGGAGATAGCGCCTCTCGGCTTGCTTTCCATTCTGATGATCGCCTGGGGCCTTCCGCAGGATCCTCTGCGTCTCGAGCGCTGCAGGCAGTTTGACTGGCGCGGGGTGTTGCTCGGCTTTCCTGCGGTCGGAATGCTCGTCGCCGCGCTGGGGCAGGGCACGCGGCTGGGCTGGACGGACTCGCCGCTGATCTGCATGCTGCTCATTGGGGCCGCGATCATGTTCGTGCTGTTTCTGGTGAACGAATGGTTCCATCCATTGCCGTTCTTGAAGATCCAGTTGCTGGCACGGATGAACCTGACCCATGCTCTGATCACACTCGGCGGTGTCCTGCTCATATTCGTCGCGGTTGCGAGCGTTCCCGCAGCCTATCTTGCCGAAGTGAAGGGTTATCGGCCCTTGCAGAGCGCACCCCTTTCATTGTGCGTGGCGTTGCCCCAACTGCTGGCGCTGCCCTTGGTCGCCGCCTTGTGCAACATTCGCGCGATTGACTGCCGCTGGATTCTGGCCACGGGCATCGGTCTGATCGTGTTGACGTGCGGGGTCGGCAGCTACCTCACGTCGGACTGGGTGCGTGACAACTTCTACGTATTGCAGATCATTCAGATCTTCGCGCAACCGATGGCGGTCATTCCGCTTCTCATGCTGGCCACCAACGGAATGGCGCCGGCCGAGGGGCCGTTCGCCTCCGCGTGGTTCAACACGATCAAGGGGCTCGCTTCGGTTGTGGGCACAGGCGTGACTGAAGGATTTTTCGCCATGCGTGAACATTTGCATTCGAACGTGCTCGTTGACCAGCTGGGTAACCGGCCGCATGCGCTGGCCATGGCAAACGACGGCTTTGCCCGGATGACAGGACTACCTCACCACGCCTTTCTGCAGCTTCTCGACGAAAGGATGCGGGAGCAGGCGATGGTTCTCGCTTCGGCCGATGTTTTCCGGTTGATGGCTCTCGTTGCCGTAGCGCTGATCGTGCTGATTCCCTTGATTGCTCCGCGTGTTTATCCGCCCCGTGCCGTCGCCAGCAACTCGACCCGATAACGTCTCGTTTTAGCCATGTCTGAATCCATTCAAAGAAGAAAGCTTTATATCGCTGCCGCCGCCATCCTGATCGTGATTGTGGTGTCGGGAGTGGTCGCAAGATTTGTCTTTTCGTCGTCATCGCAGACGACCAACGATGCCTATGTGACCGCCGATTTCACCGTGGTTTCGCCGCGCGTGGCCGGCCAGGTCACGGTCCTCTCGGTCGATGACAATCAGGTTGTCCACGAGGGCCAGCTGCTCGCCCAGATCGACGACCGGGACTACAAGGCGGCGGTCGCTTCCGCGGAGGCGAATGTCGCAATGGCGAAAGCCGCTATCGACAATGCGTCGGCGAGTATCGTCCAGCAGCAGGCCGTCATCGAACAGGCGGATGCCGCGTTGACCGCGGCTCGCGCGAACTATACCTTTGCCCGGGCCGACTACAACCGCTACACGGACCTGGCGAGTCACGGCGCGGGAAGCGTCCAGAACGCGCAGCAGGCACAATCGCGCATCGATACCGCGCAGGCGGATGTCTCCCGCAACGAAGCCACAGTGAAGGCCGCACGGCAGCAGATCGCGGTTCTGCAGTCCGACCGGGAGCGGGCACAAGCGGCCCTCGCACAAGCACTGGCGACACTGGACACCGCCCGTCTGAACCTGTCGTGGACGCGTATCGTGGCGCCGGTCGACGGCATGGTCGGCCAACGCTCGGTGCGCCTCGGGGCCTATGTCACAGCGGGAACGCCACTGCTTGCGGTGGTCCCGCTGCAGCAAGCCTTCGTTATCGCCAATTTCCAGGAAACACAGCTCACTTCGGTGCGTCGCGGAGAGGCGGCCGATATTCACGTGGATTCCCTTCCAGGCGTTGTGCTGCACGGAACGGTGGACACCCTGGCGCCGGCCACCGGCGTAACTTTTGCCGCCATCGCACCCGACAATGCCACAGGCAACTTCACCAAGGTGGTCCAGCGCATTCCGGTGAAGATCGTACTGCGTCCCGGGCAGCCTGCGTTGCGCAGACTTCGCGTGGGCATGTCGGTCGAGGCGACCATTCACATGGGAGGCTCGCATGTGGACGAAGGCGAGGAGGGCGTCGCACGATGAGCATGCTCAGGGCACGAATCGCCGCAGGGGCGCTTTTGACGGCACTTGCCGGGTGTACCGTCGGTCCGGACTATCACGAGCCAAAGGCCGTGCTGCCGACACAGTGGACCGACTACGCGACCCAGGCTTTCACGGTCGATCGCAGTCTCACGGTACCGGACGATGTCGACGCGCGCTGGTGGACAGCGTTCTCGGACGCGGAGCTTTCCTCACTCGTCGAGCGCGTAGCGGGCGCGAACCTCGATGTCAAGGTCGCCACACAACGGTTCATGCAGGCGCGAGCGGCCCGTGGCATGACCGGTGCCGACGCACTGCCCGCGCTGCAGGGCTCCGCGTCGTATCAGCACGCGCGCTCGAGCCAGAATGGGCTTGTGGACATCTCCGGGTTGAACGGCAAAAGTGACTATAACGTCTGGCAGCCGGGAATCGACGCTTCATGGGAGCTTGATGTTTGGGGACGCGTGCGCCGCGAGATCGAATCGGCTGACGCGTCGGTGCAGGCGAGTGCTGACCTGCGTCGCGGCGTGTTGCTGTCGGCGATGGCCGAGACGGCGTGCGATTACATCCAGCTGCGGGGGGTGCAGGCACAACAGGCCATCGTCCGGCAAAACCTCGAGATCGCACGCCAGAGCTTGACGCTCACGCAGATTCGCTTCGCTGACGGGGTGGCAACGCACCTCGAAGCCGCAGAGGCTGCAGCGCAGGTGAGTGAAATTGAGGCACGCCTGCCGGTGCTGGAAAACCAGCACGTCCATCTGGTCAACGCGCTGAGCTTCCTGCTTGGCAAACCGCCGCGAACGCTGGAGCGCGAACTTGATACCGTACATCCCATTCCTCCTGTGCCGCCTCGCGTGCCCGTCGGACTCCCTTCACAGCTGGCCGAGCGTCGTCCGGATATCACGGAGGCGGAAGCGCGTTTGCACGCGGCGACAGCCGATGTCGGCGCGGCGGTCGGAGACTTCTATCCGCGGATCACGCTCTCGGCGAACCTGAGTCTTCAGGCCATGCATTTCGACGATCTCGACAAATGGAGTTCGCACATGTTCGGCGTAGGTCCGGCGCTGACCGTGCCGATATTCGAGGGAGGCCGGCTGAAAGGGCAACTCGAGCTGCGCAAGGCGCAACAGCAAGAGGCAATGATCGAATACCAGCGTGTCGTGCTCAACGCCTGGCACGAGGTCGACGACGCGATGAGCGATTACGACACACGTCAGGCCAGGCAGGTGAAGCTCGACACCGCGGTAGTACAGGATCAGGTGGCGCTTGAGAACGCTCGCCTTCAATACGTTGCGGGCGCTACGGACTTCCTGAACGTCCTCGCGGTCCAGCGGGATCTGTTGGATACCCAGCAGGCGAGAGCCGTCAGCACCACAGAAGTTTCGCTCGCGCTCGTCGGCCTTTTCAAGGCACTGGGTGGCGGGTGGGAGACCTCCTTCCCGGTGGCGTCTTCGGTGAAGCGCGACAGCCCGCTGCGTACTGGGAACCGCACCTCGATCGACGACAGTGTTTCGCGGCCCTCCATGACAGCGTCAGATCTGGATGAACGATGACGAGTCTTCATTCTTCCGGCTTTCTCGTTCGTGACATCAGGGGGCTTGCCATGTCCGCATTATTCGCGAACGTGCTGCTATTGCACGTTCGCAGAAGCCGCTTCGGGATAAGTCGATTCCCACCCGCCGCCAAGTGCCTTGTAAAGTGAGGCCAGCGTCGTGGAGATGCCGGTGATGTTATCGCTCAGATCCTGTTGCCCCGAAAGGAGGTTCCGCTGTGCATCGAGCACCTGAAGGAATGGGCCTGTACCGGCAACGTATTGCGCCTGAGCCAGGCGGAGTGCCCTTTGATCGTCCTTGACGGCTGCTTCCAGTTGGTCGCGGCGGAGCTGTTGCGATGAATATTGCGTCAGGGCGTTGTCGATCTCGTGCCACGCAGATAGCACGACCCTCTGGTAAGTCACTGCTGCTTCCTGCTGCTGCAATTTGCGAAGGTTGAGCGTACCCTTCAATCGCCCACCCTCAAAGATCGGCACAGTAATCGATGGACCGATTGCAAACTGATGAGACGCCCAATCTCCCAGTTGACTGAACTGGAGTGCCTGCAGACTGGCACTGCCCGAGAGGGTGATTCTCGGATAGAAGTCTGCCGTTGCGACGCCAACTTCCGCGGTTGCCTGATGCAGTGTTGCCTCCGCCTCTCGAATGTCCGGCCGGCGCTGCGCCAGTTCTGACGGGATGCCGATAGGGACCACCGGTGGTGTTGGTGGCACCGGCTTGCTGGATTCAAGCTCAGCCCGCAGCGCACCAGGGGCTTCGCCAAGCAGGAAACTAAGGCGATTGATGGTCTCTTCCTCCTGCTGTTTCAGTTGAGGCACAAGAGCGGCCTCTCTCGATACTTGGGACGCTGCTTGAGCGATATCCAACTCGGTCGCGAGTCCGTGAGCATTCCGCTCGCGTGTGACTCTTTCAATGTCTTTGGCGGCGTTCAGGTTCTCGAGCGTGATGGTGTAGTCGGATTGAATGCCGCGTAGCTGGATATAGTCGCGTGCGACTTCGGCCATGGTCGACAGCAACAGGTCGCGACGCGCATCGGCCTGAATCTCGACGGATGCGTCGGCAGCTTCGACTTCTCGCCTCACCCGGCCCCAGAGGTCCAGTTCCCACGACGAGTCAAAACCCACCTGGAAGACGTTAAAGGGGGACGCATTACTACCCTGATTGGGGGTTACCGTCAGCCCGTTATTTCCGTTTGCAGCCGTAGCCGGATTGGGCGTTTGAGCCAGCGTACCCGCGGAACTCAAAACGCCATTGGCACTCGTGCGTTCGCGGGTGACGCCGGCATTGGCCTCGACGGAAGGATACCGGTCCGCCGCCGTGACGGTGCGCGCCGCGCGGCTCTCGGCAAGCCTGAGTGATGCAACCTTGAGATCAAGGTTGGCACCAGCAACAGCATTCTCCAGGTTTAGCAATTCTGGATCGTTGAACGAGGTCCACCAGGCCGAAGTGACAGGCTGCGAGGTCACGCGACTCTGGCCGGCGTCGTTCGCTTGACATGCCGACGCGCACCAGTTCGTCGGCAGCTGGGCTTCCGGCCGAATAAAGTTGGGTCCCACAGTACATCCGGTTAGCAGCACGACGGCCGCGGCGATTTGAAGCTTAAGGAGATTCATGACGTCGACTCTCGATAGTGGGAAATGCCATCAATGCATCGGCGTAGACTGGCGGCCGCTATCTTTGACTGGCGAAAGCAGCGTTGCCAGCGGAATCATTGCGGCAGCAACGACAGCGCCGTAGATGAAAACGTCGGCGTACGCCAGCACGGCAGATTGAAGCTGGAGGTTACCAAACACGAGCGAGACCGCTTCGCTATGTAATCTGCTTGCGGCCCAGCCAAGAGAACGGAGTGTCGCCTCGTTTTGGGCGACGAGTTCATTGAAAGACTTATTGAGTGGCGTCAACCAGGCCGACAAATGAGCCTGGCGAGCCTGCGTACGCTCCGTGACGAGCGCAGTGGAGACCGAAATGCCGATCGAACCGGACACGTTGCGGAACATCACGAACAGTGCCGCCGCGTCGGCACTTAGCGATTTGGGCAGGCTGTGAAAAGACATGATACTGATCGGGACGAACAAAAATCCCAATGCAGCGCTTTGGATGCAACGCATCATCGCAAGCGTGCGGAAATCGATCGAAGGCACGATCGTATTGCTATACCAAAGCGCGAGCATCATGATTCCAAAACCCATCGCAATCACATAGCGCAATTGCACCACTTTCATCAGGCGGCCGACCGGCGGAATGAGCAGCATGATCGCGACGCCTCCAGGCGCGAGAACCAGTCCGGCCCACGTCGCGGTATACCCCAACGTCTGCTGGGCGAACTGCGGTATGAGCACCGACGTCCCATAGAGGATGACGCTCATGCCGATGATCAGGATCGAACTGATTGCGAAGTTGCGATCCTTGAACACGCGGAGATCGACGACCGGCTTCTTTACGCTCAATAACCAGATGATGGCGCCTGCGATCCCGAGACCCGAAAGGATTGTCAATCGAACGATCAAAGGTGACCCAAACCACCCCTCGTCTTCGCCACGGTCCATCATGACCTGCATGCAGCCCAGCCCGAGCGTGATTAACGACAAGCCTACGTAGTCGACTGATCGCCTCTGCTTGACTGCCCAAGGGGGATCTTCCACGAGAGCGCCGACGGCAAAGCATGCAAAAATGCCTACCGGAATATTGATGAAAAATATCCAACGCCACGAGGCGTGGTCCGTGATGTAGCCGCCAAGGACCGGGCCGAGCACGGGAGCCACAATGGTTGCAATTGCCGTGATCGCGAAGGCTGCCCCGCGTTTTTCGGGCTCGAATGAGTCCAGCACAATCGCTTGCTGATTCGGTTGCAAGCCGCCCCCGAAAAAACCTTGCAGCAGCCGGAACACGATCAGTTGCGGCAAGCTCTGTGCAAGACCACATAGCAGCGAGCAAACCGTGAACATTGCGATACAAATGAGGAAGTATCGCTTTCTCCCGAACACTGATCCTAACCATCCCGAGATGGTGAGCACGATTCCGTTGGCGACCAGATATGACGTGAGCGCCCATGTGGCGTCGTCGGAGCTGATCGACAGACTGCCCGCGATATGAGGCAAGGCGACATTGACGATGGTCGTATCGAGGATTTCCATGAACGCGGCAATCGTCACGACGACCGCGATCAACCAGGGATTGGCGCGCGGCTTCCAGGCCGCGGCTTGGGCTTCGGCTATCGTGTTCATCGCAACTCAACTGTCGGCTCGACCGAAAGATTAAGAGGAAGGGGCCGGTTTGGATCCGTACCGGAGTCGATCACGATCTTGACCGGGACCCGCTGAACGATCTTGACGAAATTGCCCGTGGCGTTTTCGGCTGGGAACGCAGTGAACTTGCCGCCTGAACCGAGCTGTATGCTATCGACATGCCCCTTCAGCTTCAGATTGGAATACGCATCGACGGCAATCGATACTTGTTGCCCCGGACGCATGTGCGTGAGTTCGGTTTCTTTGAAGTTCGCCGTGACCCAAACCTCGGGGCTGACGATGGAGAACAATTGTTGTCCCACCTGCACGTAGTCCCCTTTCTCCACTTGCCGCTTGGTGACCCATCCGTCTTGCGGCGCCCTGACGTCACACCAGCCCACGTTGAGATTTGCCCCGTCGAGGTCGGCCTGGGCGCGCTTGAGCGCCCCTTGGAGTTGCTCGACATGTGCCTTGGCGTCGGCGATGTTCAGGCTGACAGGCTCAGCGATGCGCTTCGCTGCCTGAGCCACCGCTAGCTGCCCGTCAGCCGCGTTTCGTTCAGCAGTGGCGTAGTCGACATCGTGCGATGTCGTGGCTTCTTTGGGGATCTCGTGCTGACGAAGGAATTCCGACTGCGCCTTGAAAAGGTTGGCGCGCTGCGTGGCGAGCGTTGCCTGCGCTTCATCAAACCGTGCGGGATAACTGATCTTGGCGAGCTCTAGTTCCGATTGCGCCGAGGCCAGTTGTCCTTCAGTCGATTCGAGATCGCCTTGCGCATGCGCGCGCGCCGCCATGTAGTCGGTGCATTGAACCTGAATGAGGACCTGCCCTTGATGGACGAACTGATTGTCGGCCACATTGAGCGCAGCGACATAGCCAGCTACGTGGGGAGCGACGGTAATGGCCCGCCCGTCGGTGTAGGCGTCGTCAGTTGAAACCTTGTTGCCGCTCATGAAAGAGTACGCGATGCCACCAGCGGCCAGAATGCCACCGGCTATCGCCGCGACAACGATCTTGTGCTTGCGGATGCGAGGTGCGCGCGTAGCTTGCGCCTGAACGTCCTCCCGCGTCTGTACGTCGGTCATGTTTGCAACTCCTGAACGGGAAACCGGCTTGCGCCCACCGCAAGCCGCGAATACGACCGTCTAGGCACACATCCTATTTTTCGCAAATACATTTGTCAAGCGATTGACAATATCGTAGATATATAGTTTTTATTCATACTAATTTGAGCGGTGCTTTGTCAGGTACGATACTGTTTTGTGCCTGATAGGCAGATCGAGAGGTGAGCAGCTTTGGACAAGACACATTCCGCAGACGAAATGATTTTCCCCCCGCCGTATCTGCGCGACGCATACCTTCGCCGATTTCCGGCGGCTGCCGTCGAGCGACTGGAAACAGTGTTCGCACTGAAAGCGACGACACAACAGGTCACTAATGTGATGAACGTATGGCTGGAAGGGACGGCAGGTTCGCCAGCGAGATTTCAGGTGCTTGCATTACTTTGGGGAGCCGGGGACCGCCTGGTCCCGCATCAGGAGATCATCGCGACGCTGCAGGTCACGCGGGCAGCCGTCTCCGCAATGATGTTCGCACTGGAACAGGACGGGCTGGTGCGCTCAGTGGGCGATCAGGAAGACCGGCGGCGGTTGCTCGCTACACTCACGCCGAAGGGCAAGGAAGTCATTGAGCGCGCGATCGAGTCGAACGAGAAAAGGCTGAAGAAGGTGCTCTCGGGTCTGTCGCGCGAAGAGCTCAAGTTGTTCCAAAATCTGTTGATGCGTATCAAGAATAGCTATGCCAGTTTCGCCCAGGAGAACGTACTGCCTTGAGGCAGTCACTCTTCGATCAAGGCGAGGTTGCGCCGCATTCTTGTTTCGTGACGCGTCGCCAAGGCCCGGCTGCGCGTTGCAACGCTTTCACCCTGGCATCTGAAAAGCCCAACTCATAAACTGGATGACGCGGCGCATGGCGCCGACCGGGCCGGGATCGGCTATATAGTAGGCGTTACGAAAAAATTATGGATAAGGTCGAGACGGCCGAATCCGAAGTCGCGGATCCCGCCGCGCTGCCATCTGGGCGTCTTCGCATTCACGCGCCGACAAGCTTCGGGACGTACTACTTGACGCCGTTGATCGCACTCCATACCCAGCAGTTTTCGGACGTATCGCAATCGATCTCGTCCTCAGTCAACGCGTGCCGGATTTGATCGAAGAGATCTGCTGCCGCACACCAGCGCCGTGGATTCGTCCTCGTCTTTCTCGGACACGGGAAGGATGAATCGCTCGGCTTGCAGGTCCCCCTCCATCGAAGGAATCTGCGTGCTCAACGCGGGCTGCACGATTTGGAAGCGATTTGCGGCGCGTCCAAAAAGCTTCTCTTCTGCCACGGCAACGAAATGGCGTAGATGGCGAAGATCTATGTTGCCCTACACGATCAGATTAACTGATCGATCCGTCAATTCAATCTATTTTACTTCCACCTGCGAACAGACGATCCTGTCGCTTGAAAACTCATGACAGTGAAGGCGGGTTCGCTCGTCGGCGAGCGTGCGTGACACGTCCTCGCGGCTCGGGTTTGCATCGGTCATAACGGCCAATGAAGGCATGCCGGGCATCGTTGTCGTTCCCGGACTCGCTGGTTGCGCCAACTCGCCCTTCGGGCGACCCTTACCAATAGGCTAAACATGAACGTTCTTTGCAGCTTGCGCGATGGCGCGCCGCGATGCCGCTGGCGCGCTTTCCGGCGTGTCGTGCTTTGCGGTTGCACGGTTGCCGCGACGCTAATGACCGCGGGTTGCGCGGTGGGGCCGGACTACCTCAAGCCGACGATCGATATCCCCCCAAGCTTCAAGGAGGGCAGCGTCGAATGGCAACGGGCACAGGCTGACCCGCAGGCAACGCTTTCGAGCACGTGGTGGCGCGACTATCACGACGATACGCTGACGCACCTGGTGGACGAGGCGCTCGTGGCCAATCAATCGATCGCGCAAGCGGAGGCGGCGTACCGGTTGGCGCAGGCCACCGTGGTCGCCAATACCGCGAGCCTCTTTCCGACGATCTCGGCCGGTATCTCAGGGTCGCGTGCGGGAGCGGGTTCTGGCGCAGGCGCGGTAAATGGCAGCGCTTTGAATTCCGGAGTGCACAACACCGTCACTGCGGATGTCGCCGCGAGCTGGGAGCTCGATCTATGGGGGCAAATCCGCCGCGAGATCGAATCGAGCAAGGCGAGTGCGCAGGCTAGCGACGCGCAACTGGCTGGGCAGCGTCTGTCGATTGCCGCAAGCGTCGTGACCGATTACTTCGAACTTCGCCGGGCGGACGTGGATATCGACCTGCTCGAGCAACAACAGCGGATCGACACCCGCATTCTGGATATGACGCGGGCGAGTTACGCACAAGGCGAGTCGTCGAACGACAGCGTGCTGGCCGCGCAGGACACGCTCGAGGTCATCGTCGCCGACCTCCAGTCGACGCAAACGTCACGCGAACAGTATGAGCATGCCATCGCGGTCCTAACCGGCGTGCCGCCCGGCAAGTTTTCGATAGCGTCCGAACCGCACTATGCGTTCGTCGCCCCAGTCGTGCCACTTTCATTGCCTTCGCAATTGCTCGAACGGCGTTATGACGTCGTGAGCGCCGAGCGCACGGCGGCATCGGCGAACGCGGGGATCGGCGTGGCCACGGCGGCTTTCTTCCCGAACCTGACACTGTCGGCACAAGGCGGATTCCAGCATAGCTCGCTCGCCAATCTCTTCTCTGTGCCAAACCGCTTCTGGACGCTTGGGCCCGAGCTGGCGGGGACGATTTTTGACGGGGGCGCCCGGACAGCGGCCGTGCACGAAGCTCGTGCGACGTATGACGAATCGGTGGCGGCGTATCGCCAGGCGGTGTTGTCCGCATTTGAAAGCGTTGAGGACAGCCTGTCCTCCTGGAATCATCTTGGACAACAGGAACGTGCGTTCGCCGATATCTATCAGCGCAACAAGCGGCTCTTCGAGAGTGAGCAAGCGCAGTTCCAGTACGGCTCCGCAAGCGAACAAAGTCTTTTGACTCAGCAACTCACGTTGCTGCTGGCGCAACAGAACCTCGCGGACACGCGGGCGTCGCTGACGTTAAGCAGCGTAACCCTGATCAAAAGCCTGGGTGGAGGATGGCGATGGGACGAAGCAAAGGAGGCTCCTGCCGACGTCGCCACTTCTTCCAGGAGCAGCCGCTGACAGCATGCCCGGCAAGCTTGCGCGCTGTTCCCGTTCCTCGATCTTGCTCACACGGTTTCGATAATGTCACTACTTCTACGCTCACGCCTATCCATTGTCTCCATCGGCCTTCTCTCGTTGTTCGGCTGCGGCAAAAACGATCCACCGCCGGCGCCGCCGGCGCCGCAGGTCGGCGTCATGGAAGCCGAACCCAGCAACGTACCGCTGAATCACAGCTTCGTCGGACGCCTGTCGGCCTATTACAGCGCTAATGTCACAGCGCGGGTTTCGGGCGTGCTGACGAAGCGCCTCTACACGGAGGGCAGTGAAGTCAAGGCAGGACAAGCGCTGTTCCAGATCGATCCCACCTACTACCAGACGGTGCTCGACAACGATCTTGCCACGCTCGCCCAGGACCAGGCGACCTTCGTCAACGATCGCACTACTGCCGAGCGTTATCACGAGCTGTTGCCGATCGGCTCCGTATCGCAACAAACGGTGGACGATGCCGACGCGGCTCTTCGCAGTGCCGCTGCCAAGGTCAAGGCAGACGAAGCCGCCGTCGAAGGCGCGCGCGTGAGTCTCGGCTATACGAAGGTGACCTCGCCCATTACCGGCATTGCCGGTCAGCAGCAGGTGACCGGCGGCGCCGTTGTCGGGAACGGCACGACCGATGCGGGTTCCGGAGGGACATTGCTTGCCACGGTCGAACAGGTCGATCCGCTCTATGTGAACTTCACGATCAGCGCCGCCGATCTGATCACGCTGAAGCAGGCCCAGAGCAAAGGTGATGTTGCGCTCGCCGCGCAAAACAAGACCACCGTCCAGATCATGCTGCCCAATGGCACGCCATACGACCAGCTCGGCACGCTGGATTTCACTGATGTTTCCGTGAACTCGACTACCGGTGCCGTCAGCCTGCGCGCGCAGATACCCAACCCGCAGCATCAACTGCTGCCGGGAATGTACGTATCGCTCAATGTTGACCTTGGCCAGCGTAACGATGTCTACCTGGTGCCCCAACAAGCCATACAGCGCGACACGGTCGGTTCCTACGCGATGGTGGTGGGCGCCGACGGCAAGGTGGTCCGCAAGGATGTCGATGCCAACGATAGCTACCGTAGCGACTGGATTGTGACAGGGGGGCTGGCGCCCGGCGATCGAGTGATCGTCGCAGGTGTACAGGGCGTACGTGAGGGGATGCTCGCCAAAACCACACCCTGGCGAGGTACCGACCAAAACACGAGGTTGTCACAGTCCGGCCCGGCTTCGTCACCGAGCGGCCATCGTTCCGGCAGTAAATCGTAGGGGTATCTCATGTCACGTTTCTTTATCGATCGGCCTGTCTTTGCCTGGGTGATTCCCATTCTGATCTGTTTGTTCGGTGCGATCTCGCTGCAGCACCTCGGGGTTGATTCTTATCCGGACATTGCTCCACCCCAGGTGACCGTAACGGCGACCTATCCAGGCGCAAGTGCCTCGACGATGGAATCAACGGTCACGCAGGTGATCGAGCAGCAGCTGACCGGCATTGATAACCTGCTGTACTTCAGCTCGACATCCAATGGCAACGGGACGGCAACCGTCACGCTGACCTTTGCGCCTGGAACCAACGCGGACATTGCACAAGTGCAGGTGCAGAACAAGGTGGCGCTCGCGCAGCCGCTGCTGCCGTCCGAGGTGACGCAGGAGGGCATCGTCGTGGCGAAGGCGAGTCCCGACATTCTGATGGCCGTCAGCTTGCAATCGAGCAACCCTGCCGTCGATACGGCGCGCTTGAGCGACATCATTGCCTCGCGGATACAGCCCGTCGTTGGCCGTATCAGCGGTGTGGGCAATACTTTCATGCTGGGCTCGGAATACGCTTTGCGGATCTGGCTCAATCCCGACAAGCTGCAAGGCTACGGTCTTTCGACTTCGCAAGTGATGAGCGCCGTCCAGGCTCAGAACGCCGAGTTCGCCACGGGTTCGGTCGGCGCGGATCCGGCGGTCAATGGCCAGGTCTTCACGGCAACGGTATCGGGCGATAGGTTGTTTTCCTCGCAGCAGCAGTTTCGCGACATCATCCTGCGGACGAATACTGATGGCAGCGTGGTTCGCCTGAGCGACGTCGCGCGCATCAGCTTCGGGGCGCAAAGCTACGGCACCTCCGCCGCGTACAACGGCAAGGTTGCGGGCAGCCTCGCCGTCTACCTGCTGCCAGGTGCGAATGCGCTCGACGTGGCCAAGGCCGTCAAAGCCGAAATGGCGACACTGTCTCGCGATTTCCCTCCCGGCGTCACATGGACCGTTCCGTACGATACGACGCCGTTCATCACGGCCTCGATCACCGACGTCGTGCATACGCTCGTTGAGGCGATCATTGTCGTGTTCTTCGTGATGCTGCTCTTCCTGCAGAACGTCCGGGCCACCATCATTCCGACGCTCGTCATTCCGGTCGCGTTGCTCGGCACGTTTATCGGCCTGGCGGCGATGCACTTCTCGCTGAACCAGCTCGACCTGTTCGGGATGGTTCTCGCCATCGGCATCGTGGTGGACGATGCGATCGTCGTGATCGAGAACGTGGAGCGCCTCATGCGCGAGGAAGGTCTCAGTCCGAGAGCGGCCACGCGTAAGGCCATGGGCCAGATCTCGGGGGCGATCGTCGCGATTACGGTGGTGCTCGCTGCGGTGTTCGTACCGTCCGCGCTGCAGCCGGGCGCGACCGGCATGATCTATTCGCAGTTCGCGTTGACCATCGCCGTATCGATGGTGTTCTCGGCATTCCTCGCGTTGTCCTTCACGCCATCGCTGTGTGCTGCGTTCCTCAAGCCTTCGCATCATGCAAGCTCGAACGTCGTCTTTCAATGGTTCAACCGCGGGTTCGACCGGTTCGGCAGCTTATATGTGGGCAGCGTCGGCCGGATTGTCCGACGCACGCCGCGCTGGATGATTCTGTTCGTCACCCTTTCCGTATTAGCCGGCGTTTTTTACACGCGCCTGCCGACGGCGTTCGTCCCCGATGAGGACCAGGGCTTCATGCTGGCGATTGTCAATCTGCCTTCCGGCGCGACGCTGTCGCGTACACAAGAGGTCATGGACGAAATCGGCGGCAGGCTCAAGAAGAGCCCGATCGGCAAGGATATCGATGGCGTCCTGGCATTCGAAGGCTTCAGCTTCGTCGGCCAAAGCGAAAACGTCGGCATGGCGTACATCAAGCTCACCGATTGGAGCAAACGTTCGCAAAGCGCGATGCAGTTGATCCCGCAGGCCAACAAGATATTGCACGGCGTCGACGGCGCGAGGATCTTCATCGTCAATCTGCCCACCATACGTGGACTGAGCCAGTTTGCCGGCGTCGATATGTACCTGCAGGCGCGCAATGGCCAATCGAGGGCCGAGCTCACGCAGGCGGAGGGCAAGTTGCTGGCGGAGGCGGGCCAAAACCCGAAGCTTTTTGGCATTCGGCCCAACTCGCTCCCGGAGGCACCACAGCTTCAACTGGCCGTGGACCGGGTTCAGGCGCAATCGATGGGTCTGTCGTTGCCTGATGTCTATAACAGCATTCAAATGGATCTGGCGCCCGTCTACGTGAATGAATTCACGTACGACGGACGTGTGAAGCGCGTTTTCCTCCAGGCTGATGCGCCATTCCGGATGGGACTCGACTCCCTGGGGCACATCTACACGCCGAGCGGCGTGACGGGGACGTCGTCTGGTTCCAGCGGCGGCACTGCCGGCGTGAGCGGTGCGGGAACATCGCCGGGCGGTGCGTTGCGCCCCGTCAATCCATCGGTGAGCAACAGCGCCATCAGTCCGTACAACATGGTGCCGCTCTCGAGTGTGGTGAAGGCAAAGTGGGATGTCGGCCCGCAGGCGCTCTCGCGCTACAACGGCTATTCGGCAGTCGAGATCGTGGGCATGCCGGCGCCAGGATACTCCACCGGCCAGGCGATGCGGATCCTCGACAACACGGTCGACAAGTCGTTGCCGGCAGGCTTTGCCTCGGACTGGACCGGGCAGTCCTACCAGGAAATCCTGGCAGGGAATTCGGCGATGGCGTTGATGGCGTTGTCGATTGTGGTGGTGTTCCTTTGTCTGGCGGCGCTTTATGAAAGCTGGTCCATCCCCGTTGCGGTGCTGTTGACCGTGCCGCTGGGCCTGCTGGGAATGTCGGTGTTCTGCCATCTGTTCAAGATGCCCAACGATATCTACTTCAAGATCGGCATGGTCACGGTGATCGGGCTTGCCGCAAAAAACGCGATTCTGATCGTCGAGTTCGCCATCGACGGGCAGGCGCGGGGCATGACGCTTTTCGAGGCGGTCATGGATGCGGCGAAGCAGCGTTTCAGGCCCATTCTGATGACATCGATGGCTTTCATCGTCGGCGTGGTGCCGCTTGTGCTGTCCAGCGGGGCCGGTGCCGCGTCCCGTCATGAGATCGGCACTGGCGTGATCGGTGGCATGTTGTTTGCCACGTTCTTCGGTCTCTTGCTGATTCCGATGTTCTATGTGACGGTGCGGCGCCTGCTCGGCGACAAGCTCGATGAAGTCACGCGCAAGCTACGTCATGTCGAGAGCGCCGATGCGGTAGCCGATTCCTGATGACGGTGGGCAATGAAGCGCACTAGGAGAGAAGCGCTTGAAACGCGAGCGCAAATATTGAAGGCCGCAGAACAAGTCTTTGTCGCGCGTGGTGTGTCGCGCGCCTCTCTCGCTGAAATTGCCGATCTGGCGGGCGTCACTCGTGGCGCGGTCTACTGGCACTTCAAGGACAAGATGGCGTTGCTCGAAGCCTTGTTCGAGGATGCTTCGCTGGCGGACGACCCGTTTGTCATGTCGTGGACCGAGGGGGAGCGCGATCCGCTCGGGCACCTGGAAAGAAGGCTGGCCAGGCTTCTGGCCACGGTGCTATCCGCCGGTCCCTCGCGGAGCTTTTACTCGATCATGCTGATGCACTGCGAGATGTCCGCTGAAACCGAATGGATCTGGAGTCGCTTGCATGCCATCTGGCGCTGCGCCGAGCACCAGATGGCACGCGCCCTGAGGGCAGCCATCGCTCACAACCAGCTGAGTGCCGAGCTGGACCCATACCTCGCGGCAACATTTATTCACTCGACCGTGACAGGGTTGATCATCAGAAGTCTGTGCGAACCGCCGCTGGCCGCAACTAGAGCCGTCGCGCGGCTGATTGCTTCGCAAATTCTGTCGGGGATTGGCGGCGGGCACGACACCGGCAGGCATGGCGTCAACCGTCGCGCAATAGAGCGGTGATTGGACCAGCGAAGCAAAGAGCACGATGGACAGCAAAATCACCTACGACTTCGCGTCGACTCGGCGCCTGCTGCTGGCGCTGAACCGCGCTCGCAAGATCCTCACCGCGGAAGCTAACGACGCGCTCAGGCAATTCGGTGTCGATGCCAGGCAGATGCGAATCCTGCTTGAGCTCGCCCATGAACGCGCTAATTCGCCCGGAGCGCTCGCGAAGTTGCTCGACATCGACACCGGGCAGATAACGCGCGTACTCGACGGGCTCGAAAAAAAAGAGCTACTACGCCGCTACCGACGCCTCGACGACCGCCGTGCACTGAGACTGGCGCTGACGGAGCCGGGACGCGAGATGGCGGAACGCGGCGCCCCGATCCTGATGATGGTAGCGAACCGGCGGCTAGCGTTGCTTTCCGACACGGAATCGAACGCGCTGAGTCGTCTTTTGAAGAAATTGTTGGATCAGTGAATTTTCATTTGCGCATTTATCTGATGTTTCAGACAAATAGGCCGTTCAAAAGGGGGGTGCGGCAGAAATCCTGGACTCGTTTATGTTTATGCTGCAAGCCCAAGGCTCTCACGATATTCAAGGGGACTGAGTGAGCCGAGCGAGATTTTGATCCGCTTTTCGTTATACCAGCGGATGTAGGAATCAACTACCTCAATGAATTGGTCAATGGTTGTAGCCTGCCAGTCCCGAGGATAGAACAGTTCCGTTTTCAGCCGCCCGAAGAAGCCTTCGCAGGCTGCATTGTCAGGCGAACACCCTTTGCGCGACATCGAGCGAATCAGCTTCGCGTCGCGGATACGTGAGAGCCACCCCGGCCAGCGATAATGGGCGCCGCGATCAGAGTGGACGACAGGCCGGTCGTTGCGATTGGCCACCTTCTCGATGGCTGCATCCAGCATGGTGTTCACAAGCTCGGCATCCGGACGCGTGCCTATTGACCAGCTGATGACCAGTCCATCGAAGCAGTCGATGACGGGCGACAGATATACCTTGCCAGCCGGGATCTGGAACTCCGTAATGTCGGTGAGCCACTTCTCATTCGGGGCTGCCGCCTGGAAGTCTCGGTTGATGAGGTTCTCCGGCGCAGGGCTGATTTCTCCCAGGTAGGAGCCGTAGCGACGCCGCCTCGTCATGGCAACGGCCAGGCGTTCCTGCTTCATCAAACGCCGCACGACTTTCTCCGAGATGAAGACCTGCTGCCGCCCAAGAGCCGCCCGAATCCGACGATAGCCGTAGCAACGATGATTGAGCTCGAAGATGCTCGTGATGGCGCGACGCACGTCAGCAAACTTGTCAGAGACCCGTAGCCTTGCCCGGTGATAAAAGTATGAGCTGCGGGCAAGGGCTAGTCTGGCAAAGAGTTCTGACAGCGCGTAGGTTTGTCTCAGGGCATCAACCAGCAACGTCTTCTCCCGATTGGTCAGGAGTTGCGGGTCGAGGCCCAGGCCTTCTTTTAACAGTTCATTGGCCTTCTTCAAAATGTCGTGTTCGAGCTGCAATTGCCGGATGTCGCGTCGAAGCGATTCGACCTGCCGCTCCAGCTCTGCCCGCTCAGGGGCTTGCGGCGAATCGTTGTGGCGTTTCATGGATGCCGGAACCTCACGACCGAGTAGCTTGTTTTTCCAGTTGTATAACGTCGGCCTGCTCACGCCTATCTTTCGAGCAATCACTTGCGCACTTTCCTCTCGAGTGCACAACTCGATGACTGCCGCCTGCTTCAACTCGGGAGACTGCGATACGCCGCCTGCTTTGCCGACAATGCGCTTCCTGGTTTCAGGGCGCAGTTCATCAAGCCAGGCCGCGAGTGTTCCGCGCCCCGGATATCCCAGTGCTTTCACGGTGGCAGCAAGACATTGACCATGGCTCAGATAGTGATCCGTAGCAGCTTTTTTTTGTTCGGCCGAGTATTTCGGCTTTGAGCAAATATAACCCGCAGGCAAATCTTGCGATAGTTCGTATGCGCGATACCAACGTTCGAGAGCTTTTGTTGTCGGATAACCCAATTGACGAACGGTCGCTGTAAGACGCTTTCCAAGTCTTATGTAGAGCTTGACCGCTCGGATGCGGTCTTCGTACGAGTACATGGACTACCTCCAGGTAGTCCATGATTTCTGCCGCACCCCCAAGCGCGAATCACGAATTTACCCGACTACAGTCCGAGAAGGAGATTTAGCTCTTGAATTGGGAAGGTTCGAGACCGGAACGATCCGAGAGTGCAGGATTCAATGTCGCGATGCTGCGGCACCTGCCTCATATGAGGCAGGACGGAATCACGGGAAGGAAGGATAGCTGCATCGAATGTTCCGATACCTGGGCGAGACGCCTTCCTGTTCATAATCACCAAACCGCATAAACCGAATATGCAGGCAGAGGTACTTTGTGGCTCGCAACGCGAAAGCAGCGTGTTGACCGCGTTGGGTCGAAGTGCCGCGTGGCCGATATAGCGGCTTCAATGGTGCCCGCAGCACTCGAGCAAGATACGCTACGATTTTTGCGCGCGTTGAGCGAGGAGGTAGGCCGTTCGCTGGATATGGGAGCGCATCAGTAGTTCAGCCAATCCTGTATCGCCGCGCAGAATAGCATCCGTAATTCGCCGGTGATCATCGTTGGCGCACGCTGGCGTGACTCATCAGTTCCCGCGCTTGGGCCCGAAAGAACGTTGTATACAAATGGTCGAGAATGGCCGGAAGTCGGCTGTTCCCACCTATTTCGAGCAACAGGCTGTGATAGTCGGCATTGGCGCGGAAATAAGCATCCGGGTCTTCTGCATCATCTTCTGCTGCATTAAGACGCTTCTGGGCGAGCCTTAGCCTCTCGGCGTAATTCTCCATGCTGATGCGGGAGGCCGCCTTGCTGTCCGCTATCGAGTGTTCCATCCGTTCCACGCCTTCCTCAGTGGCGCAGCATTTGCCGCCTGTCGGTCAAAGCGCCCGGGGTCGTAGTCGACGCCCAGTCCAGTCAAAATACCTTCTCGCTTCGTCCGAGGTTGAGTCACCCTGGATGCACGCAATGAGCGCGGCCTGGCCTGGACCACCAACGTCCTCCTGAAGTCAGGCGCGCTCGCCGGCTAACACTCTCGCATAACCCAGGCTCATCGATGGCCTCAATACGCTCGGCGATTATTCGGTGTTTCCAGCCATTGCCGATATCTACTGGTAGCGAAATGCCGCTCCGACTTCGGTTGCAGTTACCGAGATAGCTCGTCGAGTAAGTCTTCCTGAAGCCCGGTATTAACCTGTTTGAGGTTTCCGTGGAGACGGCCGCCTAAGTCAATCTCGTGGAGATGTGCGGCTGACCATCTAAACGCGACGTGAATCACATGGTGAGGCGCGGCGAGACTGGCTTTGCCTTCAATCTGAACGCGACCGCCAGATAAGTGGCTCGATATTCAGCGGTTCGATGCGCAACATGTAGAGCGAGGGCTTCTTCGCCGTGACGAGACTTTAGATTTAGTTGAGCGGGACGGGCCAGGAGTGTTACCGTTGGAGGCTATTCTTCTGCCAGCGTCTATTACACCTACGCCGGAGACGACGCACCGTCATGGGCGAAGCAACCGGACGTCCAAAAGCCGTTTACGCAAATTGCGACAAATTTCGGTGGCGTCGCGCAGGCACGATGGGGGGTGGAGTTGAAAGATGGCGTATGGCGCCCCCTGGCTAACTAATCCTGTCCCTATCAGCTGGAGCGAAACGAGACCGACGGGCGATGGTGGAGCGTGCGTTACCCGTCGTATTCGAGCTGAACGACAAGCCGGGCGCCTGTGCCGCGCAGTTTTCCTTCGACCTCGAACTCCGTTAGATCGCGATCGAAGTCCATATACAGCTTCACCTGGATCTGGTCTGCAATCGTCGTCAGTTCGTAACGGCCAGCAGCGACGACAAATTTCCACGTGACTGAACTGAGAGACGGCAGAAGTCGTCGCAGGTCCTCCATGTCCAGTGTCGCACCGTCCGCGATCCGCCGAAGCGGGGACGAAGAGGATCGCGCGCCGGCTGATTCTTCCAACGACAATCTGATCGTAGTGCCAACGACCGGCGCGACGCGAAGGTGATTCTTGGCATACGCTTCCACGCGACCGAAAGCGACACGCGTTCTATCTCGAAAGTCCATTTTCAACCCAATACCTGCTTCGTGAGGTTGGCCGCGCCGCGTCCTGCACTCGCAATCCGGTCGGCAATCTTTTCAGCTTCGACTCCAGACCAGTTTGACTTGATTCGGAACCGGATGGGTGTTGTTGAACTAGTTGGTGCTGGGCAAGCAGCCAATTCGCTGGCAAATTGCAGAGGAATGGACCCGATCCGTAAATTCGAACCCGCACAGTCGCTGGTACGTACTGTCAAAGACGCGAGCTAAACAGCCGTAAAAGCTCCTCGCGCAGCTCGGAGATGTCCAGCACATGCTGTGCGCGCGTGACAGCCACGTAAAGCAGGCGCAGTTCGTCCTCGTCCAGCGTCAGGCGCCCGTCAACGGTCTTAAAGCGAAAATCATTGGCTACCTTCACCCGTTTCCATTCAAGCCCCTTCGCGCGGTGCACGGTCGAGATAACGTAGTCGGCGCGTGCCTCGGGCGTCACTCGCTGCGCCAGCGCCCGCAGATAGGCGGTGCCACACTCGTCGACGATCCGCACGATCGGTAGCAGGTCGCGACCGACCGCGCTCTGGGCAAACGACTGAGCGTCCTTCCACGTTTCGAACAACGAAAATGCTGCCGGCCGAAACGCCCGCCTGCCGTCCATCAACTGGTCGGCACCGTCGGCGAACGCCACGATCTCAGCAGGATTCATCCGGATCGCCGCCTTATGACCCGCTTCGACGCCTGCGGCCAACTGCCAGATCGCCGTCACGTTCTTGCGACACAAAATGGCGTCGACAGGCGGTGAGATAGTCGGGTCCTCCACCATGATCGAACCTATCGTGTCCTGGCCGCGAATGGGCGTACCCTCGCCAAGGAGACCGAGAATGCGACTGGCGAGCGCAGCGAACGTTGGTCCGAAGCGGAAAGATTCGGTTAGCGCGCGCTCGGGCGCGTCGATCTGAGCCATTGCATTGATCGCGCCGCGCCACTCATAGATCTGCTGGTAGGGATCGCCGACGTAGATAATCTGCGCGTGGCGCTGGCGGCCGAGGACCGAGAGCATGACGCCATCGCTGTCCTGCGCCTCGTCGAACAGAATAAAGTCCGCATCGATACGCGGTTCTGTCTGCGCCCATACTTTCAGATAGACGTCTGGCGCAATGGCCGTGCGCCCGCGTGGATCAGTGCTTTCATTCCACAGACGCGCGACGCAGTGAAGCAACGATTCGCGCAGCCAGTCGGCCGCCTTTTCATCGATCTTTTCGTCGACGGGGATGTGGGATGCCTCCGGCCGCAACCGCGCCGAGCGGCAAAACATACCCAGGCCGTCGGCAATCATCCGGCCGATTTCGAACGGCGTGACTTCGACGGTTTTTCCGGTGACGGTAGGCACCTGTACCGGCCCGAGCCCATAGCGGGCAGCCAGTTCCTGCGGCGGCTCGGCCGGGAGACTCACGCGCGCGGTCAGGGCGGGAGCGACGGACGCATACGCGAGCGAATGCACCGTGCGCGCGCTGACGTTGGGAGGAAAGCCGCGACGGGCGTGCCCGGCAATTTCCTTGTTGAAGGCGAGATAGCTGCCGCGCCTGCCGGTGAGATGATCGGCAATCAGCCGTAGGGTCGACGTTTTACCCGCGCCGGCATACGCTTTGACCTTCAGGTCGTCGCCGCCGAGAACCGAATCGACGACGGCGCGCTGTTCGGCGGTAGGCTTGAACGAACGAGGCATGGCGTGTGAGGCTGATCAAGAAGCCCGTAGTGTGCCGGAAAACCGAACGAGGTGAAGCACGGCGACCAGTGGAACATGCGGTCGGCCGTGGCCCGGCAGCGGCGGCTGAGGGCAGACGTCTGGGGGGATACTGGGCGGTACGCCAAGGCATCACCGCGGCGCGCAGTGGGCGTGTTGTAGACTTCGGCCATCGGACTGAGTTCGACCGTGACCAGCTAGCCGCTAACGATAGTTAATTTCCTCATTCCGGCAGTCGAGTCAAGGTCGAGCAATGCAGCAAGCGTCGCCGGCATCTGTCGTTTGTTACAACTTTAAGGTTTAACTGCAACGCACGGAGCTTCGCAGCACGGACGCGTAGCGGAGCGCGCCGATGAGGCTCTGTCTGCCCGAGGCGCCAAGGCGCAGCGCCCTTCCCGAGATTCACGACGCCGCAATCCTTCCACTTCCCTGGGAGGGCGGTCCATGTTTTTCTCTTTCGAAGTCCCGGTTGTCACACTTCGCGGACGACGGTTTCCGGCAGCGATTGTAGATGTGTGCGGCGATCGCCGCGGAGTAACGGTTCGTGTCTTCACCAACCGTACCAGACGGGTGCCGTTAAGAATCGCGACGCTGCTGAAGGTCGATGTCCGTTCGGCGGACTACGACTCCGACCCGACGCCCACGGTCGACTTCGTTCTCAACGCTGTACTTGATGAACTGGCCAGCCGCCAGGTCCGGGTGAACCGGCGGCCGGTCACACGCTGGCCGATTGTCACGTTCGATCAACCAAAGGCTGGCCGACGCGCAGGCTGGACAAACCGCGCTCGGCGCATCGCTAAAGGACACGCAGTAGCGATGTCGAGCGATAGGCATTGAAGAGATAGGCTGACGACCTATCAAGGGGGCGTCTCAGAATTCGGAAAAAACAGGCGCGAAATTCCGGTACCGTTTCCCTGAAATTCGGCCTCACGTAAAAAGCCGCTCATTGCGAGCAGCTTCCTTTAAACGGGCACGGTTGCCACGGCGACTTCACGAGGCTGTCGCCTTCACGACACGTTTGACGCCGCTTACGCGCAGCTTTCCGCGATAGGTCACGGTTGCCGGCTTCCGCTTTTCGCCGTCTTTCATCGCGGCGTCAACGCGCTCGAAAAGACGTACCGCGCCCTGCTTTTGCAGCGCGACGACAAGCGGGTAGCGTTTTCTACTGACGTTGGTAACCATAAAAGCCTCCTGAATCGGGCATCGGCGTGGCGGGCTCAACCGCATGCTTGCCGCTGCCCGCCCGCGAGCCGCGACAGGTGGCGCTCCGTCTCGTATTTACAACGCAAGATGCCCAATTTCCAGGCGGTTTTTCCTTGAATAGGTTAAAAGCGAATTGTGCCAACAGACTGGGACGCCCATGGCCAAAGCTGCGCACATTGTCTTCGTGAAGGATGAGGCGGGCAATATCGCCGCGGCCAGTGACCTGTCCACAACGAGTCGTTCCACGTACCTCTGTGTGGCATGTGGCAAGCAACTGCATCGGAAGACCCCCGAGAATGGCTTTCCTTACTTCGTGCACGCGCAGCGGACCTCTTGCCGGCTTGCCGCTCACTACGCCTTGCGCGCCGCCGCGCAGCGTGTACTGACAGAGAGCCGCTTCATCAAGGCCCCGCTCGCAGGGCAGCCAGTCGATGCCAAGAGGTTATCCGCGTCCCTCGCCCAGTGGTCCGACTCCGCCTGCGACCTGGAGGTGGGCCATGTACCGGTCGACTTTCTCGCCGAGACGGGCGAAGGGCAGTTGCTCATTGAGCTCTCAGTCCCGGGCCTGCCCAGGACCACTACACCGGCGCGCCTGCGCGCCCTGCAGCTGCCCACGCTCGAGGTAGAGCTGCCGCCGCCGGCGGACGTCCATGGTTTTAGCGACCTGCGCCAGTCGCTGCTGCATTCCCTGGCCAACAAGCGCTGGGTTTTCCATCCGGCGCATTCCCTTGCGACCGGTAGGCACAATGGCAGCCACTTTCAGGCGGCGGAACCTGAAGCCCCGCGAGCGCAAGCATTCGAAGCGAGCGCGCCTTCACCATGGAACCCCGCTTTGTCATTCGCAGACAGCACGTGCTTCCGGCAACTCGCGGTCACCGAAAAGCTCGAGGTGCTCGAAAAGGAAATGGACCTGCCGTGCGACCAGTGGCCTGCGTACGTCGATATTGAGGTCCGCGGCGAGCAGACGTTCGGCGTGGACCGGCGCGTGTGGCAGGCTGACGTTTTCAGCCGTTTTGTGCAGAAGGTCCATTCCGGTGTCGGTGAGAACATGTTTTCCGTCGCCGACGTCTCCGGATGGCTGAAGAACCGCTATCTTCTTGACCGCCCATTTCCGAGCGCAGACGGCATCGCTGTCCACCAGTTCCTCTCGGCACTGGTCCAACGAGGATTCCTTGTAGAGCGGAACGGCGACGAACCCCACTACCGGGTCGTTCGAACTCGCCCGGCCACCAATGAGTCCGGCCTCGTCTGGCGGCCTCACGCTACGCTGCCGGCAAGCCAGCTGCGCGTCCTTTCGACGCAGGCGGGGTTGCGCGTGCCGGTGGACCTCGTTCAGTGGCTGCTCGAGTCGTTTGACGACTGCCACCCGTATGGGACCGTTGACGACTTTGTTTCCGCGCTCTCACGAAGAGTCCACGCTCCACGGCGGAACATCATCGCGTTCTTGCTGGACGCAAAACTGGTCGTTGAGGGCGGAGAGGGCCCACAGGGTAGCCAGGAAAGACTCTTTTGAGTTGGGCTGAAGCCGACCGACGTGGCTGTGGCTGGCGGAAGCAGGCCTGGACTATCTTCATCAGGCGGGCGATGCCGGCGACTATGCGGCTCGCCGCGTACGTCGTATCGGTTGCGGTTCTGAGCCCGGCGACGCTGCTGTGGCGCAACGACTGCGGGTATTGACGGCCGGGCCCGAGCATTCCAACGCACGAGGCGCGCCCACTTACGGTTCGTCGTTCCCACCTGTTGGCCGCCCTGGTTGCCAGGTAGCCGCGCGGTTCCATCGATTTCGCGTCGCTCGTCGTCCGGTTTCGAGGCTTGCCGCTCACACCTGGTGACGGGATTCCCGCGTGGTGCGGCGCCGGGAGGCGGCCTTTCCGCCTCGAACCCGTGGAGCTACGCGTCCGCCCAGCCGAACGCGGCCTGGGCAACCTGGTGCAGTGCGGCAATCCTCGCTTTGTCCGCAATCGGGGGGTGAACAAGGTACGCGTCGCCTTGAGCGATCATTTGTCGTTCTGGCGGCAGGGCAGTCGTCGCGCGGGCGTTGATCGGCCAGCGCGCGGCGGTGCATAGGACCGCGGTGCTCGGCGTCGATCTCGCCGTATCCGGCGCAGTGACGGGCGAGGGACTTGGCGCCCGATCGCTTCGTTATACGGACAGTGCGGAAGTACTTGGGGCAAACGACGGACGGTTCGACAGTCGGCAACCGGTACCGCCAGGAGTATGGCGGCCGGGCGCCAATGTGAGCGCCGTGCTCGGCAATCTGGCGCAGCCATATCTGACCGTCGCGAGCATGTCGAACGGCTGGGTCAACAGTGACTTGGCGATCGACGCCACTCAGACGCAAGTCGTCGATCAGTTCACCGCCGAAGATAGTGGATCCGACAAAGCCGATTCGCACACTGCCGATTTCGCCCTTTAGCGAACGCCGGACATCCGAACGCACCCGGTCTGCTTGCGCGAGCAGACGCCGCGCATCCGCGAGCAAAATGCTGCCAGCCTCAGTCAGCACCACGCGCCTGCTGGTGCGCTGGAAAAGCGGCCCGCCCAGTTTTGCCTCCAGTGAGCGAATCTGCATGCTCAACGCGGGCTGCACGATGTGGAGGCGTTTGGCCGCGCGTCCGAAATGCTCTTCTTCTGCGACGGCAACGAAATAGCGTAGCTGGCGAAGACCCATGGTGTTCCGCAATCCGATCAGATTAAATGATCAATAAGTCAAATTAATCTATTTTACATTCGTCCCGAAAGATACGACGCTATCAGTCGAAAACGCATGACGGCGAACGCGGGCTCGCTCGTCGACGAGTGTCCATGACACTTCCTCGCGGCTCGTGTTTGCATCGGCGATAAGGGCCGACGGCGGCTCACCGGGCATCGTCGTCGCGCCCGGACTCGCCGGTCGCGCCAACTCGCCCTTCGGGCGACCCTTACCAACAGGTTAAAGATGAACGTTCCTTGCAGCTTGCGCAATGACGCGCCGCGACGCCGCCGGCGCGCTTTCCGGCGTGTCATGGATAGGTTGCGCGTTGGGGCCAGACTACCCCAAGCCGACAATCGATATCCCCACAAGCTTCAAGGAGGGCGTCGATTGGCAATGGGCGAATGCAAATCCACACGCGTCGCTATCGAATACCTGGTGGCTCGATTACAACGATACGTTGACTGACGGGCACGCGCAGATGGGGAATCAGTCGATTGCGCGAGTCGAAGCCGCTTATCGACTCGCGCAAGTGGCCGTTCCGGCGATCAAGGCCAGCTTCGTCCCGACGATCGGTGCGGACGATTCGGGATCACCCTCCGGACCGGGAGCGGAGGCCACAGGGGAAACGACCCACACGGCCCGGCGTGCAAAACTTTTACGACACCATGCGCATCGTTGATATCGTCGACCGCGACATTCTTCCGTACACCGACATCCGCCGCACCACGCGACTCGCGATCGTGCAGATACGTGCGCACGGCAACGCCGGACGGGCAGGACGAAATTGTCGTCCAGTTTCAGCGCCTGTTGATTCACACCTGGTTTAAGAGGCATCCGCAACTTTTCGCCGCGCGCCTCAAGAAGAACGGAACACGTCCTCCATTAACGAAGCAGAGGAAAAATCACATGACGTTTGATATCGAATCGCTGTTTGTCGACGCCGTCGATGGCACCGAGCGCGTCGCCACATCCATCACGCACAAGGACATCGTCACAAGCCTGTCTGCCGAGCTGGCCCAGCAGGCTGTCACCGTCCTGCATATCCTGTATCCCCGCACCGACGCGCGCACGCACGTGAGCCTCGATGCGCTGGTTGCGGCGCTGAACCGCCACGGCATGCATCAAGTCGCCCGCCTCATCGCCGAGGAAACGCACTATCTGCTGTTTCGCAATCCCGCAAAAGCGTGGCGTCTGCTTCAGGAGATCCGCAATGATTCGCTTGCCATCGGCGTGCAGGTCTACCACAAGGGGCTCGCGGGCGATGCGGCCGAGCAGGCGCTCGATGCTGATGCGCATAAGAGGCGCGCCGGTGCTTGACGCTGCCACTCCGACCGGCATTCGCCGGTGTGCCGTTTTTTCGCGCCAGACAGAATTGTGCATTACCGTCAGGCCGGTTTTTCTGGCGCGAGCGGAAGGGCAACCTGCCCCCGCACTTTTCGCGATGAGCCGCGCGACGATCTGCGAGCTGGGCTATGTTGAAAGTCCTCTGGACTCGCTGCTTGCCGATACCTTGATCTGGATGAGGCAGGAAGGTTTGATCGGACGTTGAGGACGATCCTCGCGGTACGGTGCGTTGACGTGTCGGTTATCGCCGCGGCGGCGATCTGGATGTCAACGGCAGGCAACTGGCAGCTGCGGTCAGCCTAATGAAGATTTTCCCGGCGCTCTGTCATGGCGCCAATGGTCTTCCGTCTTGCGCCGCACCTGCGCCGCGCCGCGGCAACGTCTCCGCTCGGCCAACTCCAGACGTTCGAGCCTCGCCCCAAATTTGCTCCAAAGCAGCCTTTGACGGCCTTAGAAGTCGGAATAATATGTATCCAAGATTGGGGACCACGCGGCGTTCTAGCGACGCCGATGTGGCCCACTTAATTCCGCGTTGGCCGATTGAGGATCATTGCAAAAATGGCGAAACAAAAGAAGAAGCTCACACCTGGTCAAAAGGCCGCGAAAGAGGAACGGAAAAGGAAGTTCATGTTTGTATTTATGAATGGCAAACAAGTGCGAGTTAGGCGACCAGAGAGAATTGATGGCATCGACGTCGATGAATTCATCCGACGAAATGCAGATCCAATCTGGCTGCATCAGAACGGAATGCATGAGCTCATAGAAGCTGCGCTTGGGCCCTATGCTCCGCTTTAAGGACTTTGATCAGGTTTCCTCCATCGAGGCTTGTGCGACGCCTGCACGCTGGCTCACCGGCGCGCTCACATGCATTCGGCTTAGGGCAGGCATCGCACAACCTTTATCAATAGCGCCTGTCCAATTCGTTCGGGCGGTCATTGCGGAATGGCCATTATCGCCATCGCGAGCGTTCTATTTGGTGGGGTGGCGCGCGCCGGTCGCCACAGCGGGGCATTTTGAGCGGTGCTGGATAATTCCGTCCGGGTTGAGCGACGGAGATTGCGCATGAAGTTCGAACTGATCCTGGCCGTAGACAGCGGCGGCGGCGAAATCACCAACGTGCCGCTTGCGCAGATGGCGCGTCCTGACGTCAGCGAACTGGCGACGTTGGGGCTCAGCCTGTGCGAGAGCAAACAATTGTTGGCGCAGCTTCAGCATGAAGTCGTCACCCGGCAGTTCGAGGCAACGACGCAACAGCGTCGGCACTGCGGGCAGTGCGGCACGAAGCGGGTCATCAAGGATTTCCATGGGGCGCGGTTCCGGAGTCTGTTCGGCGATGTCGAACTCCGGCTGCCGCGGTTGCGCAAATGCCAATGCGCCCTGGACTCGCCGGTACAAGGCTCCGGCAATGCCACGCTGCGGCAGCGCTGGATCGCACCGGAACTCGAATGCGTCCAGAGCGAACTTGCCGCAGTGTTGCCCTACGCGCGCAGCGCGGAACTCCTGAGCAAGCTCTTGCCCATTGGGGCGGGCAACAGTGCCAGCACAGTGCGCGCTCGCACCTTGCACGTCGGACAACGCCTGGAATCGGAGCTGACGGCTGCGCCCGTGAAACCGCCAGGTCCTCGCACGCCCCAGTCTCACGTCACGATAGTAGGCCTGGACGGTGGCTATGTTCGCCATTGCGACCCCGCTGCAGGGCACTCCTTCGAGATCATTGCTGGACGGCTACTGGCCGACGACGGAGCGCAGAGCAGCGTGGGCTTTGTGCGCACCGTCGACCAGCACTCGCGTACGCGGGTACAGCGAGCCGTTGCCGAACAGGGCAAGACCAGCGATAACCTGGTGGTCTTCACCGATGGCGACAGCCGCTTGCGTGACCTGCAGCTGTCGGTACTGCCCAGGGCGACACATGTGCTGGACTGGTATCACCTGACGCGGCGCCTGACCGTGTTGAGCAACGTCGTGTGCAGCAAGGAAGCCGCAGCACAGTTGCCCTCACGAGAGCACGCCCGGCTATCGGAGTGGGTCGATTCGATCAAGTGGCGCCTGTGGCACGGCCGCCCCGTCACGGCCATCGCCCGGCTCGAGTCCTTGCTAAGCCGGCTCGCGCGGCCTTCTTTGGCGGGCAAGGCCTTGGTGACTCGAGCCCACAAGCTCGCCGCCGGGTTGCTCCAATACTTGAAGAACAACGCCGAATCGTTACCCGACTCCGTCGACCAGATCATCGACAAGCGCATGTCGAAATCGCAGCAAATGCGTTGGTCGCCGCAGAGTGCACACCTTCTGCTTCAGGTGCGAATCCGCGTCATCGACGGCCGTCTTCGCCATGACTTCGAACGGTGGTACCCCGGCTTTACCACCAACGACGCAACCCTCCAACTCAGCGCCTGACCCCACCAAATAGAACGCTCTCCTTGGCGACCTCCACTGTCAGGCCACACGCGGCAATTCAAGCAGCCTTGTCGTCTTGCGGCGCGAGGCGGGGAAATAATGTCCAGGCATTGCCGTGGTTAACCGATTTGAGCTCGGCGACAGTGAAATCCTCGTAGGCGTCAAGCTGCGCAGTGAAGGTGCCAGCGATATCTGCTGAGACATACGGGAAATCGCTGCCGAAGAGAATCCTCTCGGTTCCGGTGAAGGCCTTGAGTGCCGGTAGCGCGACTGGACTCGCCGACAATGCGGTGTCGAAATAGAAATGCCTGAATTTCGCGAGGATATCGTCCGGACTATCGGCGTCGGGTCGGAAGACTCGAGCGAGTTGGGCGAAGCGATGTGATGCGTATGGAAGGAACCCGCCCGCGTGCGCGAGAATGATACGGACGTGTGGGTATCGGTCGATGATTCCGTTCTGCACGAGTTGTACGGCAGCGCGCGTCGTGTCGAACGGGTAATCGACCATAGGGGCGGCGACAGCGTCGAGTCCCGGAATCTGCGGTAAACCAGGGTGCATGAAAACAACTGCGCTGCGGCGGTCGAGCTCAGCCCAAAGCGGTTCAAAAGTCGGATCCGCAAGATATTTCCCCTCGTAGTTCGACAGCAGGACCACACCGTCGGCTCGAAGCTCGTCTAGTGCGTATTCAATCTCGTGAAGCGCGCCATCGACGTCAGGGAGAGGAAGTGTCGCGAAGTGCCCGAAACGAGCGGGTCGCTTGACGACGAGGTCCGCCGTGTATTCGTTTACGCGTCGGGCCATCGTCCGGCGCTCTGCTGGCTTCCACGCTGCGACGCTTGGCGCCGTCAAGGACAGGATGCCAGTAGCGATCTGTTGGGAATCCATCATGTCGACAGCGCTTTGTGGCGACCATCGAGGAATGACGGTGCCTGACTGATCGCCGCCATTTGATGGAAGCTCGTCCGCCCAGAAGGGCGGGACGACGTGCTGGTGAACATCAATGCGACGAGCCGCGCTCATAAATCGCTCCGTGTGCTTGAAGAATGATTGGGTGAGTGACGGAAAAGCCAAGGGTGCGACTTCTCCGTCGACATGGATCAGAACGGGTAGTTGGGGAGCTGCGAGCGCACTGTGATCCATTGCCACTCGCTGAACTGGTCGGCATTGCTGGACGCGCCGTGGCCGAAGCCGTTGCCGGAAATGCCGAGGCCGCCAATCGGGCCATAAATCCCATGCACCACGGTCTGATCGTTGATGTGGACCACTCCGGAATGCAGCGCATCGGCGACGCGTTGGGCGCGGGCCAGGTCGGGGGAAACCACCGCCGCCGACAGGCCGTACTCGGTCGCATTGGCCAGAGCAATGGCCTCCTCGTCGGTGCGGAAGGTCGTGATCGCCGCCACCGGCCCGAAGATTTCCTCGTCGAAGGCAGCCATGCCGGCTGTCACTTCGGTGATAACGGTCGGCTCGAAGAACAGTCCATAGCGTGAGCCACCCGTCAGAAGCTTCGCTCCCTCGGCCACTGTCTGCGAGACGATCCGCTCGGCATTGGCGGCCTGGCGTTCGTTGATGATCGGCCCGACCTGGACCTTTGCGTCGAGGGGATTGCCGACGACGAGTGCCTTGGCCTTTTTCACCAGGGCTTCGACGTAGGCTTCGGCAATGTCCTCGTGTACCAGGTGACGGCCGGTGGTGAGACAGATCTGGCCTTGGTGGAAGAAGGAGCCCCATGCGCCAGCACTCGCTGCCGCCTCGATATCTGCATCGTCGAGCACGATGAAGGGATTGTTGCCGCCCAATTCCAGTGATACGCGCTTAAGCTGTCCGCTGGCGACCGAGCCGACTTCGCGGCCGACACGGCTGGAACCCGTAAAGCTGACCATATTGATAAGCGGTTCTTTGACCAGTGCGGCACCGGTCTCCGCAGCGCCCGGCAGCACGTGGAACAATCCTTTGGGTAAGCCAGCTTCTTCAAATACCCTGGCAAAAGCCACGCCGCCGATAATCGGCGATTGCACGTCGGGCTTCAGCAAGACGGCGTTGCCCATCGCTAGTGCCGGGGCGATCGCCCGCACGCCCAGGATGAAGGGCGAGTTCCACGGCGTAATAATGCCGATCACGCCGAGCGGAATACGCCGGGCGATGCTCTGAAAGCCCGCCTCCATCGTTTGGGTCAGGATGCCTATGGGCTGGCTCCCGAGCGCGGCTGCCTCCAGAAGCTCGCGTGCGGTGACGTGCACCTCCCACTGTGCTTTGGCGCGAATCGAACCGGTCTCGCGGACCAGCTGTTCGGCCAGCTCGTCGGCGTGCGACAGCACGAGGCGGGCAGCCTCCCTTAGCACATCGCCACGCTGCGGCCCTGCCAGTTTGGCCCAAGCCTTTTGCGCCTCGCGTGCCGATGCGGCGGCAGCCGCGATGTCCTCGGCGGACGCGATGCCGATCGTGCCGAGCTTTGCGCCCGTGGCTTTTTCCGTCACATCCTCGGTGCCGAGGCCTGGGTGCTTCCATCCGTTGCTGTAGATTTTTTCATTCCACACGTGTGTGGGCGTCAGCAATGCTGTGCCAGTCATTCTTGCTTCTCCAAAGGATAGTTATTCAGACTGATCTCCATGTACTGAAAAGTAATATGAAGCCGTCTGCAAATCAGGTTGTTGAGAAGTCCGTCTTTCGGACAGGTTTATGCAGCCGTTAAATGCAGCACACATGACGTGTCGCCGCAGCGCAGATTCAAGCGGAAAGTTTTGCCGCGATGCGTTCGGCCACCATGATGGTCGTGACGTTCGTCGGGGCTGACGGGATGTCGGGAATAATCGATGCATCGACGACCCGCAGCGCTTCGACGCCGCGCACCTTGCCCCACCCGTCGACCACGGCGGTCGGATCGGCTTCGGTGCCCATTGGCACGGTCGAGGTAGGGTGCAGATAAGCCGCGACGTTCGAAACGATGTTTGCCCTGAGCGCTTTGTCGTCGATGGTGTTGCCCGGCGCCATCTCATGGTCGATTACGTCCAGGAAGGGTGCGGAACGGCCAATCTGGCGGGACAGTTGCACGGCCTCGACCAGCCGTTCGAGATCGTTCTTGTCATCGAAGAAGTTGTAGCGAATGTCCGGTGCGGCGCGTGGGTCGCGGCTCGAGAGCCGCAACTGACCAATCGACTTCGGCAGCGTCACCGCACACGCCAGAACGATCGCACCACCGGTGGGGCTGACCTTTGGGTCGATAAGATGCGTGCCCGATATCTGCAGGTCGAGATCGCCGGGCGCCGCGCTCTGCGAGCGCGTCCATACCAGCGCGCCGGCAGCGGGCTGCATGGCGTTTGATTCGCGCTTGAGTGCGTAAACGTTGTAGAAGAACGGATGATCCTGCAGGCGGTTGCCCACCGGCAGGTCGGCGACGGTTGCAATGCCGAATTCGGAGAGGTGCGCAGCAGGCCCAATGCCCGAGCGCATGAGAATCGCCGGGCTGCCGAAAGCCCCCGACGCGAGAATAACTTCACCCGCGGACAGAACGTGACCGTCGACCAATTTGATGCCCACGGCACGCTTACCTTCGAAAACCACGCGATCCACTTCGGCACCGCCCTGGATCGTCAGATTCGGACGTGCACGCACGGCGGCCGTGAGATAGGCCATGCCCGTATTGATGCGCACGCCATCGACGACGTTGAGCGTGTAGGGGCCGGCACCGTGCTGGTCCGCGCCATTGAAGTCCGATACGTGCTTCAGCCCCAGCGTTTGCGCGCCGTCAACGAAAGCTCGCATCGACGGTGTGTTCTCCGCGGCGGTACGCTGCCGGATCGGAAATGGCCCGTTACGTCCGTGCCAGGCGTCGTCTCCGGAGGGCGTGTTTTCCATCGACTTGTAGGCGGCCAGCACGTCCTCCCACGACCATCCTTCGATGCCGCGTTTGGCCCAGCGCGCGAAATCGGCCTGCCGGGCGCGAATTGCGACGGCGGCATTGACCGCCGAGCTGCCGCCGACCACGCGGCCTCGGGGCACAGGTATGTTGTGGCCGAGACTGGCGGCGTCATCGGTGTGGTAGTGCCAGTCATAGGCTGGCGAGCCCGCGACGATATTGGCGTCCTTCAGTACTTGTGGGTAGTCGTTCGGCGCGAAGTTCGGTCCCGCTTCCAGCAGCAGAACGCGGCGCCGCGAGTCTGCGCTCAGGCGCGTCGCGAGGACGGCACCAGCCGAGCCTCCACCAACGATCAGGATATCGAAATACTTCGTGGATTTTGACAGTCGACCAGACCCGGTGTTTCCAGATTGCTTTTCCACCCCCAAGGCTGATGTGGTACCGGTAACCGTACCGACTGCGGCAACTGCCGCTGCAGCGCCTGTAATGAGGACTTCACGTCTGGACATCTTCATTGTTGTACTCCTGAACACGTTTGCGGCGCTTCAAGCGCTCGGTGAGCCGATCAATCGATATCGACCGGCTGTGTGCTCAGGATGGGCCCGCTTCAGCGAGACAACAAGATGACTTGCCTGGACCCCATGTCCAATGAGATGGACGATGCGACTTTACGCGACGACTAGTGGGATGCGCTCGGCCAGAAAGTCTAGAAATGCGCGAACGGAGGGCAGCATGCCATGGCGAAACGGGATGACCGCCGTGATACTGGCTTCGCCGGCCAGCCAGTCGGGCAAGACCCGCTGAAGTGCGCCGGATCGCATGTCTTCGTTGCAGACATAGGCGGGCAAGGCAACGATGCCGAGGCCGTTCTGCGCGGCCTGCTTGAGGGTAACGATGTCATTGCCGGCCAGACGGGGTTTGAGCGGCACAACTATTTCTCCGTGCGATGGGTGCTTGAGCTTCCAGGTCATGGGACTGTTGTGCCTCAACATGACCAGCGTGTCATGTCCGGCGAGGCTTTCCGGCGCGAGCGGCATGCCGTGGTGCTCGACGTAGCTGGGGGAGGCGAACAGGAACCAGGGCGCCGGTGCCAGCGTGCGCTGCACGAGTGTCGAGTCGGACAGCGGACCGGTGTGTGAGCGCAGCGCGAGGTCATAGTTTCCGCCTGCGATATCGACCTGTTCGTCGCTGATGTACTGGATCACATTGATCTTCGGATAGCGTTGAATGAAATCAGGGAGTATCTGCCGCATGGCGAATAGTGAGGTCGCCACCGCGGTGGTGAAGCGGATCGTGCCGCTCGGCTCGGCAAGGCGCTCGCGCAAGGCGCTTTCGGCGAAGTCCGCACGTTCCAGCATCGCAATTGCATGCCGGTAGAACACGTCGCCCGCATCGGTCATGCTGATTCTGCGTGAGGACCGGTTGACGAGCCGTACGCCGAGGGCAGCCTCGAGTTGCTGGAGACGATGGCTTACCGTCGACTTCGGCACGTTCAGATTGCGGCTGGCGGCGGTGAGTCCCCCGCACTCCACGATACGAACGAAATACCGGAAGTCATTGAGATCAAGCATTGGCGCACCTTGCGAGTCCAGTGTGATAGACGGGGTCACTGTATACCGTTTGCTGATCCGCCGGACTTTTATCAAATCAGGAAGTGTGTGTGTTCGAAATGACGTTTTTTACGGGACAGGACGACGGCTAGACTGACTTCACTCACTCCCGCACATCGCGGATCCCGTAGAACGCCAGACTATCCCGGAGGTAGCGTTGTGAAAGCGAACGCGAATCGAATTGTTGCCGTAGCCCTTGCCGCTGTCCTAATTGTTCCGACTGTAGCGTTCGCCCAGACGACGTCGGCCTTGACCCGCGATCAGGTCCGCGCGGAATTGCGTCAGCTCGAACAGACTGGCTATGACCCTGGTGCCAATCACGACTCCCGTTACCCTGCGGATCTGCAGGTTGCCGAAGCCACGGTTGCTGCGCGTGACAACGCCGTTCAGGGTTCCGTCGCCGGCATGAGCTATGGCACATCGATTAACGGCTCTTCGCAAACGGGCGTTGCGCAGAAACAGTCGTCGGGCTCGAAGTAGGTCTGCGTCGGTCGTCGTCTCGATTGGTTACGAGACGGTCGTGCCGCTCTCCGCGAGGAAGATCGATCCGGTGGTGACACGTGCTTCGTCGGAGGACAGAAACAGCGCAGCGTAGGCGATATCGATGGGTTCCGCTGCGCCGAGCAGATTCTTCGCGTTGAGCTCGCGCATGCCCTGACTCACCCGCAGGCGTTCGATAACCCGTGGCGAAAGCGTAGTGGAGGGAGCGATTGCGTTGACACGAATCCGGTCGGCCGCGTAGGTCACGGCAAGGGAGCGCGTCAACGCGGCGACCCCGCCCTTGGCCGACGTGTAGCAGTCCACGCCGGGCACCCCAATCAGCGCGACATTGGATACCATGTTGACGATCGCTCCGCCGCCATTCTTGCGCATATGCGGAATCGCGAAGCGGCAGCCAAGGAAGGTGCCCCACAAGTCAACTTTAATGACGCGCCAGAACTCTTCCAGATCAGCGTCAACTACCGTGTTGTCGCGCGGCGTCGAGCCACCCGCGTTGTTATAGAGGATGTCGAGTTTGCCAAACTCGGCCAAGGTTGCCTCGATCATGGCAGCGACACTATCGCTTTGCGTGACGTCGGTCGTTATCGCGATTGCCTTGCCGCCGTCTTCCCGAATGCCCGTCGCGACGGCCGCAGCCGCAGCGGCGTCGATATCGGCCACCACGACGCTTGCGCCTTCACGAGCAAACAACTGCGCGGCGCTGCGGCCAATGCCGATTGCGGCGCCCGTGATGATCGCTACCCTGTCGTTAAGCCGGAGCATGTCAGAACCTCTCTTCTCGCTAACTGTGGTGGATACAAACAAGCGTCATTGCGGTACAGGTGGCACCTCAGGGGTGGCGGAAAAATGATGATGAGCAATCAACCATCGTCCGCTGCGCCGCACAAGAAGCCACGTGGTGCGTAAGGTGGCAGCCGACGGTTTGCCACTGGCGAGCGTAAAGCGGAAGTTGCCGTAACCTTGAGCGAGAAACGCGTCGGGGCCGAGCTCGGTGATCACCTGGTCGACGAGTTCGAGCTGCGTCGAACTCAGCATGCCGATGTACGACGCGAAGTATCCGCGCACACCTTGCGTGCCGGTGGCCATGCCGGGCCGACCCGCGAACATCGTGGCGTCGTCGCTATACAGCGCGGTCAGGCCGTCGACGTCCCAATGCAGCGCCGCAGCATTCCATGCGCTTTCCATGGAACGCAGCGCCTCGCCTGCAGCGCTGGGCGCCTCTTTCACTGTGGTTTCTGTCGTGGACATGCTTGTCGCCTTTCAAAGGGGAGTGACAGACCGCGTCCGCGTCACGCCTGGTTCGGCCGCGATAGGCAGGATGTACTCATTTAACTTTGTGTTGACTCTAATGTCAATAGTTCGTCTAATGTGTCAAACGACGAGCGATGCAACGACCGAGTTCGCGCGATCATTGAGTCAAGGTGATCCCGCGAATCTTCCGCACGCCGACAACGCATTCAGACAAACGGAGGAAGACATGAGCGACATGGAGAACGTGACATGCGACGTGCTGGTGGTCGGCACCGGCGCGGGCGGTCTGGCGACGGCAATCACGGCAAAGAAGCAGGGGCTGAACGTCATAGTGGTCGAAAAACAGCCCGTATTCGGCGGCAGCACAGCGCTATCGGGTGGCTGGCTATGGGTGCCGAACAATCCGCTAGCACGCAGAGCCGGCATTGAAGACACGGTGGAGGCGGCCCGCGACTACGTCGAGCGCGAAGCCGGAAGGCACTTCGACGGGCCGCGCGTCGATGCTTTCCTCAGGCGCGCGCCGGCCATGGTTGAGTTTTTCGAGCGAGAGACGGAGGTCAGGTTCACGCTCGGAGCGGCTTTTCCCGACTATCATGCGGAGACGCCCGGCGCTTCTCACGGCGGCAGACCGATCTGCACTGAACCGTACGACGCCAATGAACTGGGCCCTCACGCAGCATTGCTGAGCCCGCCGATTCGCGGCATGACCTTTGTCGGCCTCACCTTTGGCTCCGGGCCGGACATGCGGCACTTTCTGAATGCGCTGTATTCGGTGAATTCGGCCTGGTACACGGCCAAACGCCTTGTCAAATATGGCCGGGACCTGCTGCTTCACGGGCGCAGCATGAAGCTCTTCAACGGTGCCGCACTGGCCGCGCGCCTGTACAAGTCGGCGGTCCAACTCGACATCCCGATCTGGTTAAGTACGCCCGTGACAGATCTGCTCGACGAGGGCGGCCGCGTCTATGGTGCCGTGACCACGCACGAAGGGCAGGTGAAGCGGGTCCGGGCGACCCGCGGCGTCGTTCTCGCGACGGGAGGTTTTCCCGGCGATCTCGCACGCCGCGAGGCTGTGTTTCCACACGCGCCCAGTTCGGCGGAACACATCACGATGGCGCCGGCCACCAACACCGGCGACGGCCTGCGCCTCGCGGAGTCGATTGGCGCCGCCACCAATATGACGTACCCGCACCTCGGCTCGTGGATGCCGGTATCGCGTGTTCCACTTGGCAATGGCCGGGAAACCGCCATCACGCATATTCTGGATCGCGGCAAACCCGGCATCATCGCGGTGCGCGCTGACGGCCGGCGCTTTACCAATGAAGGTGCCAACTATCACGATTTCGGCGCCGCCATGATCGGCGAGGCGCCCGGGCAGCGTCAGGCTGTTTTTCTTGTCGCCGATCACCGGGCGGTGCGCAAATACGGCCTTGGGTTTGCCAAACCGTTCCCTGTGCCGCTCAGTCCCTACCTGCGCTCCGGTTATCTGTTGCGCGGCGCGACCATCGAGACATTGGCGAAACGTGCGGGGATCGAAGCCGGTGGCCTCGCGCAGGCGATTCAGCAATTCAATCTGCACGCGCGCGACGGTCGCGATCCGGAGTTCCACAAGGGGGAGGCTGCCTACGATCGCTTCCAGGGCGATCCGCTGCATACGCCGAACCCATGCATTGGACCGCTCGACAAAGGGCCGTACTACGCCGTGCGGTTGATGCCCGGCGATATCGGCACGTTTGGCGGCCTGCGCACCGATACCCAGGGGCGTGTGCTCGACGAGCAGCGCCAGCCGATTGCGGGGTTGTACGCCGTAGGGAACGACATGGCGAGCATCTTCGGCGGCAGCTATCCGGGTGGCGGATCAACCCTCGGGCCAGCGATGACGTTTGGCTATATCGTCGGTCGACATCTTGCCGGGATCGACGACTGACAGTGAAAAGGCCGTTTGCGTCCCCCGCAAACGGCCTTTTTCACCGATGGTGCCGGCGCAGTGGCCTTCAGGCCGCTCCGAATCGCGCTTACATGCAGTTCTCGAAATTGAAGAACGACTTGCGCCACTGCACGACTTTCACCTCCTGAAACAGACCGCCTTTGTTGAAAGGATCACCGGCGGCGAATGCCTCGGCAACGGACCTGTCGTCAGTATCGATGATGATGATGCCGCCGTGCGGCACGCCCTCTGGATCGAGCATGGCGCCACCCGCGAGCATCAGATGTTTTCGCTCGCTCAGGTAGGCGACATGTTGTGGCCGCAGTTCAGTGCGCAGCGCGCCGCTGCCGGGTTTGTCAAAAGTGAGCATGGCATAGGGCATGAAACATTTCTCCTGTAGATAGACGACCAAGTAAGCATTGCGTGAATTCTACGATTACGTCAAAAAACAAACATACAAGTTAACCCTTGAAGCTAGCCTTTAACGTCGACCCCTCACGTTAACCCTTCGGGCATCAGGGTAAAAACGGACCATCGCTCGCTTGACGTTTTGACGGGTATGTCGAAATAATTGCATAAACGACAACCAGACATAAAATCAACTGGAGACGCAGTCATGAACTTCCCCCATTTCCTTACGAGCATCGGTAGGTCTTGTGCGATACCGCTGATGGTGTCTGCAGCCTTGACCGCGGCATGGCCCGCTGCCGCCCAGTCGAATGGCCCGCTGAAGATCGGCGTGCTGACCGACATGTCGTCGGCCTATAGCGACCTGGCCGGTAAGTACTCTGTGGCCGCCGCGCAGATGGCGATCGAGGATTTCGGCGGCACGGTCAACGGCCGCAAGATCGAACTGGTGACGGCCGACCACCAAATGAAACCTGCCGTAGGCTCGGCAATCCTGACGCAGTGGTTCGATCGCGACAACATTGCCGCCGTATTCAGTCTCGCGGGTTCGTCCGTCGCGATGGCTGCCTCGGCGATTGCGAAGACGCGTCCAACGCGCACTGTGGTCTACACGATCGCCCAGACCTCTGATCTGAACGGCAAGGTGTGCCTGCCGAATAGCATTCACTGGTCGCCCGATTTCTACGCGCTCGGTGTCCCGTCCACTCGCTATGTGAGCCAGAAGCTTGGCAAGGCGTGGTACGTCATGGTGCAGGACACCGCCGCCGGTGCGCCTGCCTACAACGCCGCGATCGAGGGCATCAAGAGCGGCGGTGGGCGCCTCGCGGGTGAAGTGCGTGTGCCGGTTAATGCAGGCGACGTGTCGTCATTTGTGTTGCAGGCGCAGGCGTTGCGACCTACCAGTCTTGCGGTTGGCTTCGGCGGCACTGACATGGTCAACGTCGTCAAGGCGGCGCACCAGTTCGGCATGACACAGGGCGGCGTCACGCTGGTCGCAAACGGGGGGCTGTTCGCGACGGACATCAAGGCGATGGGGCTTGACCAGGCGGCCGGCATTGTATTTGCCACCCCGTTCTATCCGGAGATGAATGCCGATGCACTCGCCTGGTCGAAGCGTTTCATGGCGAGAACGGGCGTCGTGCCCGCGTTTTCGCACGTTGCCGAGTATGAGGCCGTCACTCATTACCTCAAGGCAGTCCAGCAGACGAAAAGCGACGACGCCACGGTTGTCGTGCCGGCGATGAAAGCCATACCGGTCAACTCGTTCGCTGTCAAGAACGGCCATATCCGCGCTGACACCGAATTGATCCGTCCGATGTACCTCGCGAGAGTGAAGGCACCGTCGCAATCGAAATCGGTATTCGACTATGCCGAGCTGCTTGCCGTCGTGCCGCCCGAGGAAGCGTACTCGCCGCTAGCGCGTAGCGAATGCCCGTTGGTGAAAAAGTGATTTCGGGGCTTACGTCAACGCTTTCTCCTGGCGCATCCGGCTCACGCTACGACATAGAGGTAATTTCATGAGTCAGTACATTCTCGAAGCACGGGGGCTCGTCAAGCAATTCGGCGGCCACCTTGCTGTGGGAGGCGTGGATCTGCGTATTGAACGCGGCCACATTCATGCGCTGATCGGACCCAATGGGGCCGGCAAGACGACAGTATTCAACCTGCTGACAAAGTTCCTGCAACCGACCGCGGGCACCATCAGCTATCGCGACAACGACATTACGCATGCGCGGTCTGCCGAGGTTGCCCGTATCGGTATGGTGCGTTCGTTCCAGATCTCGGCGATCTTTCCGCACCTGACGGTGCTTGACAACCTGCGTCTTGCCCTACAACGCAAGCTCGGCACGGCGTTCCATTTCTGGCGCAACGAACGCAGCCTCGACGTACTCAACGAACGCGCCGAAGAATTGATCGCTGCAGTGGGTCTTGCCGACTACACGCACGCGGTAGCGGCCGACCTGTCGTATGGCCGCCGGCGCGCGCTTGAAATCGCCACAACGCTGTCGCTCGAGCCGGAGTTGCTACTGCTCGACGAGCCGATGGCCGGCCTCGGCCGGGAAGACATCGGCACCGTCTCGAACCTGATCGCCAAAGTCGGTGAACGCTATACGGTGCTGATGGTCGAGCACAACCTGTCCGTGGTCCAGGCATTGTCGAACCGGATCACCGTGATGGCGCGTGGCAAGGTGCTGGCCGAGGGGGCATACGCTGAGGTATCGAAAGATCCCGACGTTCGCGCCGCTTACATGGGGGCCGCCCATGACTGACGATACGACGCGCATCAAGACTGACGACGTTCTGCTGACAATACGGAACCTGCGTGCCTGGTATGGCGAATCACAGGTGTTGCATGGCATGAACTTTGAGATCGGACGTGGCGAGGTTGTCACGCTGCTTGGCCGCAACGGCGCAGGCAAATCGACGACGCTCAAGGCCATCATGGGCATCGTCGACCGTCGTGACGGTGAAATCCGGTTCGGCGGCCGCGAATGCACGACGCTGCCTTCTGAACGGATTGCGAAGCTGGGCATTGCCTATTGTCCGGAGGAGCGGGGGATCTATGCCAGCCTGACAGTCGGGGAAAACCTGCTGCTGCCGCCGGTGGTGGCCGACGGGGGCATGCCGGTCGACGAGATATACCAGATCTTCCCGAACCTGTACGAGCGCCGTCAGAGCCAGGGGACCTGCATGTCCGGCGGCGAACTGCAGATGCTCGCGATCGCCCGCATCCTTCGCACCGGAGCGCGGTTGTTGTTGCTCGACGAGCCAACTGAGGGTCTCGCCCCCGTCATTGTCGAGCAGATCGGGACGCTTATCGGCACCCTCAAACAACGCGGTTTCACCATCTTGCTGGTCGAGCAGAACGCTCACTTCGCAGCGGGCGTCGCAGATCGCCACTACATCGTCGAGCATGGCCGCGTGGTCGACATGATCCCGCGCGCCGCTTTCGACAGCAGTAGCCAGCGTGTCAATCAATACCTGTCGGTTTGAGGGCGGCGAGCCCCGGCATCGCAAGACATTTGATACGGACTAGGAGCAGAAGATGGACTCGTTACTCCAGGCTTTGCCGCCGCCCGCGGCGTTTTTCGGACAGTTGCTGATTGGTCTCATCAACGGTGGTTTTTACGCAATGCTTAGTCTCGGCCTTGCGGTGATCTTCGGCTTGCTCGGGATCGTGAACTTTGCGCATGGCGCGCAGTACATGCTGGGGGCGCTAGGCGCCTATGTACTGCTCGACACATTCGGCCTCGGGTACTGGCCCACGCTAGTCATCGCTCCCGTTCTGGTCGGCGCATTCGGCATCGTGCTCGAACGCACGCTCCTCAAGCGCATGTATCGGCTCAATCACCTGTACGGCATGTTGCTCACGTTTGGTATGTCGCTTGTGATCGAGGGACTCGTACGCTACAAGTTCGGCTCGACGGGTGTTCCCTATCCGATACCGCCTTCGCTTGGCGCAGCGTGGAATCTTGGCTTCATCTTTCTTCCCGCTTACCGCGTGTGGGTGATCGGTGCGGCGCTGTCGGTCTGCCTCGCGACGTGGTACGTGATCGAGCGTACATCGCTCGGCGCGCACCTGCGGGCGGCGACCGAGAATCCGAGGCTGACCCGCGCGTTCGGCATCAATGTGCCGCGCCTAGTTACACTGACCTACGGGTTCGGCGTGGGCCTCGCGGCACTCGCGGGCGTGATGGCGGCGCCGATTTACCAGGCCAACGCGCAGATGGGCTCGGACGTCATCATTGTCGTATTCGCGATCGTCGTGATAGGTGGGATGGGATCGATCATGGGGGCCATCATCTCGGGATTCGCACTCGGTGTGGCCGAAGGCCTGACGCGGGTCTTTTACCCCCAGGCCTCAACTACGGTCGTGTTCCTCATCATGGTCGTCGTGCTGCTGGTGCGACCGGCAGGGCTCTTCGGTAACGCGTTGCTGACCAGCCAGGGGCAGGCGGTGCACTGCGAACCGACGCGGCCGTTTTTCTCGCCGGCCACAACGCGCGTGTTGATCCTGCTTCTGCTCGCACTCGGCCTTGTGGCGCCTGCGCTCATCTATCCGGTGTTCCTGATGAAGGTGCTGTGCTTCGGACTGTTTGCCAGCGCGTTCAACCTGTTGCTTGGCTACGGCGGCATGTTGTCGTTCGGTCATGCGGCTTTCTACGGGTTCGCCGGCTATGTGACCGCGCATTGCATGAAGGAGTACGGCTTCGACCCGTTGCTCGGCGTGCTGGCCGGCGCGGCCGTTGCAGCGATGATGGGACTGGCGTTCGGCTTCGTCTCAATTCGCCGGCAGGGCATCTATTTCTCGATGGTGACGCTTGCGCTCGCACAGCTTGTCTACTTCTTTTCGTTGCAGGCGCCGTTCACGCATGCCGACGAGGGCATCCAGGATGTGCCGCGCGGCATGCTGTTTGGGAGGATTGACCTCAGCAACACCACGGCGCTGTACTACTTCGTGTTCGTCATCTGCGTGGGTGGCCTGTGGGTCATCTATCGCGCAATTCATTCGCCTTTCGGTAACGTGCTGAAAGGCATCCGGGAGAACGAGCAGCGTGCAATCTCGCTGGGCTACGAGACGCATTACTTCAAGCTGCTCACGTTCGTCCTGTCAGCGACGATGGCGGGTGTGGCCGGTTCGCTCGATTCATTGGTGTTCCAGCTGGCGTCGCTCAACAACGTTCACTGGTCGATGTCAGGACTCGCGATCCTGATGGCGATTCTGGGCGGCGTGGGCACGTTCTCTGGGCCGATCGTTGGCGCGGTCGTCGCGGCGGCGATGGAGAATTACCTGGCGGCGCTGGGCGCGTGGGTGACGGTTATTCAGGGCGCGATCTTTATGGTTTGTGTGCTTGTGTTCCGGCGCGGGATCGTGGGCGAAGCTGCCCGGTTGTTTAGTCGGCGCGCGCCGGTACCGCCGAAGGCGAACGAAGAACTCGTCGCCAAAACGTTGTAGACGCGCGCTGTGTCATTCGTGATGTGGCCGATGTTTCCTTGCCCTTTTATGGAGTCGATGAGATGACAACTGTGGGAAATAGCACGATCGACGACATCTCCTCCGGGTTTCGCCGTCGCGCAGTCGTCACGGGCGCGGCGCGCGGGCTTGGCCGTGCGATGGCGAATGGGCTCCTCGACACTGGCCACACTGTGCTGTTTGTCGACCGTGATGCCCAGCAGGTCGCGGAAGCGGTTGCTCAGGCAAATGGGCAGCGCGGCACGGCCAATGCCTTCAGCTTCGCCTGTGACCTGACGCAACCCGGTGCAGTCGCCGACGCAATGTTCAGGGCAGACGAAACGCTTGGCGGCATCGACATCCTGGTCAACAACGCGGGTGTGGGGCCGTCCCTTGTCAGCACGGATTACTTCGACAGTCCACCTTCGTTTGTCGATCTATCCGATGACATGGTGCGGTTGTTCTTCGAGATCAATGCTGTCGCGCCGTTTCTGCTCGCGATTCACGCCGCGCGGCGCATGCGTGCGCAAAACTGGGGGCGTGTTGTGAATGTCACGACTAGCCATGAATCGATGATGCGACGCGGCTTCGCACCATACGGCGGCTCGAAGGCGGCGCTCGAATCGCATTCGGCCATCATGGCCCAGGACCTTGCCGGCACCGGCGTTACCGTCAACGTACTCGTGCCGGGCGGTCCTGCGGATACGCCGATGATTCCCCCGGAGGCGGGTTTCGACCGATCGATGCTGGTGCCGCCGCAAGCGCTGATCGCGCCGCTCGCTTGGCTAGTGTCGGAAGGCAATGCGGCGCCAAACGGCAAGCGGGTGCTGGCCGCCACCTGGACGCCTGAGGCGGCCACGGCAGCCGGCGATGCTTCGGTTGCGCCAATCGGTTGGCCGCTCATCGGCAGAACGATCATGCCGAACCCATAGCCGTTACACCACTACCCCACTACGCAACGCATCGCAGTGTCATCGAATTCATCACAGGAAGCAGCATGCAGACATTTCAGGAAAAGGTTGTGATTGTCACTGGCGGCGCCCGCGGCATGGGCCGCGTCGAGTCGACCTTGTTCGCCGGGGGTGGCGCTTACGTTGCGATCTGTGACGTCACGCCCGAGGAAGGCGAGCAGAGCGCCTCCGAGTTGCGGGAGCGAGGGCTGCAAGCGCGTTTTTTCAAGCTCGACGTGACATTGCAGGAAAACTGGAGCCAGGTGATCGCAGCAGTGCTGGAGTGGCGCGGGCGTATTGACGTCCTGGTCAACAATGCGGGCATTCTCTTTCGCAAGACGATCTCGAACTATCCCGAAGCCCAGTGGCGCCGGGTACTCGACGTCAACCTCACCGGCACCTTTCTCGGTGTGAGCCAGGTCGCACCGACCATGTGCGCACAACGCAGCGGTGCGATTGTCAATATCGCGTCCAATGCAGCACTGTCCGGACACTCGGACCCTGCCTATACGGCGAGTAAATGGGGCGTGCGCGGTTTGACGAAGTCTGCAGCGCTCGAATTCGCGGCGTTCAACGTCCGTGTCAATTGTGTTTGCCCAGGGCTTGTCGTGACCGACATCAATCGCCATTCACCGCATCTGCGGCCGATGATCGATATGACACCGGTCGGCCGCGCGGTCGAAGCCGATGAGATCGCATCGGTCGTCGCGTTCCTGGCGAGCCCGGCGTCCGGGGGCATCACAGGTGAGGAGATCGTCGTGGACGGTGGCTTTACAGCAGGCGCCGCCTACTGGAAGGTGGCTAGCCAGGCAGGTCTGTATCAGATACCCAAATGAGCATCGCATCCATCGCAATATTTCATATCCACGCAAGGGGTTTATAGTGAGTCTGTCCACTTTTGAAGGCAAGTCGATATTGGTCGTCGGCGGAGGTGCGCGCGACGGCATTGGATTTGCAACCGCACAGATGCTGGCCGAGCAGGGTGCCCGCATCGCGTTGGCCGATCTCGATGATGAACGAGTACGTGAACTCGTGGCCGATCTGCCGGGTTCCGAGCGACATTCTGCCTACGCACTCGATGTCACGGACGAAGCCGCGATTGCGCAAGTCGTTGAGACGGTCGCGCAGCACCACGGTGCGATCGATGGCCTCGTCGTTTCGGCTGGTCTGTATTCGCCTGAGTCTTTTACGGCGACTTCACGCGCCACCTGGGACCGCCTGTTCGCGGTTAACGCCACCGGTGCGTTTCTGGTCTCGCAGACCGTCGCGAAACGCATGGTGGAGTGGGGCCGCGGACGCATTGTTCTGGTTGCGTCTATCGGCGCGCGCCAGCCGCAGCTGACCGCGGCGGCTTACGGCGCGTCGAAAGCCGCAGTGATCCAGTTGGGCCGTTACATGGCACTGGAACTGGCCCGGAAGAACATTACGGTTAACATTGTGTGTCCCGGCTCGACCGCCACGTCGATGATGGGCACCGATCCGGTCCGGCACGAGATAGCGATCAACGGCAATCTCGCGCAATGGCGGCTCGGCATTCCACTGGGGCGCATGGCTGAGGCGTCCGATCAGGCAGCAGCAGTTACGTTTCTTCTTGGCGAAACCGGCCGCCACATCACCGGGCAAGTGGTAACGGTTGACGGTGGGCAGTCGTTTCTCTAGCCTGGGCTTGGTGCGATAGCAGGCGCGGGCGCATTTTGGCCCGACAGCGCGGAGCAGTGTGGTGGACTTCGAAGAATACAGTCAAATTTATTTGTCTAAAATTTGACGTTGACGTCAAAAAAGCTATACTGACGTCAACGGATACGGAGACATTGATATGAGCAACATACCAGCCGGCGCAGTTCTCGAACGTCCTCATACGTTGACGATCGACTGGTTTCCTGACACTTTGCCGCCAGCCACACAACAGACCAGCGTGACACTTCGCACCGAAGATGGTGCGGCCACGTGCGGCGTGTTATATCGCGGCGCGTCGACGAAAACGGTCGTTTGTCTGATGCATCCACGCGAGAACTTCACGTTCCACTACCTGATTCCCGGACTGCTGCGCGCGGGCGCGTCGGTCTGGGCACAAGCGGCGCGCTCGGTCGGCAACGACCTCCGGCTCGAGCATGAACTTGCCCTGCACGACGTCGCGGCCGGCTTATGCTATCTCCGCGAAACGGGCTTCGAGCGCATCGTGTTGCTCGGCAATTCGGGCGGTTCGGGGCTCTATAGCTTCTACATTCAGCAATCGGCATTGCCCGCGCAAGACCGGATCACGAAGACGCCTGGTGGTCGCGCTACACATCTGGCGAATGCGACCATGCCGATGGTGGACGGCATGATCTATCTGGCTCCGCATCCGGGGCAGGGGCGTTTGTTGATGGGGTGCATCGATCCGTCGGTTACTGACGAAGGCGATGCGCTGTCGATTGACGATACGCTGAACCCCTTCAACCCCGAGAACGGCTATTCCCGCGAACCGGGGGCGACGCGCTATAGCGCTGAGTTCGTCTCCCGCTATCGCGATGCGCAGCGGGACCGCGTAGCGCGCCTTGACCGGATGGCCCGGCAACTGATCGCCGTGCGCCAGGACGCGAGGCAAGCCGTGAAAGACAAGCTAGCGACCCACCGGCAGAAGCTTGAGGCCAACCACACGCCGATCATGACCGTGTGGCGTACGGATGCCGACCTACGCTGTCTGGATCCGTCGCTTGATCCGTCCGACCGCAAGCCCGGTTCGCTGTGGTCGCCGAATCCGGTGATCTCGAACTATGGTTCGGTGGGCTTTGGACGCTTGTGTTCTCCGGAGTCCTGGCTCTCCACATGGTCCGGTCTGTCGTCGAATGCGGCGTTGGAAGCAACCGCGCCTTCGGTCACCGTGCCCTCGTTGCTGGTCGAATACACCGGCGATCAAACGACTTTTCCATTAGCCATTGCCGACATTTTTTCCCGTATCGGTTCGACCGACAAGACCCACGTTCGCGTGCGCGGCGATCATCACGGCCGACCGCTGGATGACGGGGATGAACCCGGCCGGGCAATTGCCGCGCGCTCGGTCGGCGAATGGCTGCATCAACGGTCTTTCTTATAACTCGGGAGTTGACGAATGAATCAATCAGTACCGCTCAGACTTTCGGGGGTCGACCACACGGCGCGTCCGACGTGGAAGCTGCGCGAAACCATCGAGTTCTATCGCGACACGTTGGGTCTGCCGCTCGTCCATACGATCTCCGCGCGAGGCTGGGGTCCGGAGAGTCATCCGGATTTCCTGCACTTTTTCTTCGATAGCGGCAACGGCAGCACGATTGCCTTTTTCTACTATCTGGGCGAACCGCGACCGCAAGAACGCCCCTTGATGCCGCCTACGCCAGATGACCATGTATTCGATGCGACGCACACCGCCTGGCTGACCGACAGCACGGAACAGCTGCTCGCGTGGAAGGAGATGCTCGAGGTCAAGGGTGTCGAGGTCTCATCGACCACCCAGCATGAAGTGATCGAATCGATCTATTTTCGCGACCCAAACGGCTACTTCATCGAGATCACGGTCAAGCTGCGCGAACTGCAATCGCTGGACGCGCGGGATGCGGCGCTAACACTTGAGGCGGCGATCATGGCAGAGCAGATCGCCAGTGACCATGCAGGGCGAGTCCGGGAGATTGATACTGTGTGGCAGGAAAAGGGCAGACTGTTGAGTGGGCAGTGCGGCATAAAGTGCGAAGGCCCGGGCATTTTCGTGCCGGCGCTGGTGGAATTCGCAAGCGTGGTTGATGCAGCGCGGCACAAATCGGAGTATCGCGTCTCGCAACCGTCGCCGGGTTACTTCCTGATTGAATCGAACGAGACGCTCGAATTCAACCGCAAGGAACTGGGTTTGAAACCGGCCGTCTGGTATGGACTCTTCACCGGCGGGTTGTGTGGGCGTATTGACACGTTTGACAAAGACCGCGTTCGCATCGTCGAACAATAAGAGCGGGTCGACTGGAGAAGACAGACATGGCAGGTATCCATTATCCGCTCGAAGGCGTCGCGTATTGCGAGCCGTCGATCGCTCAGCATTATTTTCAGGTGGGGGCATGGAAAGACAGAACGTTCGGTCAGGCGCTCGCCGAGACGGCGCAACGCCTTCCCGACAAGCCGGCCCTGATCAGCGACGAACGCAGCATCACATTTCGTGCGCTGGATGAACAAAGCGACCGTCTGGCCGCTGCCTTGCTCAAACTTGGACTCGAACCCGGCGCACGCGCAGTGTTCCAGATGGGCACGACGATCGACACCGCACTGGCTTTATGTGCGTGTTACAAGAGCGGTATTGTTCCGGTTTGTGCGTTGCCGCAGTATCGCGAGGTCGAGATCGGCAAGCTGGCGAGCTTGTCGTTGCCGCAAGCCTATTTCGTGCAGGCCGACGCGGCACAGTTCGATCTGGTCGGTTTTGGACGGAAGATGTGTGCCGAACATCCGTCGTTCAAAAATCTGTTCGTTGCGCGTGGTGATGCGCCCGCTGGGACGCACTCAATGTCCGCGTTACTGGAATCGGTCTCGCTGGATGAGGCGAGGACCACTCTACGCGGTGTGCACATCGGCTCGGAAGACGTCCTGAGCTTCCAGCTCTCAGGCGGCACGACAGGAGTGCCCAAAATCATCCCGCGTTTTCACGCGGAATACCTCGCGCATGCCGAAGCGTGGGCGAGGCACGTGGAGGCGGGTGAACACGCCACGTTGATCTGGTCGCTGCCTTTGCTTCACAACGCGGCGCATCTGTATGCGCTCGTGCCCACGATATCCCTTGGGCAAACCACCGTACTCATGCCGAAGGTCGATATCGTACGGATGGCGGAATTGATCGAGCAGCATCGCGTGACGCATGCTGTTTCGATCGGACCCGTCGCGCCGCAGATCATGGCGTGTGCAGAGGTGCTTGATTACGACCTGTCGTCGCTCAAGCTGTTCTTTTGTCTGACTCGGGCCGATGCGCTCGAAACGTTCCTCGGCGTGACCAGTTCGAACATGTACGGTACGACAGAAGGATTGCTGATCGGCTCTGGCCCGGCAACTAACGCATTCGTCCGTCATCACACGCACGGGCGCTCGGGTTGTGATCATGACGAACTCGTTCTGCTCAATGCCGATAACGAATCGCCCGTCGCGCCTGGCGAAATGGGTGAGCTATGTTTTCGCGGCCCGTCCAGCCTGAGAGGCTACTACAACGCACCGGAGGCTAATGCCACGGCCTTCACGTCGAACGGTTTCTTCCGGACCGGGGACATGATGCGCACGCATGTCATCGACGGCGTGACCTACTTTTCGTTCGAAGGGCGCCTGCGCGACAACATCAATCGCGGTGGCGAGAAGATCGGCGCCGAAGAAGTCGAGGCGTTTCTGAGCCGCCACCCGGCCGTACTGGACGCAAAACTCGTGGCGATGCCCGATCCGTTTTATGGAGAAAAAGGCTGCGCGTTTCTGATCATCCGTGAAGGACATGCCGCGCCCGATATCCCGCAGATGATCGAATTCCTCTCGTCGCAGGGGCTCGCGAAGTTCAAGTGTCCGGAGCGGATTGAAATCGTCGACGCGTTTCCGGTGACACGGGTTGGCAAAGTCGACAAACCGGCGATGCGCCGGATCATTGCCGAAACGATCGAGGCCGAAACCGCGGCGAACCTTTTCACTTTCCAGACAGGATCAATGACATGAGCAAGATCGTCTACCGGATCGGCCAGATCGTGCCGAGTTCGAACACCACGATGGAAACCGAAGTGCCTGCCTTGTTGCGACGCCGTGAAACGCTGGCGCCGGAGCGCTTCACGTTTCATTCGAGCCGCATGCGCATGCATAAAGTGACGAAGGAAGAACTCGTTGCGATGAACAAGGAAGGTTTGCGATGCGCTGCAGAACTCGCCGACGCTCGCATGGACGTGATGAGCACGGCCTGTCTTGTGGCGATCATGGCGATGGGACCGGGATATCACCGCACGGTGGAGAGGGAGTTGGCGGAGGTGGCCAAAGCCAATCAGTGCGATGCTGCAGTGATGACTTCAGCGGGTGCGCTCATAGAAGGCCTGAAGATCATGGGCGCCCGCAGAATTTCGTTGATGGCGCCCTACATGAAGCCGCTAACCAAACTGGTGGTGGAGTACATCGAGAGCGAAGGGATCGAGGTGGTCGATGCGCTGTCATTCGAAATTCCCGATAACCTGGACGTGGGGCGGCGAGACCCCATGCAGCTTCTGCAAGACGTGGAAAGGCTTTACGTGGCGAATGTCGATGTCGTCGTCGCGTCGGCGTGTGTACAGATGCAATCGCTGCCGGCCATCGACGCGATCCAGACCCGGCTCGGGGTTCCCGTGACGTCAACCGCGGTGTGCACGACACGACGGATGCTCGACAGGCTGGGACTCGACGCGAAGATTCCGGGTGGAGGCGAGTTGCTGACTGAGTTTGCACTCCCTGTAGTGCCGGCTGAGGCCTGACATGACCGCCTTCGAGGGTTTCGACACAGGCCCGTCGGAGTGGCTGATCAGTGGTCAGCCCTTCGTGGTGCGCCGGCGCGTGAAATGGGCGGAGTGCGATCCGGCCGGGGTGGTGTACACGGTCAATTTTAGCGAATACGTGATTTCCGCGGCAAATCGCTTCTACGCTTTCCTGCTTGGCGCCCCGGTTGAAGCGGGCAAGGACGCCCATTCATTCGGCACACCGGTCAAGGCGCTTAGCTTTGTGTTCAACCAGAGCCTGAAGCCGGATGAACTGTTCGACGTGAGCGTGACCGTCATGGACGTGCGCGAACGTTCCTTCGACCTCGCGATAGCGGGAACCACGGTGACCGGTGAGAACATTTTCTCGGCGACGCTGAGTCCAATTTGCATAGCCCGGCCCGAACGCCGCTCGATCGCCATACCACCGGAATTTCGCAACCGTTTGTTGGAAGTCGCCGCACAACGCACGGCGCTCGAATTAGAAGCAGGAGACTGAGGATGGACATCAATATCGTAGGAGCAGGGCCGGGCGGGCTATTTTTCTCGTATCTGGTCAAGCGCCGCTTTCCGGAATGGACGGTCCGGGTTTTCGAACAGAATGACGCCAGCGCAACTTACGGTTGGGGCGTGGTGTTCTCGGATGTCGCGCTATCGTTTCTCGAGAAATCGGACCCCGAGTTTTTCCGTCGCTTTACCGCCGGCCACGTGCGTTCGGAGCATATGGAAATCGTCCATCGTGGCGTGCATGTGCCGATTCATGGGAATTGCTTTTCGCGGGTCGCCCGCATTGCCTTGCTGCAGTTCCTGCATGCGGAATGCGGATCGGCGGGTGTCGATCTACGTTTCAACGCTCGCGTGGATGACCTGGGTGCATTGCGCCAGGCCGATCTAGTGGTGGTTGCCGAGGGTGTGAACAGCCGGACTCGCACGCAGTATGCGGATGCCTTCAGGCCCTCGTTCGTGCAGCGTCGAAACAAATTTGCCTGGTACGGAACGAGCAAGCCGTTTCACGCTGTCTCGCTGATCTTTCGCGAAACCGGGTTCGGTGTCTTTATCGCTCATAGTTACCAGTACAGCGACCGGATGAGTACGTTTCTGATCGAGACGGATCCGCAGACATGGGCTCGCGCCGGACTGGGCGAGATGAGCGATGCAGACAGCCGTGCCTTCTGCGAACAGGTTTTCGCCGGCGACCTGGACGGACACGGGCTGTTGTCGAACAAGTCCACATGGTTTGAAGCCGTGACCGTTAAAAACGAGAACTGGCATCACGAGAACATGATTCTGATCGGCGATGCACTGCGTTCGGTGCACTTCTCGCTCGGCTCCGGTACGCGTATGGCGATGGAAGATTCGATCGCGCTATACGAAGGTCTGTGTGCCCATACGACTGATCTCGAAGCTGCATTCGCGCATTTCGAGGCGTCGCGCCGCACTGCTTCAGATCGCTTCCAGCTGGCCGCGGCAAAGAGTCTTGACTGGTATGAGAACTTGGGCGACAAGCTGCATCTCGATCCGATCGGCTTCACTTACGACTATATGCGCCGTACCGGACGTGTCACGCATGATGATTTGCGCAAGCGTGATCCCGAGTTCGTTCGCCGATATGAACTGATTCACGGTGAGCCAGTGAACTGAGGTTCCGGCTGCGGTGGGTCTGTTTTTTTTTTGTTCGTTATTTGTCGGTGTCGTCAAATAAAAGATGTGAAAGTCAATCGAATGGCGACCACGGTTGTCACGGGGACGACGGGTCCGTCCGGGTCCGCTCACGCGAATTCGCATCGAATATAGAAATCAGGTTGGGAGACAGTCATGGCATCGCCTGGTGAAGAGAGCGCTTTTTCGTTGTTTGACGGCCGGCCTGTTAGCGCGATGCAGTGGCGCGTGCTCGGTCTATGCGCGTTGTGCATGGTGATCGACGGCTTTGATGTTCAGGCTATGGCTTACGCCGCTCCGGCCTTGATAAAAGCCTGGGGCGCAAGTCGCTCCGTGTTGGGGCCGGTGTTCGCCGCCGGGTTGCTGGGCATGTTCGCCGGATCACTGGTGCTCGCGGGATTTGCTGATGCGATCGGCCGTCGTCCGATGCTGATCGCGGCGACCGCCTGGATAGCGACGTGCATGGTGCTGACCCCTTTCGCCAATTCGATCGGCGCACTGATCGGTATTCGTTTTGCTGCCGGCATTGGCATGGGCGCAATCGTGCCGAACGCGATGGCTCTCGCGGGCGAATACAGCCCGGCACGCATCCGCGTCAGCCTGATGATGGCGGTATCGTCGGGTTACATCGTCGGCGGTGTGGTGGGCGGTGGGATTGCGGCGCTGGTGATCGCGCCGTTCGGCTGGGGTGGCGTTTTTTACGCGGGAGCGTTGCTCACGGTGCTGCTGTCGCTTGTGATGTTCGCGGTACTTCCCGAATCGCTGCAATTTAGCCTGCTTCGTCACCCGCAGACGCCACGTACGTTGCTGCTGCTGCACCGGGTGGCTCCGGGGGCCGCCATGCCCACCATGCCCTCCATGTTGTCAACCAGCAAGGCACGCAGCGGCAACGCGCTGGCGCCGCTGCTGGGCGAGAACCGTCGGATCGTCACACCGCTGCTCTGGGCCGGGAACTTCGCCAACATGCTCTGCGCGTACTTCCTCGCCGCATGGATCCCCGTGCTAATGAGCGGCGCGGGCTATTCGTCCAATCGAGCGGTGTTGGCGGGCACAGCGCTTTGGCTTGGCGGACTGGTGGGTAATTTCGCGCTCGGCGTGCTGATAGACCGGCGCGGCTTTGCTGCGGTGTTGTTTGCCAATTTCGCCCTTGGCGGCATTGCGATTGTGGGCATCAGTTACTTTCACACGATGCCGCTGGCCGCCGTCCTGTGCATCGCACTAGCGGGATTTTGCATTCTGGGCGGTCAGTCCGGTCTGAATGCGCTCGCGGTCGCGATCTATCCGACCAGGGCGCGTGCTACCGGCGCGGGCTGGGCGCTCGGTTTCGGCCGGCTCGGTGCGGTGCTGGGGCCGCTAGCCGGCGGGCAGTTGATGGCGCTCGCGTGGAGCGTCGATCGGACCTTGCTCGTCTCGGCCGTACCGACTGTGCTGGCGGCGGTGGCGGTCGGCACGCTTGGTCGCCTGCATGAGCGACGTGTCAAGCAGATTCCGGCTTACCCGGAGACGCTGCCGGTCCGGCACAACACGACCAATCCGCTGGACAAAGAGGCATAGCCGACGCCCGAACGGGACGCCGAATCCAGGCGCCTGGTGAACGTATTGATCCGATTTCTAACCACGATGTGAGGCACTGTTGAATACAAGCACTTCTTCGGCCGCAACCCTCGGCCGCATTCTCATGAGCTCGCTTTTCCTGATGAGCGGTTTCGGCAAGCTGGCCGATCCCATTGGGACGAAAGATTACATTGCCTCGAAGGCGCTGCCATGGCCCGAGGCTGCCTACGTCATCGCCGTGATTATCGAGCTCGGGTTCGGCACGGCGCTCGTTCTCGGTTATCGTACCCGTATCGTGGCCGCAGTAATGGCGATATTTACCCTGGCGACGGGAGTGACCTTTCACGACAACTTTGCTGATCCCAAGCAGATGATCAGTTTCATGAAAAACATTGCGATTACGGGTGGATTTCTACAGGTGATCGTATGGGGTGCCGGTTCTCTGAGCCTCGATGCGTTGATCGCGGCAAACCGGCGACGCGCGCGAGCGTAGCGGTCAGCGATTCTTTATTACTCGAGACCGGGACTCTTTTGATTGGCTGTAGCACGAACTGATCCGTCCATAGGCGGATCAACAATAAATAGTATAACTTATTAAAATTGGAGACAATTCGTGAAAAGGGCTTATATTGGCTGTTTGCTTGGTGGTTTCGTTTGCACGGTACAGGCGCAAAGCTCGATCACCCTCTATGGCATCGTGGATCTCGGCGTCACGTATGTGAACAACGCGCAAACCGGCAAGACGGGCGGCACGCTGTCAGGCGCGTCGCAGGTTGCGCTTACCGATGGAACGGCGACAGGAGTCAGCGGGAGTCGCTGGGGGCTGCGAGGAACGGAGGACCTTGGCGGAGGGCTGAAGTCGCTATTCGTCATCGAGAATGGTTTCACCGCGAATAACGGTGCGCTTGCGCAAGGCGGCACGGAGTTCGGCCGCCAGGCCTACGTCGGTCTTGCTGGCGGACCCGGCACTGTGACGCTGGGCAGGCAATATGACACATTGGTCGACTTCCTGCAGCCGCTGGCTGTGGTGGGGCAGTGGGCCGGATATATGGGTACGCATCCCGACGACGTGGACAATCTGGCCAATTCGAATCGCATCAACAATGCGGTCAAGTTCACGACCGCTGCGTACCATGGCTTAAGCGCAGGCGCAGCCTATAGTTTCGGCAGCACGGCGGGGAGCATCACGCAGAACCAGATCTGGTCACTCGGTGCAGGCTATACCAGCGGTACCTTGTCACTCGGGGCCGGCTACCTGAATGCGCGCGATCCGAACATTTCCTTCTATGGAAACACGCCGAATAAAGGCGGTGTGACGGCGGACAATATGGGGGCGCTGGGCTCGGCGACGTCGGCCCAATCGAATCCGGTGTTTGCCGGCTACGCGTCGGCTAAAACGACCGAGATTTTTGGGGTTGGTGCGGCGTATACGTTCAGCGCCACTACGCTCGGACTGGTCGCGACCAATACACGTTTTGAGTCGCTTGGCTCTGCCTCCGGTCCCAATCCGTTCGGCTATTTCGGAACGGCCCAGTTCACGAACCTTGAATTGAGCGTGAGAACCCGAGTAACCCCGGCATTCTTGCTCGGCACCGCATTTGACTATATGCGGCGAAACTCGGTCAAAGGCGATGATGGCGCGCGGTATCTGCAATTCGACCTCGGTGCCGATTACAACCTGTCCAAGCGAACGGACCTATATGCGCTGGCGGTCCTGCAGCACGCAAGCGGCCGTGACTCACTCGATCAACCGGCGGTCGCCTCGATCAGCGGCTTTAGTCCGTCCACTACCAGCAATCAGGTGGGTGTTCGCGTCGCGTTGCGGCATAAATTCTAGCGATGGCTGGGGCAGTCGGGCGGGCACGATGAACCTAATACGAAACATGAGAGTCTTCGTGCGCGTGGCGGAGGCGGGCAGTTTTACCGCGGGCGCGGAGCAGTCGGACGTGACCACGGCGCAGGCCTCCCGCCATATCTCCGATCTGGAAGTCCATTTGCGCAGCCGGTTGTTCAATCGTACGACCCGGCGGATCGCATTGACCGATGCAGGGAACCGATATTTGCAGCGCTGCAAGGAGATTCTCGCACTGGTCGACGCGTCCGAAGCGGAGGCCGGAGAAGCGCGAACATCACCGGCGGGCGTGCTGCGAATTCATGCTCCGTTGAGCTTCGGGCAGATTTATGTCGTGCCGGCGTTGACTCAATATCTGGAGAGATATCCGTTGGTGCGTGCCGAAGTCACGCTTTCGCAGCGAACGCCCGATCTCCTCGACGAGGGGTTCGATGTTTCGCTCCAGGTCGCCACGACCTATTTGCCCGACTCCGCACTCGTATCCGCCAGAATCTGCACGATGCCAACCGTGCTTTGCGCGTCGTCGAAATACATCCAGAGTCGCGGCGCGCCGAGGTCGGTGCCGGAGTTGCATCAGCATACGTGCCTCCAGTTGGTGACCCCGCACTTTCCGGTCGATCGCTGGAGGTTTGAAGGAAGGGACGGCGTGGCGGAAATCGAACTGCGCCCCGGGAAGTTGCGCGTGAACTCGGCCGATGCATTGGCGGTTGCCCTGGTTGAGGGATTTGGCATCGGGCCGTTGCCGATGCTTTCTGCGTTGTCGGCGCTGCAGAGTGGGGCGCTGGTGCGCGTGCTGCCGGAGTACGAGTTGCAGGGTACAACCGTGTATGCCACTTATTTGTCGCGAGAATACCTGGACGCAAAAATCAGAACGTGGATTGCTTTTCTCCGCGAGTTTGTGACGGCGGCGCTTTGCGCCCGTCATATTGAATACTCAACCAGCGACGCATGACGATGGTGCCTGGATCAGGTCAGACCGCGAGGGGTTGAACGGGATGGCCTGAGCGTTACAATCACGCAAACACAACACTACGGTAGGGCGGCAATCTGGCCGTCGACCGCTATCAGGAGTGGTTTCGTGGCAAAGGTGAATGCTGAGGGACAAAAAGAACAGATCCTGAACGCCGCGGCCGCGCTCTTCATCGAGAAGGGTTTCGGCGGTGCGTCGATGCAGGAAATCGCCGAGGCACTCGGCGTGACGCGTACCGCCGTCTATTATTACTTCAAGAACAAGGACGAGATACTCACGGCGCTGGTCGAGGAGGTCACATTAAGAGCGAGGCGCCTGTCGAGCCAGGCGGTCGCCGAACCAGATGCGGATCCGAAAGAGCGCCTGCGTCTGCTGGTTCATCAGCATACGATGCTGATTCTAAGCCACTACAACGAATTCCGCGTGATCCATCGCACCGAGCAACAGTTGCCCGAACGCGCGTATCGCGCGAACGAAGACGCCAAGCGCGCGGTGTTGAGCAACTTTACCGCGGCAATCGAAGCAGGGGTAAGCGCCGGGGTGTTCCGTGTCGTCGACGCCAAGGTCACAGCGTTCACGCTCATCGGCATGTGCAGCTGGCCTGCATTCTGGTACAAGCCGGAAGGGGCGAGCAGCGCGATCGAGATCGCCGACACGATCGCGGAGCTCGCCGTGCAATCGGTCGTGCGCCCGGCCAAGCGGCAATTGAAAGGCAACAGCGCCGTTAGCGAAGCGCTGGCGCTGCTGCGTGAGGATCTGGATCATCTGTCGCTGATGATCGACAAACCGCCGAAGGCCGGCTAGTTATTTGTTTGCCTACGGTTTGACGCTCTCGCTGCCCATAACCGGTGTCCAGTTGACGAGGGGTGTGAGAAAGTGGAGATCGAAGTGGCGTTCGACGAACGCCCAGCGGCCGTCGCGACGTTCAAAACGGTCGTGGTAGAGGCCGCTGATTTGCACCGGACCCATCTCGACATGGGTGCACGGGCAGTCGACGGCTGCCCGACCGGTCGCCGTATCGCCGTCGATATCGATCAACGGGTTGGCCATCCAGTGATGCATGTGGGGCATCTTCTGCCAGTTCTGCCGGGCCGATTCGAGAATCGCTTCGACGCCTTCAAAGTTGCCGAAGGCGTCGCCGAGTGACAGCAGTGCACCCCCATGCCATATGCTGCGCAACAGGTCTTCGTCATGGTTGTCGAAGGCTTGGGCGTATTCAGCGATCAGCCGTTCAAGAGCAAAGCGGCTTTCCACCGCTTCGAGCCGTGAGTCCAGAGTTTGAAGATTCATGAAATGTTTCCTGTGATGGATGATTTAGAAGTCGGTGGATCGGGACAGTTCGCGCCAGCGTTCGACTTCACGGGCAACGTAGTCCAGCTTGTCGTCCACTACCTTGAGTGCATCGGCGCCGGCGACGAAGCGCAACGGCGGGTCGGTTTCGTTTGCGATCTGGACTAGCGCGAGGCCAAGCTTGTCGGGGTCGCCGACCTGGTTGTGATTGCGGGCTTCGAACACTGCGTTGGCCTTGGCGCGGAAATCGTCATAGTCGTTCAGAGCGTGCGTGCCGCGTCTTAGCGAACGGTCGTCGAGGAAGTCGGTACGGAAGGCACCTGATTCGACGATGGTGAGCTTGAGGCCGAAGTCCGCGATTTCCTGTGCCAGAGCCTCGGAGAATCCCTCAATGGCGAACTTGGTGGCCGAATACATCGAGGCACCCCGGACACCCTTGAAACCGCCATTGGAAGACATGTTGATGACGTGCCCTGCACGTTGCCGACGCATCACCGGCAATACCGCCCGGGTGACGTTGAAAGTGCCGAACGCGTTGGTGGCGAACTGGCGTTCGATTGCCTCGGGTTCGATTTCCTCGAATGGTCCGAACTGGCCGTAGCCAGCGTTGTTGACCAGCACATCGATGCGGCCAAAACGGGTGAGGGCGGCTTCCACGGCGGCCTTAGCTTGCGCTGCGTCGCGAATGTCCAGCTGCGCTGTCAGAACGTGCGCCGTGTTCGCTGCATAGACCTGCTGCATCCGTTCCAGGTCGAGATCGGTGGCAACCACTACGTCGCCCGCGGTCAGCGCTGCCCGGGCGCTGCCGGCGCCGATGCCACCGGCGCTGCCGGTGATGAACCAGACTTTGCTCATAGCGGCATGTCCTTTTCAATCCAGGTCAACGCCGACGTGTGGCGTGGCGTCCAGCCGAGCTCCTTGCGGGCACGCTTCGCGCGGACACGGCTATTGGAGCCGAAGGTGTAGTGCGCATGGACCTTACCCCAACGCTCGGTAGCTTGCTCCACCGTCAAGGATTCAACCGGTCCAAGCTGTAGACGTCGTGCGATAGCATCGCCAACTTCACCGAATGATGCTTCTCCGTTCTCGATGAAATAGAACGCGCCAGCCGGTGCTTTCTCGAACGCGAGCAGATAGAGTTCGGCAACATTTTGAATATGGACGTTCGACCAGCGATTGACGCCCCGCCCTACAATGTGCACCACGCCACCTTTGCGAGCGTCGTCGACCAGAAACGGGATCTGCACGCTGCGCGGATTGAGGCCTGTGCCACTGCCGTAGATGTTGCTCGGACAGATCACTACGGCGCGCACACTTTCCGCGGACGCGGCGAGTACCCGCAGTTCAATGTCACGACGTGGTTGCTTGACAGGCTCGACGACCATCGGCGTGTCTTCGTCAAAGATCGCTTCCGAAACGCTATTGCCCAGTGCATCATCGCCGATGACACTCGAACCGCTCGTGTGCAGCAGTGGCTTGCCGGAGTCCCGCAGGCCCTCGATAAGGGCTTCGATCGCCGACCGATGGTCGCTGTCGGCGGCATGGATCACACCCTCCGAATGCTGGGCTTCGCGCGTCAGGAGACTGCTGTCTTCGAGGCTGCCGATCACGGGCTCGATACCCAGTGCTTTCAATGCTTCGGCTTTGCTTGCGTCGCGGATCAATCCACGAACGCTATGACCTGCGGCGAGCAGGCGGCGGGCGACAGTGCCACCGACGAAACCGCTGGCACCGGTTACAAAAATGTTCACGATCTGTTCCTTTAGAGGACTCGGTTAGGTAGCTTAGTTGGCCTTCGAAGCCGGCAGCAGGTGGTCTGGTGCGCGACAAGCCGCCATGTTTCCTGCTCGCGGCGCCAGATCACCATGAAGAGCGAATGGAGACTTCGTTCTGTTCCGCGCACGGTCGCCTCCATTTTCACGAGGCCGCTCGCGATGAACGACCGATCGCCAAGGGGCACGACTGTCTCGATGCGGCTATTGGCGCTTCGGTAGATCACCGCGCCCGCCCGGATGGCGTCGAGGTAGGTCGTCTTGTCGTCCTTCAGACCACTCGAATGCACGAATTGCAGATCGTCGGATACAAGGTCGGTTAGCGCGATAACATCGGCATTCAGCAGTAACTGCCATCGTGTGTCTTCGAGCTTGCATGCGAGATCGAGAAGGTCTGGTCCGGTTGTCATCATGAGTTCCTGTTCAGGCATTGGTTTTGCCGCTGCACATTCAATACGACGGGAATAGAGGTCGTTGTCACCTACGAGGCAATGAGTCCGCGACCTCTCCACACCGCAAAAGTAACGGCTTTTCGGACGTGAATTAAGTAGGGTAGAGTTCCCGATAGAGTGGACAATGTGTCCGCGCAATGGATGCTGCGAGACTATGGATAGCGTTGCGCTTAATGTTTTTGTTCAGGCTGCCGAGACGCGCAGCTTTGTAGCTGCCGGTCGAAATCTGGGTATTTCCGCTTCAGGCGTGGGTAAAAGCGTAACGCGTCTCGAGCAGAGTCTCGGCGTCAGATTGTTTCATCGAAGCACACGCAGCGTCAGGCTGACGGCCGAGGGCGAGATGTTTGTCGAACGCGCACGCCGCATTCTGGCGGAGTTCGACGCGGCGCAAGCCGAGTTGTCCGAGACCTCGGCGGTCCCCAAAGGGCGGCTGCGTATCGGCTTGCCCATGATCGGCGAGCCCTTTCTACCTGTGCTTGCCGAGTTTCAACGGCGATATCCCGAGATCGAACTGGATCTCGATTTCGACAACCGGAAGGTCGATGTGATCGAAGAGGGTTACGACGCTGTCGTGCGCAGTGGCGACGTTGAGGATTCCCGTTTGACCTCGCGGCGACTGGGCTCTTTCCGGATGCTGCTCGTTGGTGCGCCAGCCTATTTCGAGCGCTGCGGGAAGCCGGTGCATCCCAGGGAACTCGCCGAACACGCCTGCATTCAATTCCGTATACCGAATACGGAACGTGACTCGACGCTTTACGTCCAGCGTGGCCGAGTTGCATTGTGATGGCGATCTTCGAGTGCTGGCGAATCGCCTCGATGATCGGCTTCAGCGCTGCTTCCGTGGCGTCGTCCCAGAGGCCGAGGTCGCCGGGCGTGATGCGTCCGTCGGCCTCCACGGCGGTTGCCTCGATGCTCAACATTCCTGCGCCGGAGAGCGCCATGCCGCCGAGGTGAATCATGTGCCAGGAATGCGCCTTGCCGTCGATGGCCACGTACTGGCACATCGGTGATACGACGATGCGGTTCGGGAGCGTCACGCCGCGGAGCGTGAACGGAGAAAATAGCGAGCTCATATTTTTTCCTGAAAGAGAAGGGACTGGCAATCGCCGGTCCAAAGCCTGTGTTTCAAGCGGCTGCGCCGAAACGCATACGTAACTGCATTCATTGCACTTGCATACCTGGGGAACGATTTGGTGCTGGCCAGCCAGCAAGCCTCACGAGGCCGTTTTGCCGCTGTTAACCCTGATGATCTCTCCGGTGAAGTGTGCGATGGTCTGGTCGAGGAGATTGCGCATGTCGTCTGCGTGGACGAATTCTGCGTCGATACTGACCGTCTCCTGTCTCGCGGTAGCAGTACCTCATGCCGCAATTGCGGTTGCATTTCGCACCTTTGCCAGACGCCTGCCGATGCTAACCGCCAGGATCAGCGCTGCCGCCTCACAGGTAGCGGCGGTCCAGCCCAGGTTGCTCACGGACGTGAGGTTCAAGGTAACCGAGCCAAGCGCGGCACCGAGCGAAAAGCCGAGATACATGAACGAAGCATTCAGAGACAGCACAATCGGCGTTCCCCGCAGGCCGGCGATGCTGACCAGTCCTGCCTGCTGCGCAGGGTAGAACGACCAGTGCGCAATGCCCCACGCTATGACGCCGATCAAGACAGGGAAAAGGGCAAGCGTTTTCGGCAGCCAGTGCGCGCTAAGCGATAGCAGCGAGAAAGCCAGGATTGTTACCGCCAGGCAGGGAATGATCACTTGGCGCGAACCAAGGCGGTCCACGGCTTTGCCGCCGATGACCACGCCAACGGCGGCCGAAACGCCCCAGGTGAACAATACATAGCCGATTTGCGCGCCCTGAAGTTCCGTGGTTTGGGTAACGAATAGCGCCAGGTAGGTGTAGACCGTGTATGCGCCCATGGCCCACAACGTGGTGACGATCAATGTCATCAGGATCACCGGTTTGCGCGCGGTATGAATGCGCTCGCGCAAGGTAGCGGTCGACAAGCCAGCGCCTATCGCCCGTGGCAGGCCGAACAGCAGGCCTGCGGTGGCCGCGGCCGACAAGGCGGCGACCCCGGCAAACGTCATGCGCCAGCCGAGCCGGTCGCCGACCAGTGCGCCCAGCGGTACCCCGAAGGCAACCGCAATCGAAATACCACCGTTGACGATGGCCAGCGCCGTACCGCGTCGTTCGGGGCCAGCGATGGCACCGGCCAGCGCGTTGGCACCGGGAACGTACAGGCCGGCGGCTGCCGCGAGCAGGATGCGGGCCGCCATCAATTCCCAATAGTTCTGGGCGACCGACGCAATGATGTTCGCCAGGGTGAAGACCGAGAGCGACAGCATCATCAGCGTGCGCCGATCGAAGGCGCCGGTCAGGGCCGTCAGGATCGGCGAGCTGAGCGCGTAGGCCAGGGCAAATACCGTGACCAGCTGGCCAGTGGCGACAATGCTGGTACGCAGGTCGGCGGCCATGTCGGGCAGCAGGCCGGCGATCATGAAGCTTTCCGTGCCGACTGCGAACGTACCTAATGCCAGCCAGTACAGCGGCACAAGGGAAGTGGGCGTGGTGCTGGAGCTCATTGCTGTTCCAATTGATTATGCGGCGATGGCCGCGATTGGGGCTAAGGGCGGGGCTTACGCCTTGGCGCTCGGCCGTGCCGATACCTTCTCGTGCCAGCGCTTCAGGGCCACCCGCTCGTCGGGGATGGCCAGCTTGAGGCCGCCCGCGGCGAAGTCGATCGTGACCAGCGCCGTGATGTCGGCGACCGAGTAGCGATTACCGGCCACGAAAGGGACCTCACTCAGCCGGGCATCAAGATCGGCAAAGAAGTTCTTCACCCGTAGCTTGCTGCGCTCCGTCAGCTCGGGGATCTGCTCGTAGTCATGGGGACCGGCGATCGCGCGCCCCTTGAGGCCTGGCGCGGCGTTGCGGATGGCTTCCATCACCGCAGCGAAACCATCCAGTTCGGCGCGCCGTTCCCACATTGTCACCAGTGCCTTCTCCTTCGCGGTTTCGCCGAACAACGGGTTCTGCGGATAGGTTTCCTCGATGTAGCGGCAGATGGCTGGCACCTCGCCGATGGCTGTGCCGTCTTCCAGCACCAAGGTCGGGACGACGCGGCGCGGGTTGATGGCCCGATAGGCCTCGAAATGCTGCTCGCCTTTGCCCAGGTCGACCGGGATGAGCGGGATCGACAGTCCCTTTTGAGCGAGGAAGATGCGCACGCGCCGCGAATTGGGCGAGCCTGCAGATTGGTAAAGTTTGATCGTGTCGGAAGCCATTCTGAAATCTCCACATCTGTTGAATTGAGATGCCGGCGCGCCAACCGCGCTGCCAGTGGGCTCGCTGGCAGTGGGCTATATGCCGGCAGGGCTCACAGCGTCGAACCGCCATCGACGTGCAACGTGTCGCCAGTGATCCAACGAGCATCATCGGAAGCGAGGAACGCGACGACGGCACCGATGTCGTCTGGCTCGGCCATGCGCTTGAGCGCCTGGATGCTCAGTGTGAAATCCCGTCCTGCGTCGGTCCTGGCGAAACTGGACATGTCAGTCGGAACCACGCCTGGCGCCACGGCATTGACTCGGATGCCACGTTCGCCCAGAGCTGAGGCGAAATGCTTGACCAGGGTGTCGATGGCACCTTTGGTGGCCGCATAGGCGGCCAGCGTTCCCACGGAGGCGCGTGCAGCGAGCGAGGAAAGCAGCACGACACTGCTGCCCTTGCACATGACCGGGAGCAACTGCTGCACAAGGAAATAGGGAGCGCGCACGTTCACTGCGAAGAGATTGTCGAAGTCCTCGACCGTGGTCTCCTCGATCGTGCCCACTTTCGCGATAGCAGCGTTGGCGACGAGGATGTCCAATCGGCCGCCGATGATAGTGCGCACGTGCTCGGCCAGCGCGTGCGGACCGTCCGGTGCTCGAAGGTCGGCTGCGATCTTCTCGGCTTTCCCCCCTGCTTCGCGGATTTCGGCGACAACCGCCGCCGCTTCCTTCTCTCCGCTGCTGTAGTGGACAAGTACTTGGGTGCCGGCCTTTGCCAGCGCGAGCGCGCTGGCGCGTCCGATGCCGCGTGACGCGCCGGTAACCAGCGCGGTTTTACCCGAAAGCTTGATCATGATGCGAATTCCTTGCTGTTGATCGTCAGGTCGGCGTTCGATCCGTCTTCTTATATTAAGGATGACTACTTAAGCGGTGAAAACTCTGTCGGACGCATGATGCTCGACTCCATGCTGAGGAAAATGTCGAGCGCCTTCACCTTGCGGCCGAATTCCTGCCAGCGGCTATCGGCTGCCATCCGGTCGCGACGCTCGAGTCGATCGTCGAGACTCTTATAGGCCCAGATGTGCACGATCTGGCTGATATTGCCGATCTCAGTTGTAAAAAAGCCGATCAGTTCGCCGAGAAACTCCTGCTGAAGCGGCAGGCCTTCACTCTTATACAGAGCAAGCCAATCGGCGCCGCGCAGCGGCTTAAACGTATAGGTGCGAATTTCGTAGAGCATCTTATTTCCCTTGGCAGCCGAAACGCTTCGAATTGGGCCGGCGGATCGCATCGATTGGCTGGTCATCGAATTTGCCACGTGGAGATTCACGTAAGCAACGATTGGCCTTGTCGACAAGCCGCTGTCTGCGTAGCTCCGTGACGGCACCCTTCTTACGAGGCGGTCTTGCCCCCGTTGACTCTGAGGACTTCTCCCGTCATGAAACTCGACTTGAGCGACGCGACGAAGAAGATGGCGTCCGCGATTTCTTCCGGAGTGCCCGCCCGCTTGAGCGGCACAGCCGCGAGAAAGGCCGCCTTGCGTTCGGCGTTGTCGGTGAGGCGGTTCAGCATCGCGGTCTCGACGGGACCCGGTGCGACGGCATTCACGCGCACGCCGAACGCCGCGGCCTCGATGGCCGCGGACCTGGTGAGGCCTTCCACTGCGTGCTTGCTGGCTGTGTAGAGAGAAAGCTTCGCCGCACCGCGCGCGCCCATCGTGGATGAGATGTTCACGATGCTGCCGCTGCCTTGCGCCGACATGACGCGCAGTTCGTGTTTCATCGCGAGGAGCGTGCCTAGCACGTTGGTGTCGAACACGGCCGCGTAGCGCTCGGGCGTTTGTTCCCACAGCGGAGCGGGGTCGCCCTCCGTGCCGGCTGCGTTCACTGCCACATCCAGGCGCCCGAAGCGCGCGACGACGCCGTCGATCAGCTTTCGCATGTCGTCTTCGAAGCGCACATCCGAGTGCAGGAACTCAGCTTGAGCGCCCAGTGCGCGCAGTTCTTCGGCGAGTTGCTGTCCTTGTTCCTTGCGGCGGCCGGAGACGACGACGCTTGCCTTCTCGCGGGCGAAGGCGATGGCGGTCGCGCGGCCGATGCCCGTAAGGGCGCCGGTGATCAGTACAACAGGTTGGTTAGCCATTGGCTTCTCCTTGATGGGCCAGCGGTTACAGGTGCTCTGCACCGCTTAGCCGGCTCGTACTTGGGATGTACAGCAGAGCGGTTCTCAAGCGATGGTGCCGCCATCGACGGTGAGGTTGGCACCCGTGATGTAGCTTGCCTCCGGGCCGGCGACGAAGGCCGCCAGCGCGGCGATCTCATCGACATGGCCGTACCGCTTTAGCGCCGTATTGGCGATCTGCGGTGTCGCCCAGTCGCCTGCGGCGGGGTTCAGGTCGGTGTCGATGGGGCCGGGTTGGACATTGTTGACCGTGATGCCGCGTGACCCGACCTCACGCGACAGCCCTTGCGTGAACATTTTCACTGCGCCCTTGGTCGCCGAGTAGGCCGCCAGGCCCGGCGTCGTCGTCCGCTCTCCCACGCAGGAGCCGATACTGATGATGCGGCCGCCTTCCTTCAGATGCTTGAGTGCGGCTTGTGTGGCGATGAACACGCCGCGCACATTGAGGTCGAGCATCTGATCCATCTCTTCCAGGGTCGTCTCTTCGAATGGTTTGGGGATCGCTGTGCCCGCGTTGTTCACCAGAATGTCAAGTTGGCCGAAGGTTTTGACGGTCTGCTCCACCGCGACGTTGACCGCCTTGGCGTAGGTCGCGTTCACCTGGATTGCGATGGCCTCGCCGCCGGCGGCTTTGATCGCTTTCACGACTTGGGCGGCGGCATCGGCGCCCTTGGTATAGGTGATTGCCACGCTGGCGCCGTCGGCGGCCAGCCGCTTGGCGATGGCCGCGCCGATGCCACGGGAGGCGCCGGTGACGAGATCTGTCTTGTTGGTCAGGTTTGCCATGGGATGTGTCCCCGCAAGTTGGGGAGATGCTCGAAGGTCAGTTGGAAGACGGCAGTGATGGGAAAGGCAGGGTTTCGGCCGCGCCGTCGGGCGTCTCGAATGCCGCGTCGAGGAACTGGGTGGCTTGAACCACGAACAGCTCTGGATATTGATAGAAAGAGCCGTGATTGGAGTCCGGGTAGACGATCAACTGGGCGTTAGGCAGGTTTTGCTGCAGAACGTAGGAGTTGTGTGTCGGGATGATCACGTCATTGCTCCCCTGCACGACAAGGGTGGGTTGGCGAATGCTCCTCAGGTAATCCAGGACACCTTCGTGCTGGGCGATGCACTTGCCGATGGCCTCGCCCTGGTGGGCGATGCCTTCGGCGCTCATCTCCGGATCGCGGTCCTTGCGCTCCCACTTGCGCTTGAGAAAGGCCAGGCCCGCTTCGCGACTGGAGGCGGAGGGCGAGAAGTGGACGGCCAGCCACAGGTGCTCGGGCGGATCGTAGGTGCTGGAAAAGATCGCATGCGACTGGCTGGCCACCATATCGGCACCGCGTGGACCCGTGCCGACCAGGATCAGTCGACGTACCAGATCGCCGCTCTGCAGGGCGATTTCCTGAGCGACCATGCCGCCGATGGAAAAGCCCAGTACGTCGACGCCGGAAAGACCCAGCGCCGCAATGAAGGTGATCGCGTTGGCGCCCATCTCCGGGAAGCTGGTGGGAACTTCACCGGAGCTCGAAGAGACGCCGGCGTTGTTGAAGAGAATGATCTCCCGGGTCTTGGCGAGGCCGTTGGTCACCGCTGGATCCCAGTAGTCCATGGTTCCCGTGTAGTGCTGGTTGAACACCAGCGGCACGCCGCCCGGCTTGCCGAAGCGGCGATACGCAAAGCGGATGCCTTGGGCTTCGACATACTGCGTCGGCGCCGTTTGATGGGTATATGTGGTCATGTCAAGTGTCCTTTGTGGCACGCCAGGAGAGAAGCTGCAAGGACGATCAGCCCGCGGTCTTGCCGCCATCGACGGTGATGACCTGGCCGGTGACGAAGGCGGCGCCATCGGATGCCAGGTAGAGCACGGCGCTGGCGATGTCGTCCGGCTTGCCGATGCGCGCCAGCGGAACAGAGGACACCAGCGCGGCCTTGTGCTCCGCCGTGCCGGTGAAGCGGTCGAGCATGCCGGTGTCGGTCGGCCCCGGGGCAACGGCGTTGACGCGCACACCTGTGGCGGCGACTTCCAGCGCAGCCGACCTGGTGAAGCCCTCGACCGCATGCTTGCTGCCAACGTAGACGGAGGCGTAGGCCGCCCCTTCGTGGCCGTAGGTCGATGAGATGTTGATGATGCTGCCGCTCTTCTGAGCGGTCATCACACGCAGCTCGTGCTTCATGCTTAACAACGTGCCCAGCACGTTGGTATCGAAGGTCGCGGCGTAGCTCTCGGCGGTCTGGTTGACCACCGGTCCCGGCTGGCCCTCGGTGCCGGCATTGTTGACGGCCGCGTCGAGACGGCCGAAGCGGGCAACGGTCTGGTCGACCAGGTCGCGGACTTCGTCGTCGTGGCGGACGTCGGCCTGGATGAAGGCGACTTCGGCGCCGAGCTGCTGAAGTTCGGCTTCGAGCGCATTCCCTTCGGCCTGACGGCGGCCAGAGACGACCAGACGGGCACCGTTCCTGGCAAAGGCCAGGGCGGTGGCGCGACCGATGCCGGTCAGGGCGCCGGTGATAAGGATGACGGGCTTGCTCATGATTAAACTCCTGTGAGGTATCACTGGGACGTATGGGGTGGCTGACCGGCAACACCGGCTCGAACGCTGGAAACACTCGCCATCACGTCGACACAGGAGGAAATCTAGGGGCTTGTGGCAAGATTGAAAAAGACTTAATAAGCTGGATGGCATACTTCAAAGGCATGGGATCTGCAATGGAACTGCGACATCTACGATATTTCATCGCCGTCGTCGAGACGGGCAGCCTGACGGAGGCAGCCGAACGGCGGCTGCACACTTCGCAGCCGTCTCTGAGTCGGCAGATCCGGGATCTGGAGGACCAGGTCGGGGTCGAATTGCTGAGCCGCAGCGCGCGGGGCGTGGAGCTGACGCCAGCTGGCAAGGCGTTCATCGATCACGCCCGGCTCGCGCTGACCCAGGTAGATGCTGCAGTCGAATCGGCCCGCAGGGCAGCGTATCCTGCGAAGCAGCGCTTCGCCCTCGGCTTCCTCACCGGGCAGGAAATGACCTGGCTGCCTGAGGCCATGCACATTCTGCGCGGCGAGTTGCCGAACATCGAAGTCACCGTATCCAGCGACTATTCGCCGGATCTTGCCGAAGGACTCGCGCGCGGCAAGCTGGATCTGGCGTTCCTGCGTGCCGAACCGGACTTCGATCTCACCTACCAGGTCGTTGGCCGGGAACCGCTCGTGGTGCTCATGCCTAGTGACCATCCGCTGACGCCCCGCGTTGCAATCCTTCCGCAAGAACTCGTTGGCGAGCCTTTCATCACTATGGCGAAGAAGGCTAAGGTGCTGCGCGCGGTGATCGACGACTACCTGGAGCGCTCAGGGGTCCGGATCACGCCGGCACAGAGTGTAGACAACCTTGCGATGGTCATGTCGCTGGTTGCGTCGACGGGAGGCGTGACGCTGATCCCGGCCTATGTCGAGAACCTGATGCCCTGGTCTGTCGTCAGCCGTCCGCTCGAAGGCGAGGTGCCGACGATCGACCTGGTCATCGGCTACAGCAAGGCAAATTCCTCTCCGATTCTGAAGCTGTTCCTTTCGAGGGTGGATGAGCTGATCTCACGCGCCGCGAAGAGGTCGTCATGATCCGAGTCCCAGCCAACGGCATGTGTCAACGGCAAAGCAGACGTTCGAACCTCATGCGGGAGCGGCTCAAGCGGGTCGACAGACTGACCATCGCCGCCGGCGCTCCGGCCCCGTCACTACTTCCATCACTTCCTGATTATTGTTAGTCAAAAACACAGTCGTATCCCTACCCTCTATTTTAAGCGGGAGATTTTTGTCGGGTGATTGAATAATTACATGCCTCGGTTGATACGTTTTAGATCGGCAGGGAGCGGCTGCAAGCTGCGGCCTGATAATTACTAAAGATACTTACGGGATGTCGTACTAGCAATGCTGCATCGTGGTCACGCAGCACTGCGTCAACTGCGTCGAAAGCCTTCTTCAGCTCCTTCTGCCCGGGCTTCGTCGCATTGCCGCCTTGCGAAATGGCATCAGCTTCCTTCTTCAGTCGCTTTACGAGTTTCGCAGCAAACCGGCTGTCTAGCGACCTGTCCTGGACGAACCCCTTGATCTGTACTGTCGACGCCACCAACGCCTGTTCAGTCGTCTCACTCGAGTCGCTGGCATCGTCAGAAAACGATCTCTTACTCATCAAAAATCTCCAAAAGATGACTACTCTCGTGGAAGCGTAGGGTTGCGAATCGAAATGCCTCAGAATTCCAACCTCGCGAATTCGAGCGATCATCGCCTGGGCTTGTATCCCAGGCGTCCCTTGGCGAATGCGGAAAAGTGAAGATCGCCAATTGCACCCGCCCACGCATTTACCCAGCGAGTAGCGAGAGTCTTCTCAACCTCCGAATCGGCGAGCATGAGACGGTAGGTCGCGACACGCACGCGACCCAACGCGTATTGCTTGCGCGTGCATTCCCGGCACCGACACGAGGCGTCTTTATGCATCGCCGACGAGTGAAGGAGGTGAAAGGTAGGGAGGTACGACCCGACCAGCACCTCATAGTACCCCAGTGAAGCGCCGTCTAGCGCAGCCAGACCCTGCTTGTCCCCCCGCTGGAGATTCGTAGAAAGGCTGCGTCGGCGGCGTGTCAGCTGCATGCGCCGTTATTCTCCAGAACAAGCTTGGCGGTGCTCAGGAGATACAGCGCATGGACATCCGAGACTGGCATACTTGTCTCCACCGCGTGATCTCGTTCAACGAGCGATCTGACAATGAGCCACAAAGCTACCTCGCGGCTAATCCGTTGCCCGTAAAATCTCAAGGCGTGCGGGTCCACGTGATAACGAAATTCAGCCTCGCTCAGCGCCTGCGCGTCGTCGGCCTTGCTCGGGTTGTCCGTACTTGGGAGTGAGGAAGTGGCGGCCATGCCGACATGGCAAAGTCAATCATGCAATCGAGCGCGTCCGCACCAGCGCCGGCCTGCGGCAAATTCAAAACTGCATGCAGGACCCCGAGGTAATGCCACGCGAGTGCGTCAACGTGCGTGTCGTTCGGCAATTCGCCATTCGCGACCCCATCGCGCAAGAGACCTGCAAGCATCTCATACTGAAACCCCGCGCTTGCTCGCGCAGTTACCTTCCCCTCCTCTGTAAGGTCCATCATCTCGGCGCAGCTTCGCGATATCAGGCAACCCGCTGGACGCTCCGGGTCAGGGCGCGTCGGCAAGTAGGCACGTAGGATCCCTAGGAGACGCCCTCGCGCGGTATCTGCTTGGACCCCGTTCATCCGCTTGAGCACTCGCTCCGTATATGCTGCAAGAGCCTCCCGGAAGAGACCGTCTTTGTCACCAAATCGTTGGTAGAGGCTGGAACGGGACAAGCCTGTCGCCTCTGTAAGGTCATTGATTGATGCCGCCGCATAGCCGTGGCGCCAAAAGACCTTTATTGCCGCATCGATTGCGGCCGCGTCGTCGAATTGCGGCTTTCCGCTCATGGAACCCTCATTAAAAATCTTGACAAACAAGAACGCTCGTTCCAACATTCTTGTACCGTTCGTTCCATGATACATCAAAGGACTCTTCATTGCGTATGAGCGGGCGCTCGAACCGAAGCGACTCGTGATACTTCCGGGCGGGCCACTATGACCCCTACCTTGCACAGCGCGATGCGGCAATCGCCGCGGCAATCGACTGGTTTCAAATGCATCTCTAACATCTTTCGTTTTGAGGACAGCCATGACCACAACTGATACCCGTTTGTCGCAGCTTCACTGGGAAGTGATGACAAGGAAGCGCGGCAGCGCTACACAAGGGGTGCCACCAGGTACGGAACATCTCCAATGGGTCTCAAATGCGGCGACCCTCTTCTGGAATGACCACGATGCCCTTCTGGTAGACACGTTTCTTAGCGAAGCCCATACGACAGAGCTCGCCGATTGGATCGAATCCAAAGGCAGCACGTTGCGTACCATCTATGTGACACACGCTCACCCAGATCACTTCTTTGGATTGACTGTGTTGCTGAAACGTTTCCCGCACGCGCGGGCAATCGCACCCGAAAATGTTGTGCAAGGCATGCATGACACGATCACACCGGAGATGCGTGCGCGCTGGAATAAAGTTTGGCCAGGGCAGGTACCTGACGTGCTGACGGTTACCGAAGTCCTCGATGCGAAGTCCTTCATGTTCGGGGGCCGTGAATTTCGTATTGTCGACACTGGGCATACCGATACAGACGATACGACGGCGGTCCATGTTCCGTCGATGGATCTTGTAATCGCTGGGGATGCCGTCTACAACGAGACTCATCCGTACATGCTGGAATGTGATCGCGCTGGCCGACAGGCCTGGCTTGACGGGCTCGAGATAATCGCAGCGCTTAATCCCCGGTTTGTCGTCGTAGGGCATGGCCCGCTCGAACCCGACAACAGCCCAAAGCATATCGCGGCGACCCAAGAATACATTCGCGATTTCGAACGGCTCAATCAGAATACTTCCACGCCCCGCGAGCTCTACGATCGTATGCTGGCGCTGTATCCCGAACGCATTAATCCGGGATCACTCTGGGGCAGTGCTAATAAAGCAAAAAGCGAAACGTGACAGGAATACGAACCATGAAAACAATTCAGTATCGTGCGATCGGTGGTTACGCCGAGAACACGCTCGTTGAGATTCCGCCGCCTACGCCTGCGGACGATCAGATGCTCATTAGCATGCGGACGGTAAGGACCAACCCTATCGATAACGCTTTTCGTTCAGGCCACCATTGGGCGGCAACACCGGAGAATCTGCCGCGTGTCGGTGGTCAGACGGGAGTGGGCCAAGTCGTGGAGTCAAGGAGTCCGCCTTATAAGGTCGGTGATCGCGTGTTCGTAACAGGCCCTGGATTCGGCATTATTGTCGACGGGACTTGGAGAACATCGCTCGCCGGGCAGCGTCCTGAAGTTCTCTGCCGAACTTGGCCGTCGCCTGTACGGCAAGGTCGACGACAGTCTTTTCTATAGTCCCGCTTGATAGGCAAACCGCCTCAGGAGTTCAAAATGATTAAACGCACCGACGTGGAATTTGAAGTTGATGGCAACGTCAAGCTTCGCGGCTGGCTCTTCGTTCCGCCCGGCGAAGGGCGGCGGCCAGCCATCACGATGGCGCATGGTTACGCCGGCGTGAAAGAACATGCCCTCGAGCCGTTTGCGAAAGCCTTTGCCGACGCCGGATTCGTCGTGCTGCTGCATGACCATCGTGGATTCGGTGCGAGCGAAGGCACGCCTCGCCACGATATCGACCCGTGGCGCCAGATAGCCGACTGGCGACGCGCGATCAGCTACCTCGAAACACTGGATGTCGTCGACGCCAAACGCATCGGCTTGTGGGGCACCAGCTATGCTGGCGGCCACGCTATCGTACTTGGCGCGACAGACCGGCGGCTACGCTGCGTCGTCGCGCAGGTTCCGACCATCAGCGGCTATGAGCAGGGCCTGCGCCGCATTCCCCCCGAAAACGTAGCCACAATCGAAGAAGCGTTCGCCGACGACGACCGCGGGCAATTGCGCGGCGACGCGCCTCGCCGACAGGCGGTCGTGAGCGACGACCCGAGCGTCCCTGCGTCCTATCGAGCAAAAGATGCCATCGGTTTCTATCTGCGGCCGGTACCGGGGGGCGCGTGGGATAACAGCGTCACTATCCGTTCGACGCGTGCCGCTCGCATGTATGAGCCCGCTCACTGGATTTCCAGAGTATCGCCGACCCCGCTCCTGATGGTTGTGGCCACCCGCGACACCATCACGCTGACCGACTTGGAGCTGGCCGCCTACGAACGCGCGTTGCAACCCAAGCGCCTCGTGACCATCGAGGGCGGACATTTCGATCCTTACTTGTCTATGTTCCAGCAGTCCAGCGACGCCGCAGTCGAATGGTTCAAGCTGCACCTCGGCTAACTCCACTTCGATGAACAAGGAATTCTTCCATGGCTCATTTGACAGTCAGCTTCGACAGTCGCTTTGCGACGATCATCCTGGATCACCCTCCACAGAATCGCATTGACGATCAAATGGTCGACGAGCGTGCGACCGCGATCACTGCAATCGAAAGCAGCGACGCCCAGGTCGTGATCGTACGAAGCGAGGGTAACGACTTCTCCTTTGGAGGCGACATCCTGCCCTGGCCCGAAGCAAGCCCTCACGAACTTCGCACCCGTTTCGAACACTATATGTCGGTGTTCAATCGTTTAGAGCGGACTTCCTTGCCCGTGATCGCCGCGCGATCTGGCCAAATGTGCCCACCTCGTGGGCGCCGAGAGGCCGGGCGCTCAACCTGGCGCTGACACAGTGTGGCATGCGACAAGAGTATCCCGTTTCTCTCGCCGCAAAAGTTCGCTTATACGGGCACTTGAGAGTACACGTCATGATTATTCAATCTTCGTGTTTGCGTCACCACCCCCCTGCTGCACTACTCTTTTCGCTGCGGACTGCCGTGACTTCCGCGCACGCCGACGGCGTTCGCCGGATAACCGACGGCAAGGGCGTCGATATCGTCATCGAGAGCATCGGCGGGAGCGTGACCAGTGAGGCGCTATCTAGCCTTGGTCCCGGCGGTGTCCTGATCAGGTTGGGCTACTCCGCTGGACGCAGAGCCACGATCGATGTGACGGACCTCATCTGGAAGCGCGCGCGGATGGCCGGTTTCTCTCTGTTCGCCCAATCACCGACCGCGATCGCCACTGCGTGGCGGGACATCATCCCGCTGATCGTGGGCGGATCAGTCAAACCGATCGTCGAACGGGTCTATCCCCTCGGCGAGGCAGGCGAAGCCCTGTGCCATCTGATCGAGGATCGGCCGTTTGGCAAAGTCGTCTTGGCGGGGTGATCGACATGGCAAACGTACCTGCGCAACTCCCGCGCGAGCGCACTATCCACTGGGACGATCCCGGTGCCCTGGCTGAAGCGGGTCAGGGGATGAGCGGGCGAGATTTCCTCGACGCGATGCTTCGAGGCGACGTTCCGCCGCCGCCGATCTGCCATCTGGTCGACTTCACCTTCGACCGGATTGATGACGGCCGCGTCGAGATGGTGCTGAAACCGCAGGAATCCCAATACAATCCGATCGGATCGGTGCATGGCGGCATCATTGCTACGGTGCTCGACTCGGTCATGGGCTGCGCTGTCCACACCAAGCTCCCGGTCGGACGGGGGTACACAACGCTGGAGATCAAGGTGAACTACCTTCGGCGCGTCAACCGCGAGAGCGGGCCGATGACGGCGGTCGGGCGCGTCGTCCACCTGGGCCGCCAGGCGGCGCTGGCGGAAGCGAGCCTGTCGGATGCCAGTGGCAAACTTTTCGCCCGGGCAAGCACGACCTGCCTGATCTTCGACGTGCCCCGTCAGTCAGTGCCTCGAGGCTGACGCAAGATAACCGCCGCGCTGATTGGCATACCAACGGCGATGGCGCCAAACGAGCTGTTTTTCTCGCTGCACTTGCGCACCGCACTGCTCGACAGGGATGCGGCTTTTTATGCGAGCTGAAGCACGCGAGACATTCCCTCAGCCTCATCAGAGGGTTTGGAATATGGATCGCAGATGTGTCGTCAGATCTGGTTTGGCTCGTCGACTTTCGCAGGGACCGATCGATAAGCCAACGACTGCCCCAGTCCGCCTAAGGCACCCGTAGGACATGAAATCGATAACGAGCGTGCGTGGAGATGGAGACTTCGCAAAGCCGCTGACCTCGACGTCGAAGCGGCAATTCGACGGGCACGCGGTTGATTGGGATTTATACCGTTTCTTCGTGGCTGCCGCGGAGGCGGGCAGTCTGTCGGGGGCGGCCGAGCGGCTGCGCGTCAGTGAGCCTACTGTTGGCCGAAAAGTAACGGAGCTCGAAGCACTGCTCGGCTGCTTGCTCTTTCTCCGGTCGACGCGAGGCCTGGTGCTTACTCAAGCTGGACACCAGGTCTGTGATCGTGCGTCGGCAATCGGGAGCAGCATTGCCGAGCTTCATCGGCTAGAGGCCGGCGCCCTCGGCGCCGCTACCAGTGTGGTCAGACTTTCCGCAAGCGAGGGCATAGGGCAACATTGGGTGATTGGCCTGTTGCCAGGTTTCCTGGCCGTCAATCCCAATGCAAGAGTCGAGATGATCATCAGCAATCGATCGATCTCAACAATAGCGAAGCGGACGTGGCCCTAAGATTGGGGTCGCCAGGGCCCGCTTCGTTGTATGCCATCAGGGTCGCCAACGTTGGATTCGGACTTTATGCATCGCATGATTACATTCGATGCAACGGCATGCCGCAAAGCGAAGCGGATCTGCTGAAGCATCGTTTCATCGGCATGTCGGGCAGGCTCGCCAGATTCGAGCCATCGACCTGGTTCAACGAAATCGTGCCAGGCGATTGCGTTGCGATATCGTCGGATAGCTTGGCTTTCAGTTTTCTCGCCGCGGAGAACGGATTGGGCATAGCGATGCTCGCATGCATTGTCGCCGGCAAGTCGGAGCATCTTGTCCGCGTGCCGGTTCCAGTGGAACTGCCGGTACTGCCACTTTGGCTCGTTACCCATGCCGGAACCCGCAAATTGCCTGGGGTGCAGGCGCTCGTACAGTTCATCGGTGCGCAGGCGCGCCATGATCCAAGGGAATTTGACGGGTGTGACCAGCCATAAGGCGTCGGCCTCGAACGCCCTGAGAACCCGCTGCATTCGCGATGTCAGTGTCAGCCACGCACCCATGCAGGACAAGCAGCATGGAAGTCGCGTGAGCAACGATGCTTTCCTCGTAGCGCGGTTGTTCAAACATGAACAACGGCCCAACATCGTTGAGGGTTCTTTAGGCACGTCGTCGTCTGTACCATCGGTTTCGATTGCTACGCAACCACGCGAGGAGACGAACGATGAAGGCGGCAAGTTTTTCGACGAAAGGAGAGGTTGGCATCCTGACGCTCAACAATCCACCACTCAACCTGTGGGATCTCAAACTTCTGGCTGACTGGAAGACGTCCGTTGACCAAGCGTACAGATCGGATATCCGCGCGCTGGTGGTTCGTGCAGAAGGTCCAATTTTTTCGGGTGGGGCTGACGTGAAGATCTTTCGGGGAGTGTCCACGAAAGAGGCGCGCGAGATGTTTGAGGTGTACCTCCCGGTCATCAGAAAGCTCGAAACATTGCCGGTGCCGACGATCGCAGCCGTGCAGGGCCTTTGTCTGGCCGCAGGCATGGAACTCGTTCTCGCATGTGACCTCATTTGGGCTGGAGAGTCAGCACGGCTCGGCCAGACCGAAGCGATGATCGCGACCAGTACGCTCCTCGGAGGAATCCAGCGGATCACTGCCCGCGCGGGCGAAGGAAATGGTCTTTAGCGGTGCGCAATATGACGCACACACGCTCGAGCGCTGGAACATCGTTAATCGGATCGTGCCGGATGACAAGCTCGACAGCGAGGTCATGAGTTACGCCACGATGCTCGCAGCCGGTCCGACTGCATCGCATGCAGTCGGAAAGGAGCTGATCCGGAAGTATCTGACCGCGGGCCTCGATGCGGCTGACCAGCATGTTCTTGATGTCGCGATCCCGCTGTTCGAATCGCGCGACATGCAACACGGTGTAGAGACACTGGTCGAGCACGGCGTACGCAATGTCACGGCACGGACGAAATACATCGGCAAGTAGTTCAGGCGCCGCGAGCCAGTTTCACCACTACTCACACGGATGGAGACGCAAATGGATTTTGAATCGTACAAGTGCCTTTCTTTCGCTCGACGGGGACGTATCCTCACGATTGCGCTCAACAGACCGGAACGGCTGAATGCAGTCGACGGCGTGATGCACGAGGAACTTAGTCGCGTCTTCTTTGACGCGGCGCGCGACGAAGGCTCGGACATTATCGTCCTGACCGGCGCTGGCCGCGCGTTCTGTTCAGGCGGCGACTTCGGGTGGCTTCAGGAAATGATCGACCATCCGTCCGAGTATCACAAGGCCGGCACGGACGCACGCCGGATCATCATGTCGATTCTCGAATGCGACAAGCCCATCATTGCGAAGGTCAACGGAGCGGCCGTCGGACTCGGCGCAACACTTTCGCTGTTCTGTGACGTCATCTTCGCGCGGGAAGGCGGGTCGTTCGGCGATCCGCACGTCAGCGTAGGATTCGTTACCGGCGACGGTGGTGCGGCAATCTGGCCGCAGCTCATCGGCTATGCACGCGCAAAGGAATATCTGATGACGGGTGACATGATCCCGGCGACAGAGGCGGCCCGCATGGGGCTGATCAATCATGTGGTGCCCGCCAACGAACTTGATGCGCGCGTCGATGAGTTTGTCGACCGGCTGCATTCGGGCGCGCAGCAGGCCATTCGCTGGACCAAAGCGTCGGTCAACATTGGACTCAAACAGCTCGCTTCTTCCATTCTCGACGCGAGCCTCGGCTACGAGCTTCTGACCAATTACACTGACGATCATCGGGAAGCAGTGGATGCGTTCATCAACAAGCGCAAACCGGTTTTTGGTGGAGCTTCATGATGGACCTCCAGGACGATCGGCTCGACGCTGTTGTCCCGTTGCCGGAGGACATTCGCTGGCATACCGTGGTCGATGTCGTCTGGGGACATGCACGCCAGCAGCGCGACAAGCTTGCGCTCGTTGCGCCGTCGCTCGACGGCACGGTGAAGCGGCTCACGTACGAAGACCTCGCAGGCCGGGCCGAGGATGTGGCCGCTGGCCTGCGCGAACACGGCATCGCCAGGGGCGATCACGTAGCGATCGTTCTGGGAAACTCTGCCGCCTATGAGTTTGTGCTGACGGAACTGGCCTGCCTTCGTCTGGGAGCGGTGGTGGTTCTGGTCAACCCGGGCTCAAAGCGTGACGAACTGCTGCATGCGTTGGGTCTGACGGAGTGCCGGGCCGTGATAGGCGGACCCGAGTGCGCCGCCGACGTGGCAGCGCTCGACACTCGGTTGCCGGGCCTCGGTCCGGTTTTTGAAGTCACTGCGCCGGGGCAATCGTGTGTACTCAGCTGGGACCGGCTCCTTACGCCGAAGCGGCCGCTGGAAGAGACATATCCGCGTCCACGTGCTTCGGACGACGCATTCGTCATCATGACGTCGGGTACGACGGGACGGCCCAAAGCCGTTGCACTCACTCACGCGAACAGCGTCGCCGGCGGTGCTGCGATGGTCCGCGCCTGGGGAATTCGCTCCGATGGCATCGTACAGACGCTAATACCGCTAACCACCAGGGCGTGCTGCTTTGTCTCACGAATGGGGCCGTTCTATGCCGGTACAACGCTGGTTATCGATCCGCCCTTTGATTCGGAGATCACTTTTTCGCGTGTGCGCGCCGAGGGCACTACGGTGCTCGTGCTGGTGCCCGCGATCATCATCTTTATGACCGAGCAGTTCGATTCGGCCAGACATTCGCTCGAGACCGTCCGGTTGTTCTGCTTCGGCTCGGCGCCGATTACGGTGGCGACGCTGGATCGAGTGAACGCACGCTTCCCGTGGATCAGGTTGGGTCAGATCTATGGGATGACGGAATCGTCGACCGCTGGTGCCTATCTGTCACCGGAGGTTTTCAACGAGCATCTCGGATCGATAGGCGGGCCCGTGCTATGCGAGATGCGAATCGTCGACGAGGCTGACCGTGACGTCAAAGCGGGCGACGCTGGGGAAATCCTCATTCGCGGGCCAAATGTCATGCGTGGCTACTATCGCGATCCTGAAGCGACCGAGAAAGCACTCGCCGGCGGATGGCTTCACACCGGCGATGTCGGATACGTGGATGCGAAAGGCTATTTCTATCATGTCGACCGGATGAAGGACATGATTGTGCGCGGCGGCTTTAAAGTCGGATCGGTCGAGGTCGAAAACGTGCTTGTCCAGTATCCCGCTGTGCACGAGGCCGCGGTGATCGGCGTGCCACATCCGAAGCTGGGCGAGGACGTATTTGCGTTTGTCGTGCTTCGTGGACAGACGAAAGTCGAGATGCAGGATCTCGTTGAACATTGTGGCGAGAAACTGATTTACTACAAGGTGCCGCGCCGCATCACGATCGTCTCCGCATTGCCAAGGAATCCGGCCGGCAAGATCGACAAACGCAGACTCAGGCACGATGCCCAGGACATTCTGGGCGACACCGCCGCATAGAGATACGCGGGCGACCTTAGCACGACGCGCGACAGGTGTCCCGTTCTGTGGAATGCCATCCTTGAGTGTGGAGGTGCCCGTTTTCTTAGTGGACCGGTCTCCAATCTGGTCGGCGCAAACGACTTCGAAGCTAGAACCGGCCGAAAATATTGACGGACGATGCAATTGTCTGGCAGCTCGGCAAGCGTCGCGATACCTGACTGCTGTGAACGACAAAGCCCTGAGTCCTGTTGGACTGTGGATCACCCCTGCACAAGCTCGTTCGAAGCGGACCGATCGTAATGGGAGAGTTGACCAGGCAGATGGCCACGGATCGGACCACATTATCGGCTACCGTATGAGGCATGCCGGCGACACCGCATGGTGAGTCTTTGATGTGAAGGGAAAGTCGAGGTGCTATTCGTACATCTGAAGAGGATCTTGACACCAGATCGCCTTCGCGCAGGCGGACTGAGCGGCGCGAGCAACGAATTCTCACTCGCTGCGGCAGCGCAGAACCCCGCGGCGAATGGCGAAGTGGTTTACCCTCGATAGTGAAGGCGGTAATGGCCCCAGCGCGAAGGGAGATCGCGCGCGAGATGCGTTGGTGACGGGAACGGCAGCCACGCGTCAACGAAGTTGACCCCGAACCGCTGTCCAACACGGAGTTTTTCAAATGTGAGGGACTGCCTCCCGAGGCAACGCATCTCGCGGGCATCGAATGCAGGTGTCTGCCATCATCTTGCGCACGCGGCGTGAGTGTTTGTATGCGCGCGTATCCACGGTATTGCTCCGGCTGCGTCCTGTGTTGCCTCGTGAATGTATGATTTTGCACATGGCCGTATTTGGACAGCACTGCTTCTTCATCGAGCATTTGGCGCAGTCGGTCTGACCAATCGATAAATGATCGAATCGTCCTTCGTGACCCGCGACCTGTGCACCTTGAATTGACGTCGGTAGCTGCGCAACGACTGTCCCTTTGGACAGCAGTACTCGTTTCCCTGTTCGTTCCAATGGAAGTCTGTGTTCGGAAATGTGCTGTCGCCACGAGGTGGGCGAGGTCATGCCAGTAGAGATCGGCCAGCGGCTGCTCTGGCCGATTACGTGCCGGCCAACGTTCCTTAGCGAGGGTCTCTTGTACCTTGAAAGCTGCCGTCTGGGCAGCCTTGGGTCGACTGGCGGAAACGGGTCGATATGCGTCCGACGCGAGGATCGGGTGGTTCTCTCGCCCAAGTGACGGGTCAGCATCCGCGCCGACGCTGCGTATCGAGGCCCAATGCGGTTTCATGCCATCATCGTGTGCACCTTCACACCACCGCGGGAGCACACGTCATGGCGACTTATATTGTCTTCACAAGGGAAAGCACGCAGGATCAAGGTGAGCTCGACATCTACCAAAGCAAGGTGGGCGAGACCTTCAAAGGTCATCCTGTCAAGATTCTCGCTGCCTACGGACCTCAGCGGGTCCTTGAGGGCGACGCGCCAGAGGGCGTCGTGATCATGGAGTTTCCGTCGACAGCGGCCGCGCGTGCGTGGTACGACAGCCCGGCGTATCAGGAGGTCGCGCAGCACCGATTCAAGGGCGCACGCTATCGCGCAGTTCTCGTCGAAGGCGTGTGACGAAAGGCGGCGACCCTCGGGCGCGTGGAGCTCAGCGGGCCTTGGCCCACGACTGACGCGGCAGGAGAGCGTTTGTGTTCTGTCGGCGAGCACACATCACGCGTTGCCGAAACGCCTTGGAAGTGGCTGCTAAGGTAGTGTATCGCGAATGCGTCAAGTGTTGCACGGCCGTCCGGTCAGTGCTACTATGAAATTCAAAGTAACTGAGAATAGACGATGAAAGGTGAAGCATCGACGCCAGAAACGGTTTGCCCGGTTGCGCAGGCCGTCTCCATTGTGGGAGACCGATGGACGATTCTTATACTGAGAGAACTGTCCTCAGGGGCCTCGCGATTTGAGGAGATCCAGATACAGACGGGCTCTACCCCGCAAATGCTTGCAACGAGAATGAAAGCGCTTGAGCAAGATGGAATGGTTGAGCGCAAGCCGTACAGTCGCCATCCACTGAGATACGAATACCATTTGACGGAAAAGGGACGTGCATTTTATCCAGTCATTTACGCGATGCGTGCTTGGGGGGAAACTTGGTGTAAACCACCAGGCCAAGGGTTTGCAGTCCGGTTCAAACATAAGGCATGCGGTAACGATGTCGGTTTAGAATCGTTCTGTCATCATTGCAACGTCCCGGTCGAACGCACGGACCTCGAGTCGCATACAAGCCCTGCTTTTTTGAAAGAACGCGAAATTCGTCGCGAGAATTTTAGGAATCGGAAAGACTGATTGCTCAATCTTTCCGATAGGACTATAGGATTCAAGCATTTCATTCTTGTCGCGAAGTTAACCATCAACTTGGGATGCACGACAGGTCGTTAGACTAGCTCCCCGCTTGTGGTGCAAATAGCGTGGGCAAGCGAGGAATTCGTCTTTCTTAGTAGTACAACTGGTTGCGAGTTTCCACGCTGATTGCGTAGAGAGGGATCGAACAAGCCAGAGGCGCGGATCGGTGTTGGGTATGGCGCGCTGAGAATACGAAGATATGTTTCGTTATGCGAATATGAAGGTATCGACAGGTCGAGCACGATCAGCGATGCTGAGCCGAGCGCCGACGATGCTACGCCAAGCCTGGCGTGAGGTCAGTTTTGGCAGTAGTGCCGCAGATTGATCATCGAATAGGCAAGTGTCTTTAGCGCGTAGTGCACGCCACTGACTCGTTCGAAGCGCAGCAGCAGACGACGGAACTGTCTTCCCAGGCAAAGACGCGTTCGATGGTCCTGAAGCGCTCCTCGAAGATCGCCGGATCAAAGTGCTGCTTGCGCCCGCGCTTCGGTGTTTTGCGCCCACGCAGGTTCTCGGGGATGTTCGGGGTCATGCCACGATTGAAAATCTCCCGGCGGTTGTCCCGGCAATCGTAGACGCCTTCCAGGCTGACAGTTGAACCCCGCAGGTCCGCGCCGATGGCACGCGCCATGTCGGTGAGCTTGGGCAGCGCATTACGCAGCAGCGGCGATTCGTTTCGGTTGCCCGGTGCCGTCACGAACGGCGCAATGACGTTGCAGTCGCGGTCGCGGTCGCGGTCGCAGAAGGCGACCACCTTGCAGCCTTTGAGATGCTTGTGCTCGCTATATCCGAGGTTGTCGCCGCCTTTCTTCGCAGCGGTCGTCGTGCCGTCGCCGTGAATGACTGAAAGGTCGAGAAGTTGGTCCTGGTGAAGAAGATGCACCGTGCCCGCGAAAATCCGCTCGATGCTGCCATCGGCCTGCCAGCGCCGCATCATCCGCTAGTTACGCGTGTGCTGGATTTCGCGGTGGCCTTCGTCATTGCTGTCGATCGGCAGCATCATCCACTGACACCCCATGTAGAGCGCCTTCATGATGTAGTTGAAGATCTTGTGCAACGACAGCGTCGGCGGCGGTCCGCGTCGACCACGACTCAGGTGTGGCAAGACAAATTCCTCGAACTGCGCTTTGCTCAATTTCGTCGGAATCGCTTGCCAGCTGGGCTTGCCCGTCATTCGATGCGTCCAAAAATCTGGACTTTAGCCGATTTTCACCTGACGCTCATAAACTCAGCCTGGGCGGGGCTGGCAGACAAATTCGACCAGCTCGAAAAACCCGCAACCAGTTGAGAGAGAAGAAGCGTCGAGTTTCGCGCTGACGATGAGACCATGTTGCGCGGATGGCTGTTTCTTCCGGAAGGTGCCACCGAAACCCCCATCCAGCGTTCGCTCCACGAGCGGACATCGTCACTGCCCGTTTCAACTATCCCGAGCAAGCATCGGCGTCGCGACTGTGCTGGGCGGAATCCATCGTCTCGCCGAATGCGCCGGCCGCTCGAAGGCGATGGCGTGGGCGTCGACCTCTGAGCAGGTGTCTGCTGAGGTGATGGGCGAATGGTGTTGTCAACCGCGGCGTGGCCGACGATTAGCCCTACGCCGAGATGTGCGCCTTTGACGGGGAAGTCACCAACGGGTCGACTCGCTCGTACGCTGCGCACAAGGCGCTGCTGCGCGCTTGGGTTCGGGCACGACATCGGTTGCCAGCGAAGGGCTTATGGACATCGGCATACCGCTCGTCGACACGGGAGACGAGAGGATGATGATTCCTGGTGCGATCGAGGCGCCGGACCTGGGCAAGGACTGCCCGCAGTTCGGCTTCAAAGGATCTCTGATAGCAGATCTGTTCCAGAGGCCTGCCCGTGTAAGCGCCAAGAGGATGCTTGTAAAGGCGCGCCTTTCGCGCCGCACATGGCTGGCTTCGCGGGAGGTCATCTAGGCGGCTGTGCCGCTGGGCACAGCGGCGCCCTGAATGCCTTGGTTGCATTCAGGGCGAAGACCGGTGGGTCCCCACTGAGTCCTATTGAAAGGGCAGTCTTCGGCGCTGATTTCGTCAGGGCGTCGACTACATCCTGCTTCGTGATTGTGCGCGCCACGATCGCACAGATTGAGACCAAATTCTATTGGATATCTACCTAAATTGCCTATCTCTGCGCCCATGCCGCAGCAATGTCATCTTTGGCGCAATTTGATGAATGCCGCGAGTTCCTCAATGGAAGCCATACCCTCCTCGAGCATCGGTGCATAGAGTTGCCAGGTGTGACACATGCCGTCAAAAATCTTTAGCTCGGCAGCTACCCCATCTCTCTTCAGTCGCTCCACAACGGTGACCGAGTCATCATGCAGTCTTTCTCGAGTTCCCACATGCACCAGGGTGGCGGTAAGACCTGTGAAGTTTGCGTAGAAAGGGGTCACCTTGGACGATTTGCGGTCGCCGTCACCAAGATAGGAGTCTATAAGGAGCTCAAGAAGTTGGGTAGAAGCGATCGGGTCGTCTGGTGTTCCTTGATGAGACGCACCTTCTTGCGCGAAATCAAGCCAAGGCGACATTAGTGTCAGCGCGCACGGCTGCGGCAGTCCGGCCTCCTTCGCGCGCACGGCTGTGGCGAGGGCGAGGTTGCCACCGCCGGAATCTCCGCATAAGGCCAGTTTGCCGGGCGCGTAGCCTTGATCAAGCGCCCATTCATATACGGAAAATGCATCGTCGTGTGCAGCAGGCGCCGGATTTTCAGGTGCAAGACGGTAGTCGGGCACCAGCACAACGCTCCCCGCAGCGCGAGCCAAGTTGGACGCGATGACCCGATGTGTGCGGCTGGAGCCAAAAAGGAAGCCACCACCGTGATAGAAAATGATGAGTCGTGATTCGTCTCCTCCGGCAGGTATGATCAGGTCGCCATCACATGGTCCACACTTCACCCGTCTGATCGCCACATTCTCGGCCACGGGGACTTGGTCGAGTGCGTCTTCCATCCATGCGCGCATCGCGCCGGGTGTGGTGCCGACGGGAGGAGGATTTTGAGCGCCAACCGCGAGGATTTCGGCAAGTTGCTGTTTCGACATCGCTATTCCTAAGTTAGTGGATGGACAAACTGGTAGAACGCCTCTTCTTTCTCGTCACCGACATTGCCCGCAATGGCCGTCGGTCTTCCCGGCCCCGGAAAAATTGACGATTGCAATCGAAAGAGTGTTGTTAGCAAACTTCCAATGGATGTAATCACCTGGTTCCCAGCGATGATGGGGAACGAAAAAAATCTTTGCGCCCGCATCGCGAAGAGTCACCATCAAAGTTCGTAGATTGGCGATCAGCCCGACTTCACTTGCAATCGTTTCGATCACTGAAAAGAGCTTGCCGCCCTGAGACATGAAATCGTTGTACGGATCAACAATTAGGAGTCCTGTTTCTTCAGGTTTGTACGTCAGGCTTGTCATATGGTCGCTCCAGAGCGTGCGTTTAGGCAGGTGTTTCTCCTGCAAAGAAAGAAGTTGAAGCAATAGGCTTAGGTTATACCTATGAAAATCATAGTGTCAAATTTTTTCGCTTCAATCTCGGGAATTCCCTATGCGACGACTTGATTTGCCCCTTTTTAGTATCGCGAAGAGCGACATCCATGGCGGCCGATCACAGCGACAGGAAAACGCGGTATTAGACATGACCTGCGAGGCTTCGCAGCGTGATCATTCGTTTCCATCAATTAACGAATCCCGGCCGACCCTCAACTCTTGGCGAATGGCGGCAACTTGGGTCGACATGCGCTCTGGCTCGAAGGGAGCGATCAAGCCGCGCAGGCGCGAGCGCATATCGGCGGCGTCGAGCGCCTCGTCATCGGCAAGGTTCGCGAGGGCGCCGAGCAAGGCACGGAAGCGGCGCAACCTGGTTGCCTGCGAGGGCTTCCGCGCGCGCGGGCGCCGCGCCAGCGAGACGCGATCTGGTGGTCGAGCAGCGTGAGGCTCGCGTCCGTCAGACGGAGCAGGGTCAATCGCAGAAAGCAGGCAACCTCGATCGTTCGATGCGGGTCCTTGATCCGCGCCAGGGCTGATGGTTTGCGTGATATCAATCGCCTGGCGAAATGCTCGATCCCGGCAAGCCGCAGGTCGGGGAGAACAATCCGATCCGCGCCCAGGTCCTTGAGGAATCCGATTTTCTCGATCTGCTCTCCAAGGCCTTTGATGGACTTGCTCGAAGGGACGGCGTCCGGCCATTCGAGGTGGCTCAAGTCCGCGCCGGTAACCGGCGCCAGCAGCCGCTCGACCCAAGTCTCCCGCTCGGACCGCATGGCCGCGCCAATGATCTGAACAGAACCCGCTCATGGTACCGTCGCGCGGCAACTGCGAGGCGGCGGATATCGCGGTCGCGGAGCAGAAGATAATCGTGGTCGACAGGCCACGAACGGGCCAAGCCCATGAGATCGGCACTGTCGAACAACGCGGCCGCCTCCCGGCGGAGACAGGCAACGAGCCCCCGTTCGGCGTGGGGGCTGAGTTCGGTCCGGCCGAGGGCACGCAGAGCGGCAGCCTGATGGTCGAAGAGTGTGCGCCGGCGTCCGTAGAAGGCCCGGATCGAGGCGATCCGTGGTGGCGAACTACCCAGTTGAAGACCGAGGGACTCCAGGACGGCTGCCGGAATGATCTCGACGGAATTGAGCGTGCTGCCCGTCATCTTCAGAAAGTATCTGCGCTGGCGTGCACAAAGCATTGCCTCTTCGACCGCAGGGTGCGCCGCCCGGACCTCTCACAAAGTGAGAGGACGGGCTTGTCGCCAAGAGGCCCGAGAGCCTTCCCGCATTCCCACTTCGCCCGTGTAGCGAGGCCCTATTCCATAGGCTCTTCCCTGAGCCTGTTGCCGGCCTTTACAACGGGAATGATCAATATTGGCGTGGCATCGTCTGCGGAACTGAGGAAAATTTTAAAGGGCTCTTCATCGGAGATATCCTTACTGACGCCCCGGAACGCGTCCTTGGCTGAATCGGGAAGCACGACCATGATGTGTGGGCCGACTTCTTTGATCTGGCTGGGATCTTTTGGCGGATTTGATGGAGTCGCCCCCTGACCCGGCCTCGATTCGCCCATGAGCATGTAGGACAGTCCAACGCGATCGATGTCCGGCTTCTTGCCAGCGAGGGTCGCCATGAGCCACTTCATCGTGGTCTCGTCTACGCACATCGGGTCGTGCTTCGGCCTTCCGGGAAGGTCGGGCATGCATGTCCAGCCATTGGAGCCCTGGCGAAGCACCCTGCCATGAGACATTACATCCTTCGGATTCGCGGGCCAATCAATTACGGCTGCGTGCTCCCTGATGAAGGTAGGGCCCGCGCTCAACGCATTTCGGATTTTCCATTCGTCAGAATGCGCTGACGAGGTCAACGTACCTTGTGGCAACGGAGCTGAAGCAGTCGACAGATCTTCGGCGGAGGCTGTCGATGAAATCACCACGAGAGCGGCAGCTAGATAACGAATGCTTTTGATCATTACGGTCTCCAAGTTAATGTTTTTGATCATTACGGTCTCCTAGGGAAACGCTGATTTATTCAGCTCGGTGGTCATCGCTGGCGTAGCTGAGGACGTTATAGAAGGCAGCTCACGGAACAGACTCACGATGATGAAGAG
>NZ_JBNDKT010000017.1:0-177977 GCF_050435685.1 Paraburkholderia sp. GAS448
TGCACCACCGAACAGGTGCAGGAATTTCTGCGGGCCGTGCCGCTCGTCGAACGCGCGATCATCCATTCCGGCGTCTTGCTGCTCAAATACTGGCTCGAGGTGAGTCCTGAAGAACAGACGCGGCGCCTCGAAGCGCGGATTCACGATGAACGCAAGATCTGGAAACTCTCGCCGATGGATCTCAAATCCTATAGCCGCTGGTATGACTACTCGCGCGCCCGTGACGAGATGTTTGCGATGACGGATACTGAGTTCGCGCCGTGGCATGTCGTGAGGTCGGACAACAAGAAGCGCGCGCGCCTGAACCTGATCAGTCATCTACTTGGCGCGATTCCTTATCATCCGGTCGCCCGCGAAGAGGTCTCGCTGCCGGCGCGACAGAAAGCAAAAGACTATGAGGAACCCGACTACCCATTCAAGTACGTCCCCGAGAAGTTCTGAGTGGTGTTGCCCGTTTTGCCGCGGCAACGCGCTCGACCATGCGCTTTCCCCAGGCTGAGCCAGATACCTGGGCTGGGTCTACCGCCCCATGCGACGGTCGTAGCTCTGCGAGACTCGGTGAAGCAGGTTTGGATCGCGTGCGTCACTGGAGTCGAATCGTACCTGTACGCTGCCATCAGACTGCTGGCGCACGCTAGCCGTCACGGTGCTGCTGTCGAATTTTCCAGCGATGGTGCCGCTCGCCGGATCCTGGACGGTGATGGACAGTCCTTCGTCGCGCATCGCACCCGCTGCGGCGGCGAACGAGCGGTCGTAGCTGGCTGGCGTCATCACCACGGTGCCGGCTGACGGGACCGGGTAGTACGTGCACGCCGACAGGGCGACGAGGGCACCGCAGGCTGCGGCAAGCGGAAGGCGCATCAAGGTGACACCTTTGCCCACCCGGGGCCGGGGTCGAACGACGTCATCGCGGCGGCCTTCGTTGCGCCATCGGGGCCAAGATCGCGCTCATAGACCTGCCCGTCGTGACTGACCAGGAAGCTCTTGATGCCGGTATCGTCGTAGTGAACGGGCCAGGCAACGACGGCGAATCCGCCAAACAGCTTGCCGTTCACGACATAGTTATAAGCCCCGCCCGGAGCATGAGGACCTTGCGAGGTGAGCAGCTTGTAGTGATAGCCGTAATAGCCTGCCTGGCCAGCGTTGCGTGCGCCCGCTGTCATGAAGGCAGACCCAAGCGGGCTCGGCTTGTCATCGGGGCCTGTCGGCCAGTAAAGGCCGTCCTGCTTGCCCGGTGTGCTCGAAAGTTTCGCCGCATACGCAAGCACGCCGCCTCCGTCGTGGTCCGTCTCGGCGTATTCGCGCTGTGCATCGTAGATAGCCAGCATCGTCTGGATGACGGCAAGCTCATTGCGGCCGATACGGCGCAACCGCATTTCCTCGGCTCCGGCCTGTGTGTCGAAATGCCAGCCCCTGGCTGTTTTCACGAGCGGGATGGGCAGCGTCCAGCCGTCGTCGCCCACCGCGATTTCGACGTGGTCGCTGTCCGTTGGCTGAATCGCATGTGACTTGTTCCAGGCGCTCAGGAAGCGGGTGCGGATTTCGGCGCCCGCCGGAGGGATGAGTTTGCGGAAGTCGTGACCGAGCAAAGCCCTTAAAGCGGCTTCGTCGTTATTGGCAACTGCATTGCCAAATGCGGTCATCGCCTCGTCCGGCGACTTGAAGTCCGTCTGCGCGTATGCAGCAGGCGGCGATCCGAGGCAGAGTGCCAGCGCAACCGTGACAGAACTGCCGGTCGCTGCGAGCCGGGCCGCAGCAAATCGTAGTGGTGACTTCATGCTTGTGTCTCCTTAGCGCCTGCCGCGTCCGCCGCCACCGCCACCGCCACCGCCCGCCCGCATTCCGCCGCCGCTCGGTCTGTTGAAGCTCGAAGACTGTGCGCTGGATCGGCCCCGGTTGAAGTCGCTTTGTGAGGCGCCACCGCCGCCCACGCCCTGGAAGGCACTGTCGCGGCCGCCACCACTGCTTGCGCGGTTGCCTCCAGCACTGGCCCGGTCGGACGCCGAGGCGCGATTGCTTACACCAGGCGAATTCGCGCCACCGCCGCGGTCAGCCAGACCGGCATTGTTCGCGCCGCCTGCGTTCGCGCCGCCTGCGCGGTTGGCCACACCTGGGTTGTTGGCGCCGCCTGCGCGGTTGCCCGCGCCCGCACCGTTTGCTCCGCCTGCGCGGTTGCCCGCGCCCGCACCGTTTGCTCCGCCCGCACGGTTGCCCGCGCCGGCCCTGTCGGCTACCGCGGCGCGGTCGGATGCGCCGCCGGTACGGCCACGGTAGTCACCGCGCGCATCGGCGCCAGGGACATTCTTCGCAAACTTCTCGCGGGACGCGTTGTCACGATAGGCGACACCCTGACGATGGCTTGCATCATGTTTCCACTTGCCGCCCTCAACCTTGGTGCGGTCGAAATTCCGATCGATATTGGCGGCCTTGTTGACGTTGATATTAACGTCACCGCCACCCCAGTTGCAGTTACCGAAGATTGCTCCTGCGGCGGCAAGGCCGACGCCCCAGGCGAGTCCGGTGGCGAGCGCGGCGCCGGGATAATAAGCCGGATACGGTGGCCAGTAAGTTGGAGGATAGGCCGGATAGCTCCACGCGCCGTACACGACGGTCGGGTTGTAGGCCGGCACGTAGATCACCTCCGGGTTCGCAGGTTCGATGCGCACGATGGTCTGTGTGGTCTGTGCGCCCGCCGGCGGCGGTTCCATGATTACATTTTGTTGCTCGTTGGACTTGAGGTTTCCCGATTCCTGCGCACGCGCGCGCAGTCGTTGCACCGCGTCGAGCACGTCCTTTTCCTGTGCGAGGAATGCGTCGCCGAGCTTCTGGGTCCAGTCGAGCTTGTCGCTCATTGGCTCGAGCGCTTGCGGAAACGCGACCATCGATTTCACGCTGACATCCCAGGGTTGGTCCTCCACGGCCTTCACCGCGGCATCGCCCTTGATGTTCGGATTAGCCTTGACCCAACGCGCGGCGTGCACAACTTCTAGCGGATAGGTCGAGGCGATCAGTACCTGGGATAACACCGAGTCCGGATAGAGCGCGATCGGCGCCACCAGCGCCTCGATCTCCTCCGGCTTGAAGGTCGGCTGCTGTGGTTGCGGCTGATTCTGGGCACTCACACCACTCGAACCCATCATCAGTGCCACGATCAACCACTTACCGACCGCTTGAGACAGCCTTTCACTCCACCGGGTCATAGCGGCTCCTCCCAACTGATCACGATGCCAGATGGCGTGCGCGTTTCTCGTTGCCGGGCACGGGTTCCTGCAGATGGCTGGGCCGGTTCATGACTGTTCGCGGCGCCGCTCTGTATCAATGTTAGACCATTACCGGCGTTTGAGGAGGGCGGCTAGGGGTTTTGTCTGCTGGGCCGGACGAACGATCTGGACGGAATGACTCAGACCATGCCCGATGCAGCTTTGATCAAGCGCCTGTTGAGGGTTTCCCCGTAAGTGTATGCAATGGGCTGATCGATGGAATTGCTCAAACAGGTCGACTCGGCTGCAAGGGATCAAACACGGTTTGGCTTTGTGTTCTGCGATGCACATGAGCACGCCGTAAGAACGATGAAGACCATGTGAACGGCAAATCAAGCTTGAGACGGAAGCCTCGACGCCGGCTGTAGATGTGACACTTCCTCATGACCGCGTGTGCACTCAAAAAGACCCGCAAGGCTGCCGCGCAATTAGCTTGTGTATTTGTGGCAACGCACTCTCGCAGTGAAGGAAACGGCCGGTCGTTAGCCGCTGAGCATCGCGAATGTAACCACCCCAAGGACAGCAGCAGGTAATTGGAATTTCACGCTGTGCGAACGTGCCGCGAACAGGAAAGTACCGAACTACAATGCAATGGCATCATTGAAAAGTGCGCTGGAAGCGGGTGTCGGGTGCAACGCGGGATGTCGGTAGAAAACCGCATATTGTGGCTCAGGAGGACTTCGCCATGGCTAATCTGTGGATAGGCAACATAGACGACGGTACGACCGACGATGAGATAAGGGAACTTCTGATCAGATATGGGTTGCCGCCATTCGACACCATCCAGCGTATCGAAGGGACGGGCGCACGTCCTGCCGTCCTGCTGGAATTCATCGGCGTGGATCACCATGCGCTGCGCAGCCTGCAGCCGCGCCTCCACAATCTGTTCTGGAAGAACCGGGTGCTCACGGTACAGGTCATGCCGGAGCGCGACGAAACCTGAAAGCTTCGGCCAGCGTTGGAGTATCGGTATCGGCCCCCTATCACCTGAACGAGACGACGAAACGTCGATGCGAACGCGACCAGGCGTGAGCGCCTGGCGAGGCGCATTGCACTTCTCGCGCGCAATACGACATGGACCCTGCTGCGCGAAGGGGCGCTCAAGGTCCAGTTCGCAGGCGTGCTGTTTTACGACAGCCAGGCGATTATGGTGCCGGGGCAGGGCCAAGGACATTCAGTTGCCTCGCTCAAGGGTGCCACGGTGTGCGTTCAGAAGGACACGTCCACCGAAGACCATCTGCGTGCCTACTCGGCAGCGAACGGACTGGACGTCAAGCCACTTGTGATGGATTCCGCGCCTGAACTGGAAAAGGCATTCTTCGCCGGGCGCTGTAGCGCCTACACGGCAGACGCCTCCAGGCTGACTGCGATGCGCCTGCGTGCACCAGGCGGCGCGACATCGTTCGTCATACTTGACGAACGGATCTCGAAGGAGCCACTTGGTCCGGTTGTCCTCGGCGATGACGCGCCCTGGCTGACTCTCGTGCGCTGGGTGCTTTTCACGCTGATCGAAGCTGAAGAACTGGGTGTGACGCGTCAGAACCTGCAGGCGCGCATAGGCGATCCCGTGGTTCGACAGGCGCTTGTTCCCGACGACACGGTCACCCGTACGATGGGTGTCGAACCCGGCTGGACACTGCGGGCTCTTCAAAGCGCGGGGAATTATGGCGAGATGTTTGACCGAAACCTCGGCGCGCAAAGTCCGCTTCGACTCCAGCGTGGAATCAACGGATTGTGGACGCATGGCGGCCTGATGTATGCGCCGCCGATGCGCTGAACGACGCGAGGCGAGTCATGAGTCAACTGCAGGTCTACATCGTCCTTGGCGTATTCCTGACGGTCATATTGTTGATCGCGTTCAACGTGATCGATATGGCCGTCGCGGCGCTTGTCGGCGTGAGCGTTCTGATTGCGCTGCGAATACTCGACGAACGGGACCTGATCGCCGCAGCCCGAACCGCTGCGGGTCCGATCAGCCTGCTGTTCGGCGGCATGGTGGTTGCGCGCATCCTGTCAACCACGGGTCTCTTCGAACTGGTCGGCGACCTGTACCTGCAAGCGACGCACGGCAGCGGCAAGCGCTTTCTGCTTCTGCTCATCGCGATTGTCTCGCCACTGTGCGCGTTTTTGCCGAATGCGACGACGGTCGTTCTGCTTGCCCCCATCATCATCCGCGTGGCCGTCGCACTAGACGTGGACATCATCGCGCCAATGGTGCTGACTGCGATCGTCAGCAACTCGGCCGGAATGCTGACGCTGGTCGGCGATCCGGCGACGTTTCTCGTCGGCAGCTCGATCGGCATGGCGTTTGGCGAATACCTGAGACGCGTCAGTCCAGGAGGGGTAGTCGCGCTCGTCGTCGTGGTACCGATGCTGCCGCTCTTGATGGGCAACGTGTGGCGGATCCAGCGGACCTTGCCACCGCGCGAGCCGCGCGCCCGGCTCAAGCGGCCCATCTACGCGGGCCTGTCGCTCGCCGTGCTGGCGATGATGATGGTGTTGTTCGTGTTCGGCGAGGAACTCCCCACGCGCATTGTCCCGCCGGCAGGGGCACTGATCGCCAGCTCGCTGGCGCTGCTGGTCGGCTATGCGGCCAAGGTCGAGCCGACCGATAGCGTGCTGCGCGACGTCGACTGGAAGACACTGGTGTTCCTCGCGGCCATATTTTGTCTGGTTCAGGCGATAATCAGAACGGGGTTGCTGCAGGTCGTGTCGCTCAAGCTCAATGAGCAGTTCGGGACCCAGTTGTCGCTTGTCGCCCTTGTGATGATTGCCGGGATTGGCCTGTTATCGTCCCTGCTTGCCAACGTCCCGGTTGCTGCGGCGTCCATCGTGATGGTCAAGGGATACCTGGTGGCGGCGGAATTCGTTCCCGACTCCGCGCTCTCCGACCAGTTCACACAGTGGCCGCCGGTCACCCATTCCGGTATTCGTCGGCATGATGTTCGGGGCGACGCTCGGTGGCAACGCTACGCTCATCGGAGCAGCGGCGAACATCGTATCGGCGGGCATCTGCGCCCGCGAGGGCAAACCCGTCACGTTCGCCTCCTTTCTGCGTTATGGACTGCCCGTGACGCTTGTGCAACTCACAGCGTCCGCGGTATTCGTGCTCGTGCTGGCACGCTTCACGCGTTGACACGGGCGGCGTCGACAGGGCGTGCGTACGGCAGCGAATGTGCTTATTGAACTTCGGATTGAAATTCACGCGAGACCTCGCGCACCATGGCAAAGCGGGGTAGAACGCTCCAGCTTTCGTTTGATCATTGTCCTTGCATCTCCGATATCCGTCCTGCGCCCGGACAGCACGATTCCGACATCACGGCTGTGCGATTTCGCGCCAGAATGTTTTTAAATGACTTAATGTTTCGATGACGTCCCCCTGTATGGCAGTCAGGAGAAGATCATGACCAGACCTTGCCCGGTTTTGCCGGCCGTCGCGGTAAGTCTTGTTGTTGCATTCGCGTATGAGCCTCACGTCATGGCACAGACAGGCACTCCCGGCATGAAACATATGCAGGATGCACAGCGAAAAGCCGAACAAAAGGCACGCGGTACACACACGGGCAGTAATACCCACGCAGAGCATCCCAAGGCCGGAAGCGCCGTAGCGGCATCCGCGCCCTAGGTTCCCGGACAATCAATCGGGTGGATCGGTGACATCGGATACGGACGCTCTGTAGGCCTCTGAAATCGGCGCTGCGAATTGCGCCCGTCGACACGGTACGTGCCGTGACCCCGGTCGGCGTTTTTCGCATGCGCACTGACAGCGCAACGGAATGGCCTGATACTGCCGGCACACTCGACCGTTCGCGAGCATCAACGGCACGCGCGGGAGGACTGCCGCGGGCTGGCCGTCTTATATCTGCGGCGCATGACGTTCGCCGCGCGAATCTGCCGGCTGGTTCGGTGTAAGACAGGCGCTCGTCAAGCGCCTGGTTTTTTGACCGTCTCGACAGCCTTATTCCTTGCGGCCCGTGCGTCGACGATCAATTTGTACGCGACATAGTATTTATAGATATTGCGTACATAGGTCGTGGTTTCGATGCCGATTTTGTCCGCAACCACGATTTCCACATTGTTGAACCACTTGTTCGGATCCAGTCCGCGCGCCGCTGCCTCCTTGCGCATTTTCGCAATATTTCCTGGACCGGCGTTATAGCTCGCGAACGCAAACAGTGTCCGGTTGCTTTCGTCGAAGTGTGCGTCGGGGAAATAGCGGGTCATCAGATGGTCCATATATTTGGCGCCTGCGTGAATATTGGACTCGGCACCCGAGATGCTGCCGACGCCCATTTGCTTACCGGTGGACGGCATGATCTGCATGATGCCGATCGCACCCACGTGGCTGCGCGCGCGCTGATTGAGTTGCGACTCCTGATAGCCCTGCGCGGCCAGCATCAACGGGTCGAAGCTGTACGCCTTACCGTACTTGGTGAAGAATTCGATCGTTTGCTGGAAGCGTTTGTCTTCTTCGCTGTTGGTGTTGTTCGAGATCTGTTTGATACGCTTCATGTACTGCGAAAGCCGGTAGGCCGCCACCCCCTCCTTCTTCACGAAATTCAAGTAGAAGTCGTTGAGGGCAGCTTGTAGCTGCGGACTATTCTTGCGGATGGCCCAGCCCACGTAGCTCTCCGTGCGAACGGCAAGATCGTCATGCACCTTGATGCGCGGCAGTACTTGAGCCCACATTTTTGCTTTCCAGTCGTCGACCACGACGATATCGATCAAGCCCGCGTTGAGCATCTCCAGTTTGTCTTCGTCTTCGAGCGCATCCGGCAGGAGGGTGAGTTGCATGAGCGGCTTGCCGGTAGCCTTGAAACGGCTGTTCAATGCAGTGAGGCTTTCGTAGTAGCTCGTTGACCTGCGCACATAGACCTGCTTTCCGGCGAGGTCGTCGAGCGTTGCAAGCGGTGGCGCCTTGGGGCCCGTCACGATCAGCTCGCGCATGGCTTTCCGGTCACGGGGCGCGACGAAATCAACGAGCTTCTCGCGTTCGGCAGTGACGGTCAGGTTGCCGGCGGATACGTCGCCGAGGCCAGCAACCAGATCGCCCAGAAGCCTGTCGCGCGTGGTGGGAATCAGGAAAATTGTAACGGGCCGATTGCCGAGCTGGCTGGCGTAGCGCTTGTTGATATAGTGCTCAAAGTCTCGCGCGAGCTCCGCCGACAGCCCGCGCTCGCGGCCTTTGTCGCTGAAATAAAGCGTGCGGCTATAGGGAACCAGAAAGCGGATCTGGCGTCGCTCGAGCATCGCATCGAAATCGCCGGTCCAGGGTTTGTTTGCGAGAGACAGCCCGCGTTTCTGAGCAGGAGGCGCAGCCACCGGCTGAGACGCGGGAGCAGCTGCGGACGTGGGCTGCGGCGGTGCCGCGTGTGCCGTTCCTGTGTACGCCAGTGCAAGGGCCAGCAACGCAATAAATCGACGCTTCGAGTTCATGGCGATCGGTCTCCCTGCGCGTTCTGCATACTCACTTTGAATTTTAGTTCGGATAGTCGCGAATCAGCCCCGTTGTGCGTGATGAGCCTGCGCCCTTGTCGAAACGGGGGACAGTGGGCTTCCTGCGCGGCCGTATGGGGTGCCGGGCGGAAAGGGCCAGCAAAGAACAGCGTTTTCGCGGCACTCGAGGCTCAAGGTTGTGGATGCGCCGCTGCAACTCGCCAGGCACAATGAACGCGGCATGCTGGAAAGTCTGCCGCATCGCCGACTGCGACCCAGATGTTGCCCCACCCATGGATGCAGCATGAGCGCTCGTTCATTGCCAGCGGCCGCTACGCCATGATGTGCACGCCCCCGTCTACGTAGACCGTCTCGCCCGAGAGCCGTCGCGCATAGGGCGTGGCGAGAAATGCGCAGGTGAATCCCACATCCATGATGTCGACCAGTTCGCCGAGCGGAGCGCGCTCTGCGGCCTCGTTAAGCAGCAGATCGAAATCCTTGAGGCCTGAAGCGGCGCGAGTTTTGAGCGGCCCCGGTGAGATGGGGTGGACGCGGATGCCCTTAGGGCCGAGTTCATAGGCCAGATAACGCGCAGAGGCTTCAAGTGCGGCCTTTACGGGTCCCATCACGTTGTAGTTCGAGACGACCTTGTTGGCCCCGTAGTAGCTCATCGTGAACATCGTCCCGCCGTCCTTCATCAGCGGCGCCGCCATTCTTGCCATCCGTATGAACGAGTGGCAGGAAATATCCATCGCTTTCGAGAAACCCTCTGCCGAGCAGTTCAACAAGCCGCCTTGCAGATCCTGCGCGGGCGCCCACGCGATGGAATGCACGAGCACGTCGAGCCGGTTCCACTCTGCTTCAATCCGCGCGAATACAGCCTCGAGATCGCCTGGCCGCGAGACATCGAGCGGCATGAATATCGGCGCTTCCAACTGGCGTGCAAGGGGCTCGACATACGCCCTGGCCTTGTCGGTGGCGTAGGTGATGGCCAGATCGGCGCCCAGTTCGCGAAAGGCCTTCGCACAGCCATAGGCAATGGAGTATTCATTGGCAATTCCGCAGACCAATGCCCTCTTGGCCTTCAGTATCTGACTTGGGATTGGGTCGGTCATGACGACGCTCCTTAACGGTTAATCCGTGGACTCAACGTGTTGTTGCGCTCAGTGTGTGGCGCGCGAGTATCGTCTCTTCGTTAGTGGGTATCACCCATACGGCGACCTTGCTGGTCGTCGTGCTGATGCGCGGGCCTCCGGTCTCGTTGGCCGCTGGATCGAGTTCGATGCCAAGCCAATCCGCTTCGCGGCACACGCGTTCACGTATGGCCGGCGCGTGTTCGCCGATTCCCGCGGTAAAGACAAGCGCATCGATACCTCTCGCCGCTGCAACGAGCGACCCCAGCTCGCGCCCAATGCGGTACGTGAACAGATCTACCGCGAAGCGGGCGCGCTCATCGTCGCTGGCAAGCAGCGCACGCATGTCGCTGGACAGGCCGGAAACGCCGAGCAGCCCCGACTGCCGGTACACGAGATCCTCGATAGCGCGTGCATCCATGCCGAGTTCGTCGATCAGGTACAGGATCACGCCAGGGTCGAGATTGCCGCAGCGCGTACCCATCGGCAATCCATCCAGCGCGGTGAAGCCCATCGTGCTGGCGACGCTGCGCCCGCCCACCGTCGCGCACATGCTGCTACCGTTGCCGAGATGCGCGACGACCGTGCGCCCCGACGCTGCCTTCGGATCGAACTGTGCGAGCACGCTGGCGATATATTCGTACGACAGGCCATGAAACCCATAGCGGCGCACGCCGCGCCCGGTGATGGATGCGGGCAGCGCGAACGCCTGCGCCACTTCCGGCTGCACGCGATGAAATGCCGTGTCGAAGCAGGCCACTTGAGGCAGATCAGGGCGAAGGTGCGCGATGATCTCGATGGGCTTGAGGTTATGCGGTTGATGCAGTGGCGCGAGAGGCGTCAGCTTTGCGAGGGCGGCGACCACCTCGGGCGTGATACGCACGGCCTGCGAGAAGTCCACTCCGCCATGCACGACGCGATGCCCGACGGCCACGAGCGTGTGTTCCGCGCGATGGCTGCGGAAAAAATCGATCAGATAGGCAATTGCGCCTGCATGCCCGAGTTCGACGCCGGCCTCCCAGGCATGCGCGCCGATCTCGGCGCCGTGCGTGTCTTCGGCCACAAAGCACGGCGCGGTGTAGAGGCCTTCGATCCGGCCTCGCAGCAAAAGTGGGTGAGCGTCGCTGCCCGCGTCGAACGCGCTGAACTTGATGCTGGACGACCCCGCGTTAAGCACGAGAATTACATCGGCCATGATGTCACCCCATCACCTTTGCGTTTTCGCGACGTGCCTCCGAGACCAGCACCGCGACTGCGCACGAAGCGAGCCGGGTGAGGATCGAGTCGACCCTGCTCGTCAGAATGGTGAACCTGCGCACCTGCAGAAGTCGATCAGGCGCTGGTACTTCGCATGCTTGGCATCCATTTCATCTCCTGCTTCCAGGACGTGTTGACATCGCGATTCCAGCCAGGTGCGTCACGCCGCGCCAGGGCGGCGAACCTTCTCTGGCCTCGCGAGCCTCTCGACCTTCTCGCGCTTTTCGAGCTTCACGGGCTTCTCTGCCAGCACTTCGCGGATGCGCGCGAGCATCGCGGTCTGTTCCTCAGTCGGCGACGTAGCCTGTACGCGCTCGTCGGCGATCAGCTTGTCGAGCAGCGCGACGAACTTCTCGCGGTCGGCCTGGCTTTCCAGTAACTGCGGCAAGGTTTGGACGGCCAGATCCGGCTCGTAACGCGAGATGATTTCCTGTTCGCCACGGATGCGGCGCCACTCATGAGGCGCTAAACCCGGAAGCAAGTGTGCATAGTCCGACACCAGTTCTTGCCGCAATTCGAGTCGCGAAAGGGGCAGCGGCTTGCCCTTGCTGCTGAGCAGAAATGCCGCGCGGGCGAGCGCTTCGACATAGCCGCCGTCCCCGATCGCAGCAAGTGCATCGCGCACCACGGGCAGTTCGAGCGGATCGACACTGGCGCCGGTCGCGTGTTCCTGCACCGCGCTTGCCTGGGCCTGCTGGAGTCCTTTCAGATTGCCGTAAATCGAGAAGAAGGCAGCTTCGGTCATCGCATCGCGCAGACCGCGATAGTAGTCGAGCGACGCACTGATCATTTCGGAACCTAGATGTTCGGCCCGTCGCGCAGGATGGCTCTCTTCGATCGGTTGACGAGTGGCTTTGACCATTTGTGCAGCGGGCTCGAGCCACCACAGCCACGGGTTCAGCCGCGAGACGGACCAGTTCTGGAATCGCAGCGGATGAAACATCCGCAGCAGGTGCGCCGTGTAATCATTCGACGTGGCCTGCACGAAGGGTCGGACGAACATCTCATAGTTGTGCTGGTTGAACTTCGATACTTCCGCGACTGCCTCGAAGGGCTTCTCATCGACGCGCTCGAAGCGATTGAGCCGCGCTGCGATGTCCTCGAGCCGATGTTCGTGAAACTCGACGTCGTACGAAGTCTCGCCATCCGCACCTTTCTTTTCGCTGATCACCATGCCGTAGAGGCCGGGCGCCAGCCGCTCGACAGTCTTCAACACCGACACGATCTGCGCATGCTCCTTCGTCGCCACCTTGCCGGAAACAAAGATTCCAAGATGCCCGACGTTCCCATGAAGCAGCCCGACAATGACCTGGCCGCGCGCCTTGATTTCCTCAGTGCTGCCGTAGATGTCCGCGACCCAGTTGAACGCCTGCTGCGGCGGCGTGATGTTGTCGCCCATGGAGGCGAACAGTACAATGGGCGACCTGATTTCGCGCAGGTCGAAGGGTGTGCCGCTCGCCGCCTTGACGTCCCCCTTCCACAGCGAATTACCGACGAAAAGATTGCGCGTAATCCATTCGATCTCTTCGCGATTCATCAGGTAGTAGCCGCCCCACCAGCGCTCGAATTCGAGAAAGCGCGGCGGCTCGGTGTCGGCCTTGTCGAACACATGGTAGAACTTGTCCCACAGGCTGTTGGCCGGATTCAGGTTCTCGAAGTTCTGCACTAGATGCGCACCATCGAACCGGCCGTTGCCCATGTCCGCCGCAAGCGAAGCGAGCCACGATCCGCCGAGCATGCCGCCGGCATAGCGCATCGGGTTGTCGCCGTCGCCTTCGCTCCATGCACCGCCCCAGTACGACATGGGAGCCCCGTTGATGACGATGGGGCCGGTATCGTCGGGGCCCGAGGCCGCCAGCATCATGGCCGCCCATCCGCCCTGGCAGTTGCCGATGATGGCGGGCTTCGGACTATCAGAATGCAGTTCGCGCACCTTCCTGACGAAAATCTGCTCGGCCTGACAGACGTCGAGCAGTGTCTGACCAGGCTCGGGATCGCGAAAGAAGATGACGAAATACACCGGGTGCCCGGCGCGCAGCGCGACGCCCACCTGCGAGTCGTCCTTGAAACCGCCGATGCCCGGTCCGTGACCCGCGCGAGGGTCGATGATGATATAGGGCCGCCGTGCGTCATCAACCGTCACGCCGGCGGGCGGAGTGATGCGCAACAGCGCGTAGTTAACCGGTCGCTCGAAAGAGCGTCCGTCGAGCACCGTTTCGTAGTCGAAATGGAGTACCGGCTTGAGGCCCTGCTCTGTGTTGTCGAGGAAGTTGTCGCCGCGCTGCCGTAGCGTGTCCCAGAAGAGCACCGAGCGCTGCGCCGTATCGACGACGTAGTCGTACCAATTGCGCGGATCCATCGCTGCCGCCATTGTCGTGAGCGGGTCCGTGCCGTTACCGGCGCCTGCGTGTTCGACGCGTCGGGCAAACTGGTCGCTCGCCGTCTGCAAGCGGTTATGTAAGACCGCGGCAACCTTTGTGCCGGTCCGTTGACTGAGCGCAATCTCGGCGGCTTCGTCCATGGTGAAGATTTCCGGGGTACGTTGACTTGAACGTCCATTGCTTCGACGTTGCTCACGATCTGTGCTGCCGCCTGATACGCTTGTGGAACTCGCGGCTCAATTTATATTATGCAACCCGTTGTGCAACCGCAAATAAAGTGATCGCATTGTGTTGGCATGCTATGAATATCTCGGGGTAAAGGCCGCGATCAACGAATCGCCCTTTAAAGCTTCCTGGCGCAGTGCGTCCGCCCGGGACCTGTGACGCGACACGAGACGCCGTTTGACTGCGAGCCGCGCGCCCCGGACGAAACGTCGTACCGCCACGCCAAAGGGCTTGGGTTGGGCGTCATACGTTGTCGAGATGCCGAGGGCGTGAGTCGATATTGGGACGTTGGCCCGTTGTCGTGCAATCGCACACGCTATTAATCAAAACGCGATCCGAGCGGTTATCACGGACCGGAACGTGCACGCAAGCGATGCGAACACGATAGCTGGGCGCGAGCCTGGTAGACCGAATGCTCTGCAATACCGTATCGTCTGGGACATGACGGTCGAGAAACACCATCCGAGACTATTTCCGCTGTTGCAATTTCCAGCTTGCATTGCCCGCTCGACAAAACAATGGATGAAGATCCATCGATTGACCTTTCGCAGTAAGCGCAACCGCAACGGAGCGACATGTGTTGCCGTCCCGCTTTATCGTGTTGCCGGGAGTAAGTATCGCATCCACCTTGACACTGTTGCCCGTATCAGAGTTATTCCAGCGGGCCGTCTCCCCGTCTGCCTTCGTATCAAGAGCATTCGCTACGGCAAGCTTGATCGAATCAATATCCCGCTGTTTCATATAGCTCAGCGGAGTATCATTTAAAAAACTGAGATTCGACGCGTGCGCAGAGCATACTATTGCTGCGAACAATAAGCCTCCGATGCAGAGGCGAGCGGAATATGCCCGGCGCGGCGACCTAAGGTATGGGGGCATGGCAACGACTCCTATCGCTGTTATCGAATACGAAGAAAAGGCCCGATCAAGACCGTGCAATCCGACTACCCGATTGCCCGTTTTCTTGTCCGCGCAAGGTGGGTGTCGACCAACCACTTTCGCTTCGCAACTGATGATATCCCGGTTCTTTGGAACCCCGATTGTTAATCATCAACTGCGCGGTGGCTGGGCTGCTTTTCTGGGGCAGCTGAATCGACCTGAACGCATAGCTCCGCTACCGACCCTCAATGCCGACAATTCGAATGTGACTTTTTCTGCTGTTGCATGGTTTTCTGGTTTGTTTTCGGGTTGGTGCCGGCGAACGCTCGCGGCGTCAACGGAACAGAGGTTCGCTGCGCGTGACTCGCTTCTGCTTGCGCATAAATCGATCTCATCCGGTTACAAGACAGCCCCATCGTCTGGCATTGTTGTGGACCGCGCTCCGCGCGATGTGCCGAGACCGGCTTCGGTACCACCAAGGAACTCGTCGATAACATCAGTCACCGAGACGCGGCGCCCGAAATAGCCGACCTGCTCTTCCAATCCCTCGGCGCGCAGGATATCCCGCACTTCCGCGTGCGGAGCCACGAGCCGCAGCCGCATCCCGGCGTCCTGCAATGCTGTGTTCAACATAGCCAGCATTCGCGCGCCAGCGAGGTCGACAACAGGCGTCGCGGACAGATCGCATACAACCAGATGGACCGGCGTTGTGCCCGAGCGAATTTTCCGCCACACGCTCGCGCGCACATGTTCGACGTTAAAGTAGAGCAGCGACGCTTCCACGCGGAAAACGAGCGCGCCCGGAATGGGCTCATTGTCTGGGTTGCGCTCGATATCCGAGTAACGAGTTTGGCCGGGGATGCGCCCCAGGATGGCGACGTGGGGGTGCGCGGCGCGCCGAATGAGCAACAACATCGAGATGAGTACCGCAGCGATCACGCCTTTCAGGATGCCGAGTAGCAGCACCGCAGCAAATGCTGCCATCGATACAGCGAATTCGTAACGGCTCACTCGCCACACGTGGCGGATTTCGCGGATGTCGATCAGGGCTTTGACGGCAACCAGAACGACCGCCGCCAGAACTACATTGGGCAGATTGCTCAGCAAGCCCGTAAGGAACATCAGACATAGGCCGATTGTGACGGAAGCGCACACCAGCGCAAGCGGTGTCTTGGCGCCGGCCTTATCGTTGACGGAGGACTGCGACAGGCCGCCAGCCACGGGGTAACCCTGGAATAGACCTGCGGCCAGGTTGGCCGCGCCGAGCCCGAGGAGTTCCTGGCGAGGATCGATTTCGTAGCCGTTGACCTGTGCGATGGCCCGTGCGGCAGAAACGCTTTCCACGTAGGAGAGCAGGAGGCACGCGAACGCCAGCGGGATTACGCCGTCGACATCGCGTATCCGCAGCCCTGGCATACGGAACTCAGGCAAACCGCGGGGCAACGCGCCGACAACCTTGAAACCCAGATCACCTAGTGGCGTGAACGAAAGCAGGACGATGGAAATTAGTACCACCAGCAGCGCAACGGGTCGCCCAGGCAGAAACCTTTCCCCTAGCAGTAGCACGAGGAGCGCGACGAAGCCGAAGGTGAGCACGACAACATTGGTATCGGGGAGTTGCCCAGCTAGCACAACAATGCGCTCGAAGAACTGTTCTCCGCCGCCCTTGACTCCGAACAGCTTGGGCAACTGGGTGAGGGCGATCGTGAGCGCCGCGCCTGCCTTAAAGCCGAGAAGTATCGTCTCGCTGATGAAATTGACGAGCGAACTCAACCGCAGAATCCACGCCAGCACGCACATACCCGCGACGAGTACCGCCGTAAGCGCCGCAACCGACGCAAAGCGCCCGGGATCCCCCCCGGACAGTTCTGCTACCGTCACTCCGACGAGCATCGAGATCGCAGACGTGGGTCCGATCGCAAGCTGGCGCGAAGAACCGAATAACGCGTAGAACAACCCGCCGACCAGATAGCAGTAGATGCCGTATTCAGGCGGCAGCCCGGCGAGCGTAGCGTAAGCAAGCGACACAGGAATGGCGTAGGCCGCGAGGGTCACGCCGGCAATTGCGTCGCGCGCCAGCCACTGAGGCCGGTAGGTCGGCAGCCACTGCGCGGGAGGAAACACAGCGCGCCACCCGGTCACGGGAACCGTGCCAGTGACTTCGTGGGTGGGGCGAAGGTCTTCCTTCAAGAGGGCACCTCCCTTTGCTGCAGGGTTCAAATCTCAACCGGTCGCAAACAAAAGGACCGGGTCACGGAGACGCTCACGCGTTCAAACTGTTCCACCAATGGCAGCGTCGCCCATCCGCCGTGCAATGAACATACGACTCAATTCCTGCTGAACTCACCACCCTGATCATGGCATAGCGAAACGATCGACGCCCAGCGCGTTTTGCATATCGTCCGAAAGATCGCTCGAGAAACAGCATGAAGAGCCCATCGTGTGTTTCACTCGGAGTCTGCCGTAGTGCTGACAGATGTAAATGCTTCAATAAGTTACTGCAACGAACCCGTTCGTGCGACTGGAAATGTCTTCGAAACGCAGATACTGCCGCATTGCAGAAGATCGATGTCTCACATACGTTCAAGTCCGTCTGCCATGGCACTCAGCCGATACCGACGTTGCGAACGTTCCGCGTACACATGAGAGAGCCACTTGAGCGCATCGTGATTCTCCGTCTCGATCTGCTCGATGATGAGCAATATCAGGTATTCTCACGCGCGCGGAATTTGATCTCGCTCAAGAAGGCAGGTTGTATCGTTTCGGCGCTGGGCAGTGCAACGACCAATCTTTGCCGCTCCATACCGGAGATAAGACCATGGTCTGATTGCGCTCGAGGGATATTGAACGAAACTATGAAGGCAACCTTGATGGTTACCCCGCCTTTCGCGCTGCGCGACGGGATACCGGTTGCCAAAGGGTTGTATGAGGCGGACACTCAAGGAGTGCTTTACGCCGCCCCGAGTTCAAGCAAGGAGTTACTGTGTATACATATAGGAGCCGCTGCATTTGGGCAGCGATCATATGGGAAGTGGCGCTTGCCGCTGCCGCGCAGGGCCAGCCAATTGCGTACCCAGCCAAAGGGCAAAGCCAACAGCAGCAACAAAAGGACTCCTCCTCGTGCCACTCATGGGCAAGGAACAACACGGGAATCGATCCGGCAGCGGTGGCTGCCACCCCACCTCCTCCGTCGGGGCCTGCGGTAGGGGGGGGAGAGCGCGTCAGGGGAGCGGCACGCGGCGCTGCTGGCGGCGCCGCGATTGGTGCGATCGCCGGTGATGCCGGAAAAGGCGCCGCGATAGGTGCGGTTGGCGGCACGATGGTCGGCGGGTCGCGAGCACGCCAAAACCAGCGAGCCGCAGCGGCAAATCAGCAAGCGCAGTCTCAAGGTGCCATCGATACCTTCAATCGAGCGTACGCGGCGTGTATGGAGGGGCGTGGGTACACGATCAAGTAGGTGCGGTCAGCGGTCTATGAAAAAGTGTGGCGCGGGGCTGCTCAGACTGCCATTCTGTCGGAAGATGTCTCGCGGACTCGCATGCGAAACCTTATCGCTTGCTGTTTTGTGCGGATCAGTGGCACTGATCCCGATAGAGGCCCGTTGTTGTTCAGTTGAACTTAGAGTGGCTAACAAAACTGTTCTACGAAGCGCGAGCAGATAACGCCACAAGCAAGGGTAAGCAACGCGACATGGGTATCGAGACCCCGTTCGAAGCGGATGCATGCCGGTTGGCGCCTGTGACCACGGGTGCCAGCGGGACGCCCTGACGGTCTACCGCGATATGACGCTTGCTGCCGAGCTTGCCCCGGTCGGTCGGGTTCGGCCCGGTCTGTTCGCCCCCTGGGGGCTTGCCACGCTCGCGCCATCGACGCTCACACGGGTCCAGTCAATCGCATCGTATTCACGCAATCGCGTGGGCAACGCCAGATGCAGGCGCGCCCACACGCCATCGTTTTGCCAGTCCCGCAGCGGCGCCAGCACGTCATGCCACTGCCAAGCCCATTTCTTGCGGCAAGTCTTCCCACGGGATGCCGGTGTGCAGTACGAAGAGAATTCCATTCAATGCCGCCCGGTCACCTACACGAAGACGCCCGCCTGTCGGCGAACGCGGCCGCGCGGGCAGCAACGGCTCAAGCGTTTCCCACAACTTGTCATTGATTCGCTGTTTTGTCATCCAACATCAAACGTTTACCCTCGCTTTCGGATGACACGTTTTGTTTAGCGAGTCTTATGTAGACGTCACTTCCCCTCACCCAAGTGGCTTTAGGGAGCGTAGATTCTTGCGTGTGTCTATCACGTTGAGAGTCACCGACCGGTGTCGATATATCCGTTTTTCGTGGGTCGTGGTATAGCCGGGTGTCAGGCCTTGCATCGATCGCGACGCTATTGCCGGTACCTTCGCTGATCCATGCGCTAATTTCCTCGTCCTTCGCGAACTACACTCGTGGCGCGCGGTTGTGTTGGTGAAATCGATATCAGTCTGCTTCGCCCGGGAAACCACATGCCATCGAAAGAGCCTGGATTCCGGGGTCGATCGTCGCCCGCCACACCGCGCTCGATTTCCGGCACATATTCGGCGCACCCGGATAGTGATTTGCATGAATCGGCAAAAGATATTCAGATGCGATGCGCTGCAAGGCGCGCACAGACTACGTGGTATTCGCAATCGGGACAGTTCCGGACCTCGTTGCATTCAACACCATGCTCCGGCTAGATCGCGTTATGAGTCCAGCACAGGAATCCGGGTCTTGAACCTGCCCCGAGTTGTTCGACGCGCCGTACCCGGTGCGATATACAAGGTGTTACGCCTCGTTAATGAAGCGGACAGGCTTTCGCTATAAGACCAAAGTCTCATTTACCCAGCCTGGCGTCGTGACATCATATAGGGGGGCAGGTACTGGGAGTCATCGGCAAGGCGGCGGCTCGAAACGGCCCACTCGGCCTACGCTGGCTGAGACGCCCTAGGTGGATGAAGCGGCCGGACTCACGCACCGGGGATTCGCCTCGCAACCACAATGGAGGAACATAATGAACAGACGGAATTTTGTGCTAAAGAGCGCGGCCGCCACCGCTGTCGCGGGTCTGACACTCGCGGGCTGTACCACGACGCCCGGCAGCGGCAAGAGTCCTGAGACCGATGTGTCGAAGCGCCAGGCGATCGACGCAAGTGTTGATGGCACGCTGACTCGGCTTTTCGCGACTGTGGGTGGCTCACGCGAACTCGCATCGAAGGCCCAGGGCGTCCTGGTGTTCCCGGATGTCAAGAAGGCGGCCTTCATCGCTGGCGCCGAGTATGGCGAAGGCGCATTGCGCGTCGGTGGCACGACTGTCGGGTACTACAGCACGGCGGCGGCTTCCTTTGGATTCCAGGCCGGTGTCCAGTCGACGGCTATCATTTTCCTCTTCATGACACACGACGCGCTCGACAAATTCCGCAACGCGGCCGGCTGGTCCGTGGGTGGCGACGTGGCAGTTTCGATCGTGAAAGTGGGTGCGAACGGCTCAATCGACACGACATCAGCCTCCTCGCAGGTGGTGGCCCTCGTGCTGACCAACACGGGTCTTATGGCGGACGTTTCACTCTCCGGCGCCAAGGTGACGCGGCTTAATCTGTAAAAGTGAGGCGCAGCTTGCTCCACTCTGCCAGATTGCTTGACGGGTAATGGTGGGTGCGGGGCAAGCGCAGCTCTGCCCGTTGATGGCTTCGCTGTCTCGCGCTTTCAGGAGTGTGCCAATGCTTCATCGCGTTCGATGGCGCGATTTCCCGTTTTCTTGTGAGATGAAGCCGATGGCCCAAGCCGTGGCCATAGATGCATTTCGCTGCAACGCACGCTGTACGTCCGCATCGTGAGCGACCCGCATCTGCTTGAGTGTCAAGAATTCGGGATCGGGACCGCGAGCAACGGGGCCTGGTTCAGTTTCAATACGCGTCGATTCGCCTGTCGACCTCTTCGACTGAAGACGCATGGCAGGAAAAGTCGGTTATCGTGGATGTGATAATTCTAAATAGGTGCGGACCACGGTAAGACGCAACGGCGCGATCGCAAGCTGAAACATCGCCGCAGATACGTTTATTCAACTGACCACCTCGAATTTGGCAGGCGTGCACCGGAACCAGACCTTAGGCTGACACCGGCACTAGCCATTCGATGGTCACGTATGCGCGTCGCACCAGGATGCTATCTGGACGCGGGAACACCAGTTGCGCGATGCATTGTGCCCATGGGTAGCTGTGCCGACATCTGGATGGCACATCCCGAAGCGACCGCGGCAAAACCGCACGGGGCGGGGTCAAGCCCCCTCACGCCGGGCGCTCCAAATGCGGGCGTCCGGCGAGGGACCTACTTCGTGGCAACGGGCTCCACGGAAACGGCAAGGGCTTCGGTGTAGACGACCTCCACCTGATCGCCCTTCTTGATGTTCGCAAGTTGCGCCGGATCCTCTACCCTCAGGTCCACCACGTTACCCTTGGGACCTTTCAACTCGACGGTCCTGCTTTTTGGATTGACCGCGATTACGTCGGCCACGATTTTCACTTCCCGGCCTAAGGTACCCCCGGGTTTTCCACCAGCAGGCGCGCGCTCCATTGTCGGGCGCTCTTCGGCCGAAGCCATGGCACCGCTGTTTTTCTTGAGGCTCAGGGTGAGTGATTCCCGATAAACCACCTTGACTACATCGCCAACCTTGAGCTGGTCAAAATTGCGCGCTTCGTCCCCGACTTCCACTTCAACGATATTGCCGTTAGTGCCTTTTAGCAAAACGGTTCGCGTCGCGGTGTCTATGTCCTGTACCGTGGCGGTCATCCGAGTGGTCCCCTTGATGCTGGCCGTACCCAGCGCTTTTGTCACCTCCACATTGGTTTCAGGTTGCGCCCACGCTGTATTGATCAGGGCCACCAAGGCGGCAATGACAAGCAAATTGCTGTTCGACATGGTTTCCTCCGTTGAAACGCCTAAGCATCATCTGTAGTGCCCCTGGACAGACGCAGAGTCCACTATGCTTTGGTCGCACGGGATGCGTGAGCCCCCCACTGCAGTCACCTCATGGGTGCGCCGCGTGCATTTCATTGCAACCCACACACACGATGCGCCGCGACTCGGAGCACGCCGTCACGCTACGTTCACGAAGCGTGACGGGATTGCGCCGGGCCTTTTATGCAGGCTCATGATATGTAGCGCGCTGAAGCGACGACTCGCTTCTAGTCACCATATACCATCCAGATCGCGTTCCGCTATCAGTGAATGATGTTATTTTGGGTTTGCCATGACGTGTGTCCCGTTGAGGCCAATACCCCGAGGTCGTCGAATCAGCAGATATGTCGTACAGGGCAAGGCGAATCGTCACTACACGCTGGTTCAGCGGGCTGACGTCTATGGATACTCAACTGCGCCTGAAACAACGGAGGGGACAGGGATCGGCATAACAGCAAAGCGTGCTTCCCACGCCGCGCTATCCCCCTTCGGTATGAATGCCGCGGTTTCCCCCGCAAACTGATGAGAACCGGCCACCGCCCTCGATCGTAATGTCGCTCGCAAAAAATGGCCGCAAGCTACCGGGTTTTCGCTCGATTGCGTCTCCATGGACGAAAACCGGTCGTATCCTGAGGGGGAGCGTGCCTACAATCGCGGGTTCAGTTCAGTTGGGTTGCGGACGCAATCGTGGACCTTCTCAAGCACGGAAGTTAGGTGGACGGAAACCCGCGCTTACGAACTACTATGTGTCAGACCGAGTCCCCGTGTCACGGATCGGCGCATAGGAGCCACTTCAGGATTGGCGTAATCGGGCTTTGTTGTCGGTTCGTCACCACGTAGGGCTGCCTTAGTCCGAAACGCATTTCGAATTTCCGCAACTGTCCTCCCCGAAAAGGCATAGCGTGCGATTGAACGAAGCCTGGACCACGCCGGCTATGCTGCCAGCCGCATCATAATGGTGATGCAAGCCGCCAACATCCGGGAACTCGACGACCGTGCCGCGATCGGGCGGCTGCACTGGTCTCGGGTCGGGACAATCCATGTCAGCGACAGGTGTGTACGCCCACGATGGTAGTAGTCGAAGTACCGGGTGAGGATGCGCCGCAGGTGGCGTTCGTTCAGGACAATGACGTGATCGAGGCAGTCTCGCCGGATGCTGCCGATCAAGCGTTCGACGTACGGATTCTGCCATGGGCTGCGAGGGGCGGAGAGAACCTGGTCGACGCCCATGCTCTCTATGCGTCGCCGAAAGGGCTCGCCATAGATTGCATCGCGATCCCGGAGCAGGTACTTCGGCGCGCTATGCCAGGGGAAAGCCTCGACGATCTGTTGAACCGTCCAGTGCGCGGTCGGATTCTCCGTGACATTGAAGTGAACGACCCGGCACCGCTTCTATGGGCACCAGCACGCCCGAGAAGGGGGCCAGCAACTCGATGCGTACTGCAGGCTCAGGAGCTTTCATCTCGATCCACTCCTTATCAATGGCCGCACGGCTGAAGCGACTTGATCAACTCGACCGGAGCCGCGAGCCTCGCGCCGGACGGTACGTTGCAAAGGAGTTGCACCGGCTTGAGCGAAATCATAGGCAACGGCTTGGTGTTTCGCTGCCTGAATGAATGACTTCTGCAGTCCCGACATTCGGCATGATCGTCGTGTGCTCCGGATGAGCAGCGTAGGCAAGGAGGCATCCTGCTTATGAGGGATGAAACGTGAGGTAGGGTCACCTCGAGATCAGGAGTTCGACCTAAACTAGATGATATCCAGCTTCTGTCTCAACGTTGAGTGCATCTTGCGCCGGCCCCACCACGAGCCCCGCAACATGCGTAGCAGATTGAAAAGCGATGCATCTGGATCTTGCGCAGCCAGCAGCGGACGAGCATCCGCTTAATTCAGTCGTCCGGCTCGAGAAACGAAACCGATAATGCGCTGACGAGGTTTGCGAAACCGACCGCAAATGTTGGAGGTCTCGATGAAGAAATCGGAAAGGCGGGTTGCGATTGCATTAGTGGGCGTCGCCATCTGGCTTGGTGGACTCTATTTCGCCATTACCGGATTGGTTTATGACCGTAGCATGGCATTCCGATATGGCGCGCTGGCCATTTTTGTCGGCGTGGCGATCGCAGTGATTGCACTTAACCTGATTTCAATTCCAGGCTTGCGGCAAAAGAAGTAGCGAATTTCATAATAGCAGCGCGCTCCCCCACACCAGATTCCGGCGCGATCCAGAATGTTGGAGCACGTTACTCGCCCGGATCGCTAGCCGCAACGATCCCGCCCAGGCTCATCGGATTGTCCGCTGGCTGGCGGCGGAATCGTCCTGTACTCAAACCGTTTGCGCCAACAACAGGCGCGCGGGATCCGCCTTGCAATCCGGGCGAAGCGGAATCGCCCAGGTGGGAAGAGGCAACGTGGCAACGGGTCCGACTTTAAGCGCGGCCGAAAGCGCCGAGACCGCTCATAGCGGGCTTGATACCGAGGGCCACTTTCCCGCGGTGAAATTCGTTTCGTGTCGTGTGATCGGCGAGTGTTGCGAATGAAACTGGAACATCTCTCCGGTGCCTATCAGCCTTGACGGATTGCGCAATCCGGACAAGATGAACCGGGGTCATTTCTTCGCACGCGCCCTCACCCGTCTTTCGACTCGCGAGGCAGAAGGAGTGGGCCAGTCGGCGGAGCCCGGCACGCCGGACCTGAAACCTCTTCTCGCGGCTACCGTGTCAGCCCGGATCGGATACTGGGACGCATCACAGGCTCACGTCACACTCTGCAGTCATAGGTCCTTGTACTCGCGGGCCAAGGGTTTATACTAACCCTGTCTCCTCCATGTCTCTCCTCCGATATGGATTCAGCCCGCCGCGAGCGGGCTTTCTTTTTTTGCGGGCCGGTGCCGCTCGCGGCACAGCTTGCGCTGTGTTACTGGCTGTCGCGATCGGGCACCTTGCTCCAGCCCGGACCCGGGTCAAACGACTTCGTGGCCTCCGCTTTGGCTGCGCTCTCGGGTCCGAGGTCCCGCTCGTAGACCTGCCCTGCATGGCTCACCATGAAACTCTTGATCCCGGTGTCGCCGTACTTCACCGGCCAGGCGATGACGGCAAAACCGCCGAAGAGCTTGCCTCGTACCACATAATCGTAGGCGCCACCTGGGGCGTGTGGCCCCTGTGACTCGAGCAGCTTGAAGTGGTACCCGTAGTAGCCGGCATTCTTCGCATTGCGCGAACTCGCATCCACGAACGCCTCGCCGAGCGGACTCGGGTTGTCATCCGGTCCGGTAGGCCAGTAGAGGCCGTCGTGTTTGCCCGGCGAACTCACCATCCTCGACGCATAGGCAAGCACACCCTCGCCGTCGTGGTTGGTCTGCGCATACTCGCGCTGCGCATCGTAGATCACGAGCATTGTCTGAATGACAGCCAGTTCGTTGCGGCCGATGCGCCGCACGCGCATGACTTCCGCGCCCGCACGCGTGTCGAAGTGCCATCCCTGGTCGGTCTTGACGAGTGGAATCGGGAACGTCCATCCGTTGTCACCCACGACAATCCGGGCATGCCCGGCGTCCGTCGGCTCGATCGTATGAGACCTTGCCCACTCCGCGACAAACGTATCCCGCACCTGCGCGCCGATGGGTGGAATCAGTTCACGAAAGTCGTTGCCGAAGATCGCGCGCAACGCGTCCTCGCGGTCTTTCACGACGGCGTCGCCGAAGGCGCTCATCGCCGCCTCCGGAGAGCTGAAGTTCTTTTGAGCATAGACGGAAGTCGTCATTGCGACCGACAGGACGGCTGCCGCGGTGAGGTTCGCCAGTATGGGCGCCACCCACTTCTTGAAAACGCGTGATTGGAAATCCATGGTTCCCTCTCCTCAACGCCTGCCGCCGCCGCGTCCACCGCCCCCGCCGCGCATGCCACCGCCGGAGGGCCGATTAAAGCCTGAACCCTGCATACTCGATCTTCCGCGATCATAGCTGCGCTGCGTGGCGGCGCCGCCTCCTCCTATGCCCGAGAACGAGCTGTCGCGCCCGCCGCCGTAACCACCGCGGTTGCCGCTACTGACACGACTCATGTCGCCAGGGCCGCCGCGATTCGATGCGCTCCCCCGGTTAGCCGCGGCGGAGCGGTCTTCCGTTGCTGCCCGATTGCCGCCGGCTGATCGGTCGTTGACTGATGCCCGGTTCCCGGCGCTGCCCCGGTCAGCGGCGGTTGCGCGGTTGCCTGCCCCCGCCCGGTCGCTTGCGCCGAACCCCGTACCCGAATCGGTACCACGCCCACGATACTGGGATCGCCTGTCGGCACCCGACGAACCGGCAAATTTATCGCGCGTGGCATTGTCTCGATAGGCGACGCCCTGGCGATGGCTCGCATCGTGCTGCCAGCGACCTCCCTGTCCCTCGACTTTGCTGCGATCAAAATTGCGGTTGATGTTCGCGGCCTTGTCGGTGTTGATGTTGACGTCGCCTCCACCCCAACACGAGTTGCAGTCGCTGAAGATTGCACCGGCGGCAGCGAGACCAATGCCCCACGCGAATCCTGTCGCGAGGGCCGCGCCGGGGTAGTAACCAGGGTAGTAAGCGGGGTACGGTGGCCAATAGGTTGGCGGATAGGCCGGGTAGCTCCACCCACCGTACACAACCGTCGGATTGTAGGCCGGCACATAGATCACTTCCGGGTTCGCGGGCTCGATGCGCACGATGGTTGTTGTCCCGCCGCCCGCCGGCGCGGGCTCGACTTCGACCTTCTGCTGCTCGTTCGATTTCAGGTTGCCCGATTCCTGCGCGCGTGCCCGCAGCCGCTGCACGGCAGCGAAGACGTCTTTTTGCTGCGCAAGAAAAGCGTCACCAAGCTTCTGCGTCCAGTCGAGCTTGTCATTCATCGGCTCGAGTATTTGCGGAAACGCCACCAGCGATTTCACACTCGTGTCCCACGGCTGATTCTCAACCGCCTTCACGGCCGCGTCACCCTTCACATTCGGATTCGCTTTCACCCAGCGCGCAGCGTGCACGATCTCAAGCGGGTAGGTCGATGCCATCAATGTCTGAGACAGCACGGAGTCCGGGTAGAGCGCGATCGGCGCGACCAGCGCCTCGAGTTCCTCCGGCTTGAATGGCGTAGGGCCCTCAGGACCGCGATCTGCATAAGCTGGAAATGTCACCAGCAGAATCAGCCACAGAAAAACGGCTTTTGCCCATCGTTCGTTCCACTTTCTCATAGCCCCTCCTACCGGCAGGTTTTTGACTCGGAAAACGAAGCGTTTGTGACAGTCACGTGTGGCGCACGCGCAGCTGAGTTCCCGGATGGTTGTGGCGTCGCCGATTCGGGAAGCAGAGCGTCCGAAAAAAGTGCATTCGTGGGCGTTTGCTGCTCAAACGTGATCCACTCAGAAATTGCGAGTTCTTTGCCGTGGAGAAGGTAGCCCGCCAACAATACTGCCATGACGACATGGAGCCAGAACACAGCCTGCTCGAACCCCGCGAAGTCGTGTCGAATGTCGATGCTCCTGTTCATTTTACTTCTCGATAGGCTCGACCGACCCAACAGCTTTCCTATCGTAGTACCCGTTGATTACAAAACGATGGGTGCATATGCGCTTCGCAGCCTCAGGACGCCAGTATCTAAAGCGTTTACTTAATGAACGGCGCCGAGGCGAAAACCACACTTTTTCCCCGATCACCGTTGCCAAGCCCTGGCTCTTCCTCCAGAGCGAGTAGCATGTCGAGGTTCTGGCCGAGCGCCAGCATGCGGTCGCGCTCGCCGTAAGCAAGTGCCATGTACCAGTCGTGCGGGGTGGCGATGGCCGGATAGCGGGCCTGCAGGCAGATGAGGTTGTCGATGATGTCGCGTTGCAGTGTGTCGGCATCCAGCCCGCTTCGCGCGGTTTCGGCGCTGCGGGATGTGTTGCCGGGCGGGTCGACGGCCATGGGTTTCACGGGCACTCAGTCTGGCCACACCCAATCGGTGATCTCGGCGCGGTCGATGCCGTGCGTGTGCGCATGATTCAGGTTGCTGATGATGGCGTTCTTCATGTCTTCCCTGAGATAGGTCGTCCTGCCCTGTAATCTCGGCACGCGGTCGAGGACATCGATCACCAGATTGAAGCGATCGACCTGATTCAGGATCGCCAGTTCGAGCGGGGTATTGATGTTGCCCTTCTCCTTGTAACCGCGTACGTGCAGATGTTCGTGGTTGCGGAAACGATAGGCGAGCTTGTGGATCAACCACGGATAGCCGTGGAAATTAAAGATGACCGGCTTGTCCACCGTGAAAAGGCTGTCGAATTCGCGTTCGGTCGAGCCGTGCGGATGCTCGCTCGCGGGCTGCATCCTGAAGAGGTCCACTACGTTCACGAAGCGCAATTTGAGCTCGGGCAGCCGCTCGCGCAAAATCGCCGTCGCCGCCAGCGCTTCCTGAGTGGCGACGTCGCCGCACGATGCCATGACCACGTCCGGTTCTTCGCCCTCGTCGTTGCTCGCGCGCCGCCACACGCCCAGACCCTTCGCGCAGTGCACGACAGCTTCGTCGATGGTGGTGAACTGCAGGTGCTTCTGCTTGTCCGCCACGATGATATTGATGCAGTCGGTCGAGCGCAGACATTCGTCGGCCACCACAAGCAGCGTATTCGCGTCCGGCGGAAGATAGACGCGCGTGACAGATGGGCTTTTGTTGGTGACGAGGTCGATGAAGCCTGGGTCCTGATGCGAGAAGCCGTTGTGATCCTGTCGCCAAACGGTCGAGGACAGCAGGATGTTTTGCGACGACACTGACGCGCGCCACGGCACGTGGTTCTTGCACATGTCCAGCCATTTCGCGTGCTGGTTAAACATCGAATCCACTACATGCGCGAATGCCTCGTAAGTGTGGAAAAAGCCATGCCGCCCCGAAAGCAGATAGCCCTCGAGCCATCCCACCAGCGTATGCTCCGAGAGCATTTCCATCACGCGGCCGTCGCGCGACAGTTCTCCGCCGTCGTCGTCCTCTGGAAGCAGATCGCCCATCCAGACCTTTTTGCTGACCTCGTAGATTGATTGCAGACGATTGGAAGCCGTTTCGTCCGGGCCGAACACACGGAAAGTGCTCATGTTGGCGCGCATGGTGTCGCGTAGAAATTCGCCAAGTGGCCGCGTATTTTCTTGAAGCACCTTGCCCGCGTGAGAGACCTCGACTGCATAGGAGCGGAAATCTGGCAGCTTCAGTTCCCTGCGCAACAAGCCGCCATTGGCATGCGGATTTGCGCTGATGCGCCGTGACCCTGTTGGCGCGAGCGCTCGCAGTTCCGGGATCAGCCGGCCGCCCGCATTGAAAAGCTCGTCGGGCTTGTAGCTGCGCAACCAGCTCTCCAGAAGCGCGAGGCTATCGGGATTGTCGCGTACATCGGCGAACGGCACCTGATGGGAACGCCACGAGCCCTCGGCCTTGTGGCCCTTGACCTCCTTGGGCCCAGTCCAGCCTTTGGGCGTTCGCAACACGATCATCGGCCAGCGCGGCCGCTCGGGCTCGCCGCCAGCGCGCGCCTTTTCGTGAATCGCGCGAATCTCCGCGATGACGGTGTCGAGCGTGGCGGCCATCTTTTCATGCATCTCCGCATGGTCCGATCCCTCGACAAAAAAAGGCGTGTAACCATAGCCCTCGAACAGCGCCTCGAGCTCCCGGTGGCTGATGCGCGCGAGGATGGTGGGGTTGGCGATCTTGTAGCCGTTCAGGTTGAGAATCGGCAGCACGGTGCCGTCGCGAGCAGGATTGACGAATTTGTTCGAATGCCAGGCCGTCGCGAGCGGTCCCGTTTCCGCCTCGCCATCGCCGACCACACAGGCGACGATGAGGCCCGGATTGTCGAGCGCCGCGCCATAGGCATGGGACAGGCTGTAGCCCAGTTCGCCGCCTTCATGAATCGAGCCAGGCGTCTCCGGCGTGACATGTGAACCGATATGGCCTGGAAACGAGAATTGCTTAAAGAATTTCTGCATGCCCTCAGCGTCTTCGCTCTTGTCCGGATACACCTCCGAGTAGGTGCCTTCCAGATAGGTGGGGCCGAGCACGCCCGGAGCCCCATGGCCGGGGCCGGCCATGAAGATCACGTCGAGGTCATCGCGCTTGATGACACGATTCAGATGCGCCCAGACAAACGAAAGCGCTGGGCTTGCGCCCCAATGCCCAAGCAGACGCTGCTTCACTTGATCGACCTTCAGCGGCTCCCTTAGCAACGGGTTGTCTATCAGATAGATCATGCCGACCGACAGGTAGTTGCACGCGCGCCACCAGGCGTCGATCAGTCGAAGTTCGTCGGAGTCGAGGGTAGTCTGCTGTGAGGCGCCCGAAGTGGGATGCTGGCCCATAGCGATGTCTCCTGAACATGCAGCCTCATCCCTACGGGTGTAGAGTGTGACAGGCGCGCTGCATCGACGCTTTTCTGTATTTGTCGGGCCGTGTCGCGCCTGTTGGCGGCCTCTTTACATCGAACTTGTTGCGCAAAGCGGGTATGCCTACACCACGGGAGCATACGTCACTTCGCAAGGATTTCAAGTGCGATCCCACGTCCTTCCAGCTCACTTGCCGACGGGCATACCATGATCGTGGCCCCAATCGGACGAGCTTGTTGGTTATGCGCGGATTTTCACGAGTGCGAGTCCTGAATGTCGGATCGAGAGCGAATGCGCGTCACCAAATCCTGGAATTGGCCAGGCAGGTTTGGCATGATTCATGGGTCCGGTCGTCCAGGTTGGTGGAGACCGCCAATTCTGCAATCGTTGACCTGCGCCAACCTTTTCGACCAGCTGATAAGCCCAAAGTCCTATTGTGGTAAAGCGTCAACAAAGCGATATTAATTTGCACAATGTAGCGTCGCGCGCGTCTGCCGATCGTAGCAGTAGCCGCTTTCTGTACATCTGGGGTCAGGCATGCCTTTGCGCTCGACTCCGAGTCGCATCCGGTGCGACTCCTACGCCCCCCCGGCTCCCGCTATTTAACACGACAGGCTTGAGTCCGGGAGCGGCATTCACGTACGCGAAGAAAACTGCCGTCCGGTTTGAGGAATGGGTAGTTGCCTGCTGCCCTCCGAAACCTGCAAGAGATTTCTCGCCCTCCCAATTCAGGAGACGCATGATGAGCACGGAGAGGATCAACCTCGGGGTTCATTCCGAGGCGGGCAAGCTGCGCAAGGTGATGGTGTGTTCGCCGGGACTGGCGCACCAGCGTCTGACGCCCGGAAACTGCGACGAACTGCTTTTTGACGACGTGATCTGGGTCGGTCAGGCCAAGCGCGTGTAGCGGACGTGCCCGTTTCGCCCCGTGCAACGCCGCGACGCACTGCCTCTCTCTCCAGGCAGATCGTGTTGCGAATTCGGACCGGCTCCCACCAGCGTCTTGCGATTTGAACGGCCGCCAATGCGCGATCAGAACGCTCGTTCATTGCCGGTACGACAGCCGGGCGCTACGAAACCGGTGTTCGAAAGGTCGGAAGGTGGTACGGATAAGCATTGAAACATCATCGCGGCTGGGGACCGGGCTTGCGTTGCTGGGCAATGCGGAGAGTAGCAACCTTTCGGCCAGGATATATCGGCGCAGGAAATCGACGGGAAGCCGTCGTGACGTGCGCGAGGGGCCGAGGGGGCATGGGTTTGTCGTGATGTATGCTTTAGCCCGTAATCGCGGCACGAAGCGCAGTTCGGGCGCGGCAGCGCTTTCGCAACAGCGTTAGCCTGGCGACCCGGCTCTCACAGGGGTGACCTTTCGGAAGGGATCTCCATGACCGCATCCAGGCAGTGTGAATCCAGCCGTGCCATGGTCTTCGCCAGACTGCCGGCCCGCGCTGTTTTACATGCAGGCGCGTGGCGCGCGATTGGGTGCGCCTGCTTATGGCTGGTCGTGACCAGCTTCCTCGTTCTGTCGACGGCGGCTATCAATCCAGCGGCAGCGTTGCCCGCCGGGCTGCAAAACCGCATCAACAATGTGACGGGTGGCTCCGCGCCGCCAGCCTCGGCAGCGCAGACTGCATCGGCTCCAACGCCCGCGAGTCAGGCCGAAATGGCGCGCTCGCTGGACAGCCTGATCGGCACGCTCGAGAGCGATCCACAACGCAAAGCGCTGGTCGCCCATTTGAAGGCGCTTCGTGAAGGTACCCAAAGTGGCGCACCCGCTGCGCCGGCATCGTCCGAACAAGGCAGCAGCGATCTGCTCGGCGCGATTGCGTCAGGCATTGCGTCTGTCGAGACGGATTTGAGTGAGGGCCGCACACCCTTGCATTACTGGGCGACCCGTTCGACCGCGGCGGCCGACGATCTTTGGACTATTCTCAGAGGCACAAGTGGGGAGTCGTTCGGTCACGTCCTGCTTGGCATGATCGCGACGCTCGCGGGCTGGGGCGCGTGCGCTGGCCTGTTGATCTATCTGCGGCTGCGCACCAGTGCACGTTATGGCTGGAAGGTCACGCTGGAACCGAATCCAACCTCGTTCGAACTGTTGAGCTTCGCATTTTGGCGGACGGCGCCATGGATCGTCGCATTCGTGGCGGTGGCACTGTTCATGCGCGGAATGCCGGACGCGCTCGGCAGCACGCTGGGGCTTGTGATCGCCTATGTCATAGTCGCGGGCGCGATGTTCTCGGCGATCTGCCTGATCGTGTTCTCAGCGTTCAATACGGCACACCGGCGTGTCGCAGTACATCAGCTGCTCGCGCAAAGCCACTGGCCGCTTTTCGCGATCGGTGCATGTGGCGCGCTCGCCGACGCGACGGACAACCCGGAAGTCACAGGCCTGCTCGGCGTGAATCTCGCCGGGATCGTGTCGGCAACCGCAAACGTGGCGGCGGCCGTACTGATCGGATATTTCGCACTCGCTTACCGGCGGCCCGTCACGCATCTGATACGCAATCGCCCGTATGCGCAAAGGCGTGATCACAAACTCGCCACGGAAGCGCTCGATATCCTCGCATCGCTGTGGCACATCCCGATCCTTGTAATCGCGATTGCGTCGGTTTTTACGATCATCGATGCGCGCGGTTCGGAAGAGAACGTATTACGGCCGTCGCTTCTCAGTGCGCTGTTACTCGTGCTCACGCTGTTCGTGTCGGCGCTGCTGATCCACGTAACGCGTCGCAGGGACACGCGCGCATACCACCGCGCGCCGCACCTGATGCGACTCTTGCGCTTCGCCAGCACGCTGCTCATTCTCTTGATGTGGCTCGCGTTCATCCGGTTCGAACTGGACCTATGGAGTGGTCCGATCGCGCGGATGATCAAGCGCAGTGCGATGACACCCGGTTTCAAGCATGCGCTGGTTACAGTCATCGCGACGGTCTTCGGCGCCTGGTTCATATGGTTACTTTGTGACACCGCAATTCTCAAGGCGCTAGGCCCGAGCAGTTCGCGTAGCAAGGCACTCGATCCCAGCGTGCGAGCACGCACGATGTTGCCGCTTGTGCGCAACGCAGTTTTCGTGACGGTTGCGACCCTCGCCGCCATCGTCGCCGCCGCCACTCTGGGCGTCAATCTGACGCCTCTCCTTGCGGGCGCGGGCGTGATCGGTCTTGCAGTCGGCTTCGGTGCGAAGGCGCTCGTCACCGACCTTATCACGGGGCTCTTCATCATTGTCGAGGAGACGATCTCTGTCGGTGACTGGATTGAGATTGACGGCAGCCATGCCGGCATCGTCATGGACCTGACGATCCGCACGGTCCGGTTACGTGACGCACAAGGCGCGGTTCACACCATTCCCTTCTCGCAGATCAAGATCGTGAAGAACCTGTCGCGCGACTTCGCAAACGCGGTGTTCGAGGTACGGGTGCCGTTCTCCGTTGAGCTCGATGAAGTCACACGCATGATTGTGGAAGTGAGCGCCGATCTGCAGGGGGACTTTCGCCTGCGCAACGAAATACTTGCGCCCGTCGAAGTGTGGGGGCTCGACCGCTTTGAGGCTAACTGGATGGTTGTGAAAGGGCAGATCAAGACGCGGCCGCTGCAGCAGTGGAGCGTGACGCGCGCTTTTAACGCGCGGCTCAAGCGCAAGATGGACGAGGCGGGTATTGAGATTCCGGTGCCGCATATGCGGCTTCACACCCCGCCAAACGGACCCAACGCATGGTCGCAGCATGGCGATGGCGCCCAGGACGAGAGGGGAGGGCAGCGCGGTTGAAGCAGTACCTGGCGCCGCGGGTGCCATATCTCGACGCAACTGCATTGACGGCGGCCGCGACGCAGGGAAGGCACGACGCGAAACGAGTCGAGGAAGACGCCGCCCGGTGCATGGCAACCTGCGCCAATGACCCAAATCTGGTCGCATGCATGAATTCGTGTCCCTCCGATGCCGTCTGAGGTACAGGGCGGAACGTCATGGTGACGGACCTTGATTTTGCGTATTGCGATGCAATGCGCAGCCGTCGCCAACTGTGCGACTATCATAAGAAGCACGGCGAATGCCGCCCAACCCCGCAATGCCCAGTGCTATAGTTGTTCCGTCATTCTTCTGCGATCCTGACTCCCATGTTTTGCGACGCGTGCGAGAAAATGCTACAGAGCGCTACCCCTGCGCCCCATCCACAGCTGCAGAAATCACACTGTTCGACGAGGCTGCGTCCACTGGGTCGCCACCCGCTTGAAGTGTGCAGATATCGCTGTCTTCAGTGCGGGGTGAACTGGATGCTCGAAACCGACATGTCGAACGGGGGCGAGCACGAGTGGATCTGTCTTTACCATTCGTCGAGCATTCTTGAGCCAGGCAGCGTTTCGGCTCCCGCTTCGCAGGTGGAAACTGATTCTCCAACAGTCACGCGCGTGAACGCCGCTCATGCGGTGGGCCCAGAATGGCCATATCAAATGCTGATTCAGCTAGGATCGCTTCCCTTCGTATGACGAACTAGCGCCGGCCGCCACCGCGTGCGCCTCCGCCACCACCACCACCACGGGCTGCGCCGCTCCCACGGTTATAGTTCGAGGACTGCGCGCTCGCTCGCCCGCGATTGTAGTCGCGCTGCGTCGCGCCGCCTCCGCCGACGCCCTGGAATGCCGAGTCGCGGCTGCCTCCCGAGTAACCGCCGCCTCCTCTGTTACCGGTTTGCGCGTTTGACGAACCGACACGAGTGGGCGTCTGTGCGCGATTGCTGGCTGAGGCGTTGCGGTTGGGCGTCTGCGCGCGATTGCTGGCTGAGGCAGTGCGGTTGGACGTCTGTGCCCGATTGCTGGCTGTAGCGCCTCGATTGGCGTTGTTGGACCGATCGCTGACACCCGCGGTTCGGCCTGCGCGATTGGCCGCACTCACGTTGTTCTGGCGACCCGTGCGATTTCCGGCCTCCGCCCGATTGGCGACGCTCGCGCGCTCGGTAGCGCCGCCGGTGCGTCCGCGATAGTCGCGTCGCGCGTCGGCGCCCTGCACACCCTTGGCGTACCTGTCACGCGTCGCGTTGTCGCGATAGGCGACGCCCTGACGATGTCCCGCGTCGTGCTTCCACTTGCCGCCCTCTACCTTAGTGCTGTTGAAATTGCGGTCGATGTTGGCGGCCTTATTCACGTTGACGTTGACGTCATTGTTATTCCAGTCGCAATCGCTGAAGATTGCGCCTGCGGCCGCGATGCCGACCCCCCACGCGAACCCGCTCGCGAGTGCGGCGCCGGGGTAATAGGCCGGAGGAGGCGGCCAGTAGGTCGGCGGGTAAGCTGGAGCGCTCCAGCCCCCGTAGACGACGGTCGGGTTGTAGGAGGGCACGTAGACGACCTGGGGATCGGATGGCTCGATGCGCACGATGGTTTGCGGCGCCTGGACCGCCTGGCCACCTTGTGCGGGCTGGCCGCCCTGACTCGGGGCAGGCGCTTCAACAACCACCTTCTGTTGCGCGTTAGACGTCAGGTGTCCGGCTTTTTGCGCACGCACCCTCAATCGCTGCACAGCGTCAAGCACGTCCTTTTCATTTGCAAGGAACGCATCTCCGAGCCTCTGGGTCCAGTCGAGCTTGTCGCTCATCGGTTCCAGAACCTGCGGAAATGCCACCAATGACTTGACGCTGACGTCCCACGGCTGGTCCTGCACTGCTTTCACGGCAACTTCACCCTTCAGGTCGTTGTGCGTTTTCACCCAGCGGGCAGCATGCACGACTTCGAGCGGATATGTCGACGCCATCAGGATTTGCGATAACAGCGAGTCGGGATAGAGCGCGATCGGCGCGACCAGCGCCTCGATTTCCTCCGGTGGAAATTGCTGGGCCTGAGGCTCGGGCGCCGAGGCCGGGAGTGGCACAGACGCTGCGGCCGCAACAGGGGCTGCGGCTGGAGCAGAGGCCGCAGCTGCGGCCGGCGCTGAAGTGGGCTGAGTCTGAGCCTGCTGATCCTGCTGCTTCGATGGGCAGCCCGCCAATAGGACAACGAGGCCGGTGCTTAAGAGTCGTGCAATCCTTATGGTCATGGTCACTCCCCGTTCGTTCCGTCAGGCAGCGAAATGTTCGCGGGCTTCAATCTCACAGCGCCGCATGATGAGGCGGATGAACCGCTGACCGGTGGAGCGCGGCGACGCTGCACTGTGAGCAGATGATGGAACGCAAACTAGATTAGTACTCGCCATTCGATCGGTACAGTTAGATGTTACGTGATCGGAAATTGCCAGGCCAGAAAAGACCCGACGCACAATGCTCTTCATTGAGGTGTTGGCGCGAGTGCGGCGTTCAATTAGAGTCATCGAGATGAAGGAGAGCAATGCGGCGGGTCAACAGGACGTTCGTACTGCGCGGTGGCTTCGATCTCGCATAAGTTCACGCGTCCATCATTACTGAAACAATCCGGCTAACGAATTCGCTTTTCGCAACGGATGTCACGCATTTTTCCGGCAGTGGATGCCATGTTCGCCTCGTTCGTCTGTGAGGATCGGGAATCGGGCAGCGATGTCCATCGCGTGCACTGGATTGCTGATAGCGGGTCTGAAGCTCGCAGTTCTTCTGCAGAGTGCCCGGTCAAGCGAAAGCGTCCTCGTCGTCATGCGTCGATCCTGGCGACGTGGGCTGCGGCGATCTTTGCGGCTACCGCCTTTGCATTGGTTGACGCGCGCGCCGGCGTTGAACCCCTCAGCTTCAGGGACCCGATGACAAGCAGTTCGACGTAAGTGACTTCTGCTCAAACACAAAGGCGCGCTGCCTGTACCCGTCGTGATCACCGAACCGGCTGTCGGCTACGGTCTGAGACCTGGCCTGCTGTTCTTTTCCGCGCCGGTCGCCGACACCGCGTCGGTTCCTTCGCGCGATAGCAAGGATCGCGTGCCGCCGAATGTCACCGCACTTGGCGGCCTCTACACTCAGAACGGTACATGGGCCGCCGCCGCGGGTCACTTCCACACCTGGGACAACGACCGGTACCGGTATCTTGGGTCGACACCATCCACGCCCGGCGTGCGGGCTCCGCTGGATGCCAGCGTAATGCGAGCCGCCTCGCTCAACCAATCCCTGTCGGCAATCAGTCTCAGGAGTCGATCGAACTTGCGTTCTTTGTTCTCCGTCGACCATGTCGCCAGTTTGCTTTGCATTTCACTTTATCAAAGGTCTTCACCTCTCTATGGTTAGCTAATCAAACACCGGTCGCTTGTCCAGCAAAGCGTCACATCAGGTTCCGCGGGCGGGTGTCAGTGGTGCCGGCCGCCTCAGTGCGCATCCGGCATCGACACGCGCTCAGGCCTCCAGCGGCATCGCGCTCGTTCCTTTGATCTCGTCGAGGCAAACGATTGACTGCACGCTGCTCACACCGGGAGTGCGCATCAAGGTGTCGAGGAGAAACTCGGAGAGCGCCTTCAAATCGCGGGCGACGACTTTCAGCACGTAGTCGATATCGCCCGTTACGGAAAAGCACTCCTGGATCTGTGCCAGCTTCATGACGAGTTCCTTGAATTTCAACAGGTCGCGAATATGCCCGCGCTCCATCGTGACCTGAATGAATGCGACCACGCCGAACCCCAGGCTTTCGGCGTCGAGCCGCGTTTCGTAGCGTTTGATCACGCCCATTTCCTCGAGCCGCCGATGTCGTCGCAGCGTTTGTGCCGGCGAAAGCTTGATCGCCTCCGCCAGTTCGAGGTTGGAGGCGCGTCCGTGTTCCTGCAAAGCGCCAAGGAGCCGGAGGTCGATGCGGTCGAGGGCGAAGTTTTGCATTTTTGTTTCCTTATCTATGGACTCGGAGAAATTTGATTGCATTAGTAAGGGTATGCCAGCGTGTCAAACGAAATCATATTTTGTCGGTCAAAATATACACTGAGGCCTGAGAAAGGCGAAGTTCGCGTGTTCAGGATGGCCACTTCGGCGTTGAGGGAAGTAAAGCGGGCGCGCGCCAACCCCGTGTTTGCGCAATTTTATTTCTCCGCCGATGCCTGGAAACTCCTGGGAAACCTCGGCGCGCCGTTCGACGTCTAATGCGAGCAACGCTTCTCACCCTAAGGAGCATGACCATGGCTGATCTTTTTGAGAACCCGATGAAACTCATGGGCTTCGAATTCGTGGAATTCGCATCGCCCACCCCCAACCTCCTGGAACCGCTGTTCGAGCAAATGGGCTTTGCGCTCGTGGCGCGCCATCGCTCGAAGGACGTCCTGCTGTATCGTCAGGGCGAAATCAACTTCATCGTCAACCGCGAGCCAAACAGCCCGGCAGCGTATTTCGCCGCCGAGCATGGACCGAGCGCCTGCGGCATGGCGTTTCGCGTGCAGGACTCGCACAAGGCCTACGCACGCGCATTGGCTTTGGGTGCCCAGCCCGTTGAAATCGCAACCGGCCCGATGGAATTGCGTCTGCCCGCGATCAAGGGTATCGGTGGCGCGCCACTCTATCTGATCGATCGTTTTGAAGAGGGCAAATCGATCTACGATATCGACTTCGAATTCATTGAAGGCGTCGACCGCCATCCGGTTGGCCACGGCCTGCGCCTCGTCGACCACTTGACCCACAACGTCTACCGTGGCCGGATGGCACATTGGGCCAGTTTCTACGAGAAGCTGTTCAATTTTCGCGAGATCCGCTATTTCGACATTCAGGGCGAATACACAGGGTTGACCTCGAAGGCCATGACGGCGCCGGACGGCAAAATCCGCATTCCGCTCAATGAGGAGTCGTCGAAGGGGAGTGGGCAGATCGAGGAATTCCTGATGGCGTTCAACGGCGAAGGCATCCAGCACATCGCCTTCCTGACCGATAACCTGATCGAAGTCATCGATAACCTGCAAATGGCCGGCGTGCCGTTGATGAGCGCGCCGAACGACTACTACTACGAAGGCCTCGAAAAACGCCTGTCAGGCCACGGCCAGCCGGTGGCGGAACTGCAGTCGCACGGCATTCTGCTCGACGGCAGCACCGAAGGCGGTTCGCGGCGCTTGCTGCTGCAGATCTTCTCGAAGACGCTGCTCGGCCCGGTGTTCTTCGAGTTCATCCAGCGCAAGGGCGACGAGGGCTTCGGCGAAGGCAACTTCAAGGCGCTGTTCGAATCCCTCGAGCGCGATCAGATCGAGCGGGGCACGCTCAAGGTGTAGACATCCAGCGGCATCGACGGCAACCGCTGCCTGGCGTCACGAGCGTCAAGCGGCCAGGGCCCGGCGCGCCTGCACCGGTCAGGGACGCAAGCCGGTCTAACCCAAGGTAGGAGACAGGAAGAGACATGGTTTCAAACAATAGAAGTGACGAACTCAAGCGCGGGCTCAAGAATCGCCATATTCAGTTGATCGCGCTTGGCGGCGCGATCGGGACGGGTTTGTTTCTCGGCATCGCGCAGACGATCAGGATGGCTGGGCCATCCGTATTGCTCGGCTATGCGCTCGCTGGCGTCGTCGCGTTCTTCATCATGCGCCAGCTCGGCGAAATGGTCGTCGACGAGCCTGTCGCCGGCTCATTCAGCCATTTCGCGAACAAATACTGCGGACCCTTCGCGGGTTTCCTCTCGGGCTGGAACTACTGGGTGCTGTACATTCTGGTCAGCATGGCCGAGTTGTCAGCCGTCGGCATCTATATTCACTATTGGTGGCCTGCGATTCCCACCTGGGTCTCGGCGTTGGCGTTCTTCGTGATCATCAACGCAATCAATCTGACGAGCGTCAAATCCTACGGCGAGATGGAGTTCTGGTTCTCCATCGTCAAGGTATTGGCAATCATCGGCATGATCTTGTTCGGCGGCTATTTGCTGATCTCCGGTGCGGCCGGCCCTGAGGCGAGCGTCGCCAACCTCTGGCAACACGGCGGCTTCTTTCCGCACGGCGTGAGCGGGCTCGTCATGGCGATGGCCGTGATCATGTTCTCGTTTGGCGGTCTGGAATTGGTCGGTATTACTGCGGCCGAAGCTGACAACCCGTCGAAAAGCATTCCGCGCGCGACCAACCAGGTGATCTACCGAATCCTGATTTTCTACGTCGGTGCGTTGGGCGTGCTGCTGTCGCTTTATCCGTGGGAAAAGGTTGTCACAGGCGGCAGCCCGTTTGTGCTGATCTTCCATGCGATGAACAGCAATCTTGTGGCCCATGTGCTGAATATCGTCGTGCTGACCGCGGCGCTGTCGGTCTACAACAGCGGCGTGTATTGCAACAGCCGCATGCTCTACGGTCTGGCGAAGCAGGGCAATGCACCGCAAGCGCTGCTCAAGGTGAACCGGCGCGGCATTCCGCTCGTTGCGCTCGGCGTATCGGCGCTGGCCACCGCAGCGTGCGTGGTGATCAACTATTTCATGCCGGGCAAGGCGTTCGAGCTGCTGATGGGGCTCGTCGTCTCAGCCCTGATCATCAACTGGGCGATGATCAGCATCATTCACCTGAAATTCCGTCACGACAAGCGCAAGGCCGGCGAGCCGACGATGTTCCGGAGTCTCGGCTACCCGCTCACCAACTATCTGTGCCTGGCGTTCCTGACGGGAGTGCTGGTTATCATGTACCTCACCCCGGATCTGCGGATCTCGGTGTACCTGATTCCGGTCTGGCTGATCGTGCTTGGCATTACCTACCGTTTCAGGCAAAAGAATGCGGCACCGGTGCTGCGCCGCGGTATCTCGATGTAATGGGCGCGGCTGGCAAAGCAGCCGATCATCAATAGTACAAGCGGGCGCCATCCACCGGTCCGAACCGGTGACGTGTGGCGCCCTGTCCGGCGGTGGCGCTATCGTAGAGGCGCCGGTTGGCCGCTTGCCGCGACCGTCGGCTTTTCTCATCCTGTCAGGAAACACCATGTTCGAACATATAGATGCCTATCCCGGCGACCCGATCCTTACCCTGAACGAGAATTTTCAGAAAGATCCGCGACAGAACAAGGTCAATCTGAGCATCGGCATCTACTTCGACGACGACGGGCGCCTGCCGGTGATGCAGGCCGTGCGCGAAGCCGAAGAAGCGATTCTGAACGATCCGGGCCCCAAACCGTATCTGCCGATGGCTGGGTTCGCCCCCTACCGCGACGCAGTCCAGGGGCTCGTGTTCGGCCAGCAATGTCCGGCGCGCGCGCAAGGACGTATCGCCACCGTGCAAACGCTTGGCGGCTCGGGCGCCCTGAAAGTCGGTGCTGATTTCATCAAGCGTTATTTTCCGCAAGCTCAGGTCTGGGTCAGCGACCCGACCTGGGAAAACCATCGCTTCATCTTCGAACGAGCCGGTTTGACGGTAAACACCTATCCCTACTACGACGAAGCCACCGGCGGCCTGAAATTCGACGCCATGCTAGCGGCCATCGATGCGTTGCCGAGACGCAGCGTCGTCCTGCTGCACGCCTGCTGCCACAATCCGACCGGGGTCGACCTGGACCACGCGCAATGGGAGCAGCTGATCGCGGTACTGCAAAAGCGCGAGTTGCTGCCGTTTGTCGACATGGCCTATCAGGGTTTTGGTGCCGGCCTCGATGACGATGCCTTCGCCGTGCGCGAACTGGCGAACCGAGGTGTGCCATCGCTCGTGGCGAATTCGTTTTCGAAGAACTTCTCGCTGTACGGCGAGCGCTGCGGCGGCTTGCACGTGATCTGCGAGAGCGCGATCGAGGCCGAACGCGTGCTGGGGCAACTGACCGGTTCAGTGCGTTCAAACTACAGTAACCCGCCGACACATGGCGCGAAAATCGTGACCAGGGTGCTGACCACGCCTGAACTGACTCTCGCGTGGCAAAGCGAGCTGTCGGCGATGTGCCAGCGCATCGCCAGAATGCGCGTTGCCATTCACGACGGTCTGCTTGAACATGTGCGCGGCGAGGCGCTGTCGCGCTATATCAAGCAACGTGGCATGTTCACGTATACCGGGCTGACGGCCGGCCAGGTCGAGCGCCTGCGCGAAGCATATGGCGTGTACATCTTGCGTTCGGGCAGGATGTGCGTGGCGGGCCTGAACGAGAAGAACGTCGGGCCGGTGACGGAAGCGATCGCGAGGGTGCTCGCGAGCGCAGTCTAACGATCTTGCCGGGCCGCGCACCTACTGATGCTCGCGCCCGCCCGGCTCCTCGGCCCCGTAGTCGAACAGCGCGTCCCGTGTGGCGAGTCCCGGACCCGCCAGCGGATCGACTCATGCGGGCACCACGACTGAAAAATAGCGCTGCCGATATCGGGTCTGGCAGCGTCATCGGGCGTCATGCATGTCGCCCTGGTCGATGGGCACGCGCCCAACGACGGGAAAACTCTCCGAGCGAATCGAAGACCCTTTTTGTCATCGACCGCACAGACGCCGTGGGCGATCACAGCGACTCTGGCCATGTCAGGCTAGAGACGAATTACGTCCGAATAGCCCGGGGCGTGCCGTTGAATTCAATACCTGACCTAACATCATCAATCCATTCTTATTCTGGGAGTGATCATGCTCCACACAATTCAGGAACTCGCTATTGCAGCGCAGCAACTCAGGACCGTCGCCGTAACCGTGGCTGTGGACGCGCATATTGTTCGTGCTACCGCAGACCACTGTACGGGTGTAGTTAGCTGGAGCGTTGACGGCAGGCCGGCGGACGAACACGCCGTTAACGCACTTCTGGCCGATGAGTGGAGGCACCAGCACGACGCCGACACCGACGACGAGCGTTGAACATGCTGACAGTCGATGAAATCAAGGCAGGCAGTCAGGTTGAGGACGCAGCGGCCGCCCTGCTGCGCAGCCAGTTCATCGCGGTGAAGAGTAATGTCGCGAACACGATCAGCACCGTCGCCACCGCAAGGATCGATGGATCGATCTGGTCGCGGATGCCGCTCCACATCTGACGCGGCACCGTGCGCTGCTCAGGGCCGCCGATGAACAGGATGACGATCACCTCGTCGAACGACGTGGCGAACGCGAACACGCTGCCCGTCGCGACAGCCGGCGCGATCAACGGCAGCGTGACGCGGCGGAACGTCGTCCACGGTCGCGCGCCGAGACCGGCGGCGGCGCGCAGCAGGCTCTGGTCGAACGACAGCAGCGAGGCGGTCACCGTGATCACGACGAACGGCGTGCCAAGCGCCGCATGCGCGAGCACCACGCCCGGATACGAGTTAACGAGTCCGAGGGGCGAGAAGATGAGATAGAAGCCGGCCGCGACCACGACGATGGGGATGATCATCGGCGAAATCAGCATCGGCATCACGATCGCGCGAAACGGGAACACCGAACGGCTCAGCCCGAGCGCGGCGAGCGTCCCAAGGCAGGTCGCGATCAGTGTCGCGACCGCGCCGATGCCGATGCTGTTCGCGAATGCGAGCTGCCAATCGTGCGCGCCGAACGCCTGCGCGTACCACCGCAGCGAAATGCCATCCATCGGATATGAAAAGAACGAGCCCGAGTTGAACGACAGCGGCACGATGGCGAGGATCGGTGCGACGAGAAACAGGAAGATCAACGCGCAATGCACGCGCAATCCCGCGCCTGCGATACGCTCGGACAGCATTCGGTGACGTTGCGGTTGCATGCTGGTCTCCCCGCTAGCCGAATCGCAGCCGGTCGATACCGACCAGCCGGTTGAAGACGAAATAGAACACAGCCGTGAAGATCACGAGATAGCACGACAGCGCGCCCGCGAGTCCCCAGTTGAGCTGCTCGTTCGTCTGCGATGCGATCAGCTGGCTGATCATCTCGTCCCCCGCGCCGCCGAGTAGCGCAGGCGTGATGTAATAGCCGAGCGCGAGCACGAAGACGAGAAAGCAGCCCGCGCCGACACCCGGAAGCGTCTGCGGAATATAGACCCGGACGAACGCCGTTACCGGATGTGCGCCCAACGACTGCGCGGCGCGCACGTACATCGGCGAGACGCCCTTCATCACCGAGTAAATCGCGAGGATCATGTACGGCAGCAGGATGTGCGTCATCCCGATCAGCACGCCGGTGCGGTTAAAGATCAGCGGCACCGGATGATGGACGATGCCGAAGCGCATCAAGGCGGTGTTGATCACGCCGCCCGGCTGCAGCAGCACGTACCACGCGGTCGTGCGCACCAGCAGCGAAGTCCAGAACGGCACGATCACGAACAGCATGAGCCGGTTGCCCTGTTTCGGCGGCAGCGTTGCGAGCAGATACGCGACCGGGTAGCCGAGCAGCAGGCACAACAGCGTGACGGTCGCGCTGATCTGGATGGTGCGCACGAAGGCGGCGCGATAGACGGCGCTGTCCGCCGGCACCGACGTCACTGAGCCGTCCGGCGAGACCTGCGCATCGATTGCGTTGAGCAGGTAGTCGGGCGTCGGCGACGTGGCGGCGCGCTTCAGCAGCCGCCACGTCTCGGTCTTGCCCCAGCGCGGGTCCATATCGATCAGCGCCGGCTTCCACGCGTCGGGCGTCTGCGAGCGCGACTCGCGCGCCGTCTTCATCAGCAGGCTGCGGAATTCCGGCTGATAGAAATTCATCCGGCGCGCGAGGTTGCCGAGTTCGCCGGCTTCGGCTGACTGCCGCAAACCTTGCGCGAGCGCGGCAAATGCCGGCTCGCCGGGTACGCCGCTGCCATCCCACGCCCGCAGCGCCGCCGTCAGTTGCGGCATGCTGCCGCGCATTTCGGGATTCTGCACGCTGCGTGCAAGCAGGCTGGCGATGGGCGCGATGAATGTGGCGAGCAGGAACACGAGCAGCGGCAACGCCAGCAGTAACGCCTGCACGGCGGCCTTGCGACGCGCGCGCTGCCAGGCGTGACGACCGCCGCCGCGGTCGCTGGCGCCGATCGATGCCGTGGGTTGCAGTGGCGTGTTCATCGTCGCGCCCATTCGCGTTATTGCGTGAGCCACACCTGGAACCGCTTGTTGATCGCATCCGCGTTGTCGGCCCAGAACGTCGCGTCGATCTGTAGCGGACGCTTGAAGTTGGCGGGCGCGGTCGGCAAATCGCCAAGACGGCTCTTTTCGATCCGCGGAATCGCGTCCTTGCGCGGCGGCGCATAGGCGATGTACTTCGACAGGTCCGCGTAGGCCTGCGGGGTCGATGCCGAGACGATGAATTTCTCCGCCTCGGCCGCATGCTTCGCGCCCGCCGGAATGCCCCACCACTCATAGTCGTACACCTGCGCATCCCAGACGATCTTGAACGGCTTGCCGTCCTTGTGCGAAGCATCGTCGATTCGGCCGTTATAAGCCTGCGTCATCACGACCGCGCCGTCCGCGAGCAACTGCGGCGCCTGCGCGCCGGCGTCCCACCAGACGATGCTCGACTTGATCGTATCGAGCTTCCTGAATGCACGGTCGACGCCTTCGGGCGTGCCGAGCACCTTATAGACGTCCTTCGGCGCGACGCCGTCGGCGATCAGCGCCCATTCCATCGCCACCTTCGGCGATTTGCGCATGCCGCGCTTGCCGGGATATTTCTTCAGATCGAAGAAATCGTTGATGGTGGTGGGCGGCGTCTTCAGCTTCGTCGTGTCATACGCATACACCGTCGACCACACCATCGCCGAGACGGCGCAATCGCTGATCGAGCCGGGCAGAAAGTCGCTGGTATTGCCGAGCAGCTTGCGGTCGAACTTCTGCAGCAGGCCTTCGTCGCACGCCGTGATGGCGTCGTTGGTTTCCAGGTCGATCAGGTCCCACGTGGGGTTCTTCGCCTGTTCCATCGCCGACAGCTTCGCGAGGCCGCCGTCGTACGATTCCGTCGAAAAGCCGATTCCGGTCTTCGCGGTGAACGGCTCGAACCAGGCTTTTTTGGCGGCGTTCTCGTAAGCGCCGCCGAACGTGACGACCGACAGCGTGTCGGCGGCATGCACCGTCGACGACAGGACGGAGAGGACCGTGACGGCGGTGAGAACGGCGCCGTGCTGGATACGGGAGCGGGTAGCGTGCATGTTTAGTTGACTCCTGCGATGAGTGGCGATGCGGACGATGAAGGCGAAAATACGGTGCTGTCGTCGCCGGTGACCGCGACGCGCGACGAAACGGCGGGAAGTACCTTGCAGTCGTCGCGGCGCCACGTCACGGCGGTGGTATGGCCGAGTGCGGGCAGATCACGATGCTGCGTGTTCGGCACCTTCACGACGACGCTCTCGCCGTGCGCCAGTTTCAGATGCACGCGATGGTGGTCGCCGCAATAGACGAGCTCCTGCACGAGTGCATGGACGACATTTGATTCGCCTTCGCCGTGCGCGGCATCGGCTGTCGCAGCCGCAGCCGCCGCGATGTGCGCGCGCTCGGGCCGCCATGCCAGCATCGCTTCGCCGCCGGTACGCAGGCCGGTGCCCGCACGGCCGATGATGGTGGTCCCGTCGGCAAGCTGCAGCGTAGCCCACTCAGCGTCGCTCGCGATGACGCGGCCCGTCAATCCGTTGTTTTCGCCGACGAAGTTCGCCACGAACGCATTCGCGGCGTTCTCGTAGAGTTCGGTCGGTGTCGCGGCCTGCTGGATACGGCCGTCGGAAAACACCGCGACGCGGTCCGACATCGTCAGCGCCTCGTTCTGGTCGTGCGTCACGTAGACGATCGTCAGCGACAGTTCGCGATGCAGGCGCATGATTTCGTATTGCATGCTTTCGCGCAGGCGCTTGTCGAGCGCGCCGAGCGGCTCGTCCATCAACACCACGCTCGGCTCGAACACAAGGGCGCGCGCCAGCGCGACGCGCTGCTGCTGGCCGCCCGAGAGCTGCGCTGGCCGCCGCGCCGCGAGGTGCGGAAGCTCGACCATCTCGAGCGCCCGCACCACGCGCGCCTTCAGTTCGCTGCGGCCGACCTTGCGTACCGACAGCGGAAACGCGACGTTCTCCGCGATCGTCATGTGTGGGAATAGCGCGTAGTTCTGGAACACCATGCCGATATCGCGCTGATGCGGCGGCTTGTCGTCGAGCCGCTTGCCGTTCAGCCGGATCTCGCCGCGCGTCGGCGACTCGAACCCCGCGAGCATCATCAGCGTCGTCGTCTTGCCCGAGCCAGATGGGCCGAGCAGCGACACGAATTCGCCGCGCGCAACGTCGAGGTCGAGACCCTCGACGACGCTGTTCACCCCGTCATAAGACTTGCTGACGCCTGTGAATGAAATGAACGATTGGCTGGACATGGTCGTGTGATCATCCGGTGCGCGGCTCGCCCGCGTCATGACGTGACGGTTCGCCGCGCGAGATAGCGCGCGAAGTCGTAGTTCGGTCGCTCGAGTGGGCTCAGGTTGCCTGGCTTCGCGAGCGGGGCATGCACGCCGCGAAACACGGCTTGGACGCCGCGCCGGTCTTCCGCATTGACTTCGTCGAGCAGCGTTTTCAGCGTGGCCATGTAGTCGGCCGCTTTCGGATCGTCGACGAACTCGGGCGAAAGTCCGCCACCGAACTGGATGTGTACCTGACCCACGCCGCGCGGCTGCAGCACGAGGTACCAGAAGTAGCCCGGCGTGAGCGTTACGAGATGCGTCGGGTAGATCGCAAGGAGCGCGGTCGTACGGCGCCAGTGTCCCTGCAGACGCGTGTTGTCGGGGTGTGCGTTGCCAATCGGCAGCGACGCTTCCTTCGTGATCCAGTGATAGTTGAATGTCGGTTTCCCGGGCGGACACTCCATTTCTTCGAGCCGCGAATGCGGGCCTACCGTCGCGCGATGCAACATCGGCAGGTGATAGCTCTCCATGAAATTTTCCGCGAGGATCTTCCAGTTGGTGTCCCAAACGTGTTCTTCGTGGAAGGTCTCAACGTAGTCCGACATACCGTACGGCTCGATCAGCCGCGTGAGCTCCTCGAGCTGCGTCGCGACAGGCGGCACGTCGGCATCGAGCGTGACGTAGATCCAGCCCTGCCAGGTTTCGCAGCGGATCGATGGCAGGCGGTAGCTTTCCTTGCAGAAGCCCGTCTGCCGGTCCATCATCGGCGCGCCGGCGAGCGTGCCATCAAGCGTGTAGTTCCATGCGTGATAGGGGCACACGATGCGTCTGACGTTGCCGCGTCCTTCGAGCAGCACCGACATGCGATGCAGGCACACGTTCGACAGTCCGCGCAGGTCGCCGTTTTCGTCGCGCAGAACGACGATGGGCTGCCCGTCGATCTGCGCGGTCAGATAGTCGCCAGGGTTGCTGAGCGCGCTGGCGCGCCCAACGCACAGCCATTCCTTGCGAAAGATCTCGCGTTGCTCGAGCGCGAGGAATGCGTCGGACGTATAGACCCGCGGCGGCATGGCGTGCGCGTCGTCGAACGGCCGCTCGCAGTTCGCCTGCAGTTCGCGGGCGATCTCGGCTCCAGCATCCGGCGACGTTGCAAGGGCAGCCATATGGCCTCCGGTTCAGCATTGCGTTGCGATGGACACCAATCTATCAAGTCAAATTACCAGCCAAAATATTGTTTTTGGATGTAAAAGCCAGCTTTTTCCTATGCAGACCAGTAGGCGGCCGGTTCAGCCATGGCGATGCAATTCACGGATCTGCGTCTCGCAGAAGTCCGCGAAGCGCTTCACTACCTGACGCGGTTTCAGTTGGCGCGATTGCGCGATGCCGAGCGTCGTCGCCGTCACGTCTTCCTTGAACTGCTTGATCACGAAGTCCGCCCCGTCCACAGTCCTGAGCGATTTCAGCGGGAAGTTCAGGATGCTATAGCCAAGCCCGTTCGCGACCATCCCGCGCACCACTTCCGGCTGCGACGAACGGAAAGCGGGCACTGGCCGCGTGCCGACCGCGTCGAACAGCGCCGCGAAATATTCGCGGCTGTGCGGCAGGTCGAGCATCACATAGGGTTCGTTGAGCAGTTCGGTCAGCGAGACGGCTCGTGCGCGGGCGAGCCGGTGCAGCTTCGGCAGGATCACGTAGGGCGGCAGTGAGACCAGTGGCGTGAACGCGATTTCGTCGGTCAGGTCGAGGCTGTAGGTGAGCGCGAGATCGAGCGTACCGTCGCGCAGGCCTCGCAGCAGGTCATCCTGATGCGCTTCCTCGGTGCGGAAGTTGACGCCCGAGTGGCTCGCAATGAAGCGGCTGATGAGCGCCGGCATCACCGGTGGCGCGAGCGAGACCATGCAGCCGAGCGCGATCGCGCCCGACATGCCGCCGTCCATCTCGCGTGCAGCGGACTGGAGTTCTTCCGCGTTCTTCAGGAGATTACGCGCCTGCCCGAGCATGTCGCGACCCGCCTGCGTCAGCGACAGGCCGCTCGCATGATGGCGGATGAACAACTGCACGCCGAACGACGCCTCCAGGTCGGCAAGCGCCGTCGAGATCGACGGCTGCGAGATATGCAGTTTCTTCGCCGCCGCGGTGAACGACAGCACTTCCGCGGTGACTACGAAGTACCGCAGCTGCCGCAGCGAAAAGTGCAATTGGCCCACTTCCATCGCCTGTCCCTCGACGTTTCATCTGTCGCGATTGTGCGCCGACAGAAATCCGTTTGCATAGGTAAAAGCGATGAATTGCATTTTTGAAATATGTTTTTCGGATGCGCAGTGCGGGCGTAGATTGGACTCATCGAATCAAGCCGCCTTTCAGAAAGGGACAGCGATGACAGCTGAAAAAACGTCAATTGATACGCTTGTTGTGGGCGCCGGCCAGGCCGGCGTGGCCATGAGCGAACACCTGAGCAGGCAAGGGGTGCCGCACCTCGTCCTGGAACGCAGCCGTATCGCTGAACGCTGGCGCACCGGACGTTGGGATTCGCTGGTTGCCAATGGCCCGGCCTGGCATGACCGGTTTCCGGGTCTGGAGTTCGACGATCTCGATCCCGACGCCTTCCCCTCGAAGGAGCGGGTCGCGGACTATTTCGAAGCCTATGCCAGGAAATTCAACGCTCCCATCCGCACCGGCGTGGAGGTGAAGAAAGTGGTGCGTAGCGCGGGCCGGCCCGGCTTCACCATTGAGACATCGGAGGGCACCCTCGAGGCCACCCGTATAGTGGTCGCTACCGGAGCGTTCCAGCGTCCCCTGATTCCGCCGATCGCGCCAAAAGACGAGCCATTCCCGCAGATCCACTCTGCCGATTATCGCAATCCAGGCCAACTGCCCGAGGGTGGCGTTCTGGTGGTTGGCGGCGGGTCGTCAGGGGTGCAGATCGCGGATGAACTGCAGCGCTCGGGCAGGAAGGTGTATCTGTCGGTTGGGCCGCACGATCGTCCTCCAAGGTCCTATCGCAACCGTGACTACTGCTGGTGGCTGGGCGTTCTTGGCGAATGGGACAAGGAGGTCGCTACGCCGGGCAGGGAACACGTCACTATTGCTGTGAGTGGTGCGCGTGGCGGTCATACGGTCGACTTCCGGGCGCTTGCGAAGCAGGGGATAACGCTCGTCGGTTTGACGAAATCGTTCAATCGCGGCGTCGTCGCTTTCGAACCGGACCTTGCAGGTAACCTCGCTCGCGGTGACGACAACTACCTGGCGCTGCTCGATGCAGCTGACGCGTATATAGCCCGGAATGGACTGAATCTTCCGGAAGAACCTGAGGCCCGCAAGACGCTTCCCGATCCGGAATGCGTGACCCATCCCCTTCTCGAACTCGACCTCGCCGAGGCTGGCGTTACCTCGATCGTCTGGGCAACCGGCTATGCGGTCGACTACAGCTGGCTGAATGTCAACGCCTTCGCCGCAAACGGCAAGCCGCAGCATCAACGAGGCGTTTCGACCGAACCTGGCGTCTATTTTCTGGGTCTGCCGTGGTTGTCGCGTCGTGGTTCCAGTTTCATCTGGGGCGTTTGGCACGATGCGATGTACATTGCGGACCACATCGCCACGCAGCGCAGATATCTCTCTTATCGTGATGCGTCGCAGCGTCAGGCAGAGGATTGCCAGAAGCCTGGACCTGATGGCGCACACCCTGATTCGCAACATCTCGCCGACCTTCTCGACTGACAAGGCAGGGAAGTCCGTCGGTGCCGCGGCTGCCTGTCGGACTTTCTCTTCACCCGGCTAGACGGACTCTCTTTCACTACGATCAAGGCGCATGATGAACCAACCTACGCACACCCGCATCCGCATGTTCAACACGAAGGATACGTACCCGAACCAGTCGCTGGATAACGACCTCTGTCAGGCCGTGCGGGCCGGCAATACCGTTTACGTGCGCGGGCAGGTGGGCACGGATTTCGAAGGCAACCTGATCGGGCTCGGCGACCCGCAGGCTCAGGCCGAGCAGGCGATGAAGAACGTCAAGCAATTGCTCGAGGAAGCGGGTAGCGACCTGTCACATATCGTCAAAACCACCACCTACCTGATCGACCCTCGTTATCGCGAGCCGGTGTATCAGGAAGTCGGCAAATGGCTGAAGGGGGTCTTCCCCATTTCCACCGGCCTCGTGGTAAGCGCCCTGGGTCAGCCTCAGTGGCTGATGGAGATCGACGTGATCGCGGTGATTCCGGATAGCTGGAAGCCGAATCAGGCTTAAGGAGCAGGACATGACATTCTCCATCGTCGGACGCTGCCCGGGAACTGGCCAGCTCGGCATCGCCATCAGCTCATCCAGTATCTCGGTGGGTGCTCGATGCCCATGGTTGCGCGCGGGTGTAGGGGCGGTGGCGACACAGAATGTCACGCTGCCTGCCCTCGGGCCGCAGATCCTCGACTTCCTCGAAGCCAGGCAGCTTGCGCCTGCTGCGGCCCTGGACCGGGCGCTCGACGCCGACGGATGGAGCCAGTATCGACAGGTCACGGTGATCGATGGTCAGGGCCATACGGCGTTTTTCACTGGTGAGGAAGCGCTGGGCGTTCACCACGCCGTGGCGGGTGAGCAGTGCGTGGCCGCCGGCAACATGCTGGCTGGCGCGGAGGTGATAGAAACAATGGTTCAGGCGTTCGAGAAGACGCCCGGCGCGCTTGCCGACCGCCTGCTCTCGTCGATGCGCGCCGCGGTCGCGGCCGGTGGTGAAGCGGGACCCGTGCACTCGGCGGCGCTCAAGGTGGTAGGCGACGTGATCTGGCCGATCGTCGATCTGCGGGTTGACTGGGCGGATGTAGACCCAATCGGACAACTGGACGCGCTGTGGCAAGCCTATCGACCGCAAATGCAGGACTACCTGACGCGGGCGTTGAATCCGACTGCAGCGCCCAGCTATGGGGTGCCCGGTAATGAATGAGTTGTCGAGCCATCAACTACTCAGCAGGCTGATCGGCTTCGCCACTGTCAGCCGGGATTCCAACCTCGAAATGATCGCTTTCATCCGGGATTATCTTGAGGAGTTCGGGGTGCAGAGCGAACTCTTCTACAACCCGGAGCACACCAAGGCCAACCTGTTCGCCACCATCGGTCCTCGTGATCGAGGTGGCATTGTGCTTTCCGGTCATACCGATGTGGTGCCGGTCGACGGGCAGGCGTGGACGGTAGAGCCATTCCGCCTCACCGAAGCAGACGGGAGGCTGTACGGTCGCGGCACCGCCGACATGAAGGGCTTTATCGCTTCAGTGCTGGCGGCAGTGCCGCGCTTTCTCGAGCGGCCGTTGACGCGGCCGGTACACCTCGCCTTCTCCTATGACGAGGAGGTGGGTTGTCTGGGTGTACGGCCAATGCTGGAGGAGATCAGGAGGCGTCCGCACAAGCCGCGCCTGTGTCTGATCGGCGAACCTACCGGGTTGAAACCGGTGCTGGGCCACAAGGGCAAGCTGGCCATGCGCTGCCATGTAAAGGGAGCGGCGTGCCACTCGGCTTATGCACCCTATGGCGTCAATGCTATCCAATACGCCGCGCGACTGATCGGCAGACTGGAGGAGATCGGTGCGGAGCTCGCGCAGCCTGAACATCATGATCGTCGCTTCGACCCGCCGTTCTCGACCGTGCAGACTGGCGTTATCAAAGGCGGTCGTGCGCTGAACATCGTGCCGGCGGAATGCGAATTCGATTTCGAGGTACGCGCGCTGCCGGACTTCAATGCAGAGGAGGTATCTGACAGGCTGCAGACCTATGCCGAGGCCGAATTGCTGCCGAAAATGCGTTCGGTGCAGCGGGACACCGACATTCGCCTGCAGCCGTTGAGCGCCTATCCGGGATTAGCCACCTCGCCCGACAGCGAAGCGGCTCGCCTGTTGGCCCTGCTAAGCGGTTCTACCGAGTTCGGAACGGTCGCGTTCGGAACCGAAGGCGGCCTGTTCGAACACGCGGGTATTCCCACGGTGGCCTGCGGGCCGGGAAGCATGGATCAGGGCCACAAGCCGGACGAGTTCGTTACGATTGAACAACTCACGGCTTGCGACGCAATGATGGCTCGTCTGGCCGACCATCTCTCCAGTCCTGTCTGATTCTTGGGCCAGCGCAAGGTGGATCGCGAGCCCCCGGGCAAGCGAAGTCATCGTCATTGTGCGAGGTGGGGTCTGTAACGCGGTTAATGCGCCCGGTTGCGAATAGCGGCCTACAATACGCGGGGACCGTGCGCGCCGTGGCGGCATCGCAGCAATCCCACTCTCTCCGCCAACCTTTGGGCGACCGTGCCTGGAGAAAGACGATGGTCAAACGTTCACGGGGCATGCTGCTGCAATCGATCGTATTGGAGCGCAACGTCTCGCAGCCCCTGTCCACAGCGCCGATATCCACGAACCCCTTCACATCGATCCGAACTACCTGTCTACCGAGCATGACCGCCAGGAAGCCGTCGCCGGCGCCCGACTGGTGCGTCGTCTGGTTTCGGGCGTTTGGACGCCATGTCGAGCGGTTTGGCGTTCGACTCCCAGAGGACGATGACATCATCCTCGAGCGTGGGGATGTCCCTGTTGGGATTCAGTCATCCATATTCGGGGACGTTGATCGCCTCGTCCCAGGTCGATCGGCTTCAACTCGCAGTCGAGCGCAAGAAAGTTCTTGAGGGCGACGATGCCGTTTCAGGTCGCCCAGCCCCTTGAGGCGCGGCTTGTCGAACCTGGCTATCCAGCGCTCGTAGCAGATGGCCGCGGTCCATGGTTCAAGCGCCGTATCGATGCACTCACTCGGCACCCGGCTTGCAGGTTATAGAGCATTCGCCTATCGTCAATGGGCGGTCCCTTGCTTGTCGCTCTTGCTTTGGGTATTTCATTATCAGGAGGCGCTTTAGTATGAAGCAAGATAACGAGGAACTTCCGACAATGGAATATGACTGGCGGGATGAGAGCATTCGGCAAATTGCGGAGAATATTTGGCATGCTCAGATGGCAGGTTGGCCACGCGTTCTGACCTATGTTTATCGGTCGAAATCGGAAAAGAGCTCAATCCGGGCCGAATCATTGCGCAACATCCCGAGAATCCAGAGTCGCGACGAATACCCGTTCGCCAGTACATTGGAGAACGAAGGCAGCGTGTGGATTGGTCATGCCTCAGTGTCTCAGCAGAATGCGCAGCGGGACTTGATGAACCGTTTCTATCAGCGCAACAAGGCTTACGTCAAAGGAACCACCCTGAAATTCAGGGTGAGGGTCATCAACTATCCCATCGACCAGGTGAAGAGTTGATGAACGGGTGGTCGAACAGGAATCCGCCCCAGCTTGCGTTTGCAGGGAAAGGTCCGGGAAATTCAGCGAGCGAATCGTACTGACGTCCAAAAATCAAGATGAACGTAGTAACGTATTGAGGAATCGATTCTCCGCCGGACCCCAATTGATTCTTGAGGTGCCTATGTCTACAGACGCAGACACGATCATCGATGAACAGGTCGCTGCAATTGCAGATCGCATGACAGAAGAAGGCAGGCAAGTTTCCCCCGTCACGATCTGGTCGGAGGTTCACAGCGGTTCGATTGTTGCGATTGCGGCTGCCCTGCAACGCTGGCGCGAAGCGCGACAGCCCAAAACGCCCGAGGTGCAGGTCCAGACCGGATTGCCGCAGGACGCCGCTGAGACGCTTGTCAATGTCGCATGGCGACTCTGGACAGCTTCTCACGACGAGGCAGGGAAGGTGCTCGATCAGCGCGTGGGTGTAGTGAGCCGGCAACTTGAGGTCGCCCTCAGGGAGCGGGACGAGGCGCTTGTCGAATACCAGAAGACGGAGGAGGAAGTCGAAACGGGGCGCGAGCGACTGAATGATCTGGTAAACCAGCTGCAAGCCGCAGAAAACGCAGCTACGCAGGTCAGGGCAGAACTTGCGGCTGCGACCGCTCGCGCCGAGACTGCCGAGACGAACGTCGAGGCACTTCTGCAGCGTGCATCACTGGACGAGGCCAAACTGGATGCCACCAGGGCGTCGCTTGAACAGCAACATAAGGCGAACGAATGGCTGGCCGAGACGGTTTCGAGCAAGAACAATGAGATCGCCCGGATTACTCAGGAGCGCGATGACGCGCGGCTGGAAGTCGCGACTTTGCGTCACGCATGTCAGGCGAAGTCGGCAGAAGTGGAGCGATGGTCTCAGGAGGCCGGTGCGGCTAACTCGCGAGCCGAAGCCGCCACGACGCAGGCGCACGAGAGCCTCGTGCGGCTCGCCGCGCTGGAGGGTGAACTGGAGGTGATCCGCGGTGCACTCGCAGCTGAACGTGAAGCGACCGCGGCGCGCATCGACGAAGCGGCGGCTCAGCTCAACGAACTGGAGCGCGTCACCCGGGAAGCCGAAGAAGCCCGCGTGCAGGTCGGCGTCATGACCGAAGCGCAGACCGCCGCAAGCGCCGAATTGGCTCGGGTGTCGCGGGACGCCTCGGCAGCGCGAGATCGGGCAGATGCGGCCGAACAGCATGCAGCCCAGCTGGAGCAGCGGCTCGCCGGGCGAGCGCGCGACGATGCCGCCAGAGACACTTCACACGACCAGCAACCTGACATGGAGGCGACAGGAACTGCGAGCGCGAACGAAATCGCCGGGTTGCAGCGTCAGATATCGCTTCAGGCCAGAGCCCACGAAAGGGCCTATGACGAGCTTCGCGCCACTGCCGAACAGTGGGTCGTGCATGCGAAGGAGATCAAACAACGACTTGATCTCGCAAACGAGAAGATATTGTTCATCGACGCTCGCAGCGCCGGAGAAGTGGCGCTCTTGCGGAAACTCTCACTCGAGCTGGAGCGATTCAAGCCAGATCATGAACTGGTATTCCGGGATGCCCAAAAAAAGCTGATCGACGCTGCCATCGTCCAGCAACTTGCCCGGCAAGGTTACCGGTATGACCCGGCTACCGCCGTGATGTCAAAGGTGGAGAGCTGATGTTATCGCTTCGATAAACGGCATCCACCGGTTGAATCCGCAAAGCCCAGCGGCCAGCGGGCCATCGAACCCGGTGAAAAAATCTCCGTGCCCGAGATTGCCTTGGGGCTTAAGTGGTACGTCGAGACCCTCCATGACGTCGCGCATTGCCGCAAGGTCGAATGCCATGACAATACCGACGTATGGCTCGGCACACATCCACTCCTGACGAATATGAGCGACACACCGCCACTCTGGCCGTCTAGTGGTTCAGAGGAAATCCTTCTAAGCTACCTTCGAAGGATTTGACCACTTCTTGCATTCCTAACGCGCATACGCAATCGCGGATTTCATGGGATGCGTGCGCGCCTTGTCCATTGGCGGCAGATGAGGCCACGGTCAGCGCCGGTTCGGGAGAACGTCATGGTGCGAACTGAGTTGAGAATTGTGCTCGCAACGCTTGCGACCTTCGCAGTGCTGGCGGGCGTGGCGGTCTGCATCCACGGACTGCTTTTCGACCAGATGCGTGTCGTCTGTTCGGGCGTCGTGGCTATCGTGGCTGCGGTCGCTACGTTTGTCGTAATGCTGAACCTGTGGCCGAAGGACGCTTCGAAAGACGATTCGTAGCATTGCGAAGTGCCAGGCCTGGGGCCCCGCTACGAGCACGGACGCGTCGAAGGCCCGACTCCCCCAGGCGTGGCAATGTTTGATAGCGGCTGGCAAACGTATGCTCCCAGCCTCATCTCCATGGCCAGCGAGGAAGGCATGGAGGTATTGCATGTACATGAGAGAACTGCAGATGTCTGTTGACGTTGAGCATCTAAAAGCACTGGCGGAAGCCCTGACCGGCGAGCGGGCGGATACCCTTCGGCAAGCTGCCAGGGAGATTGAACTGCTTCGCAGGCAGCTATTCGAGGCTCATGCCAGCAATGCGGACAGCGAACGCCTGAACTGGCTGAGTAGTCAGGTTCTTGACGATTACTGTCATCCGACGCATCGCGCCTACTTCAAACTGCCACGCATCCTGGCGACGAAAAATGGTGTGATCGCCCCGACGTTGAGGGAGGCCATCGATCTCGTTCGTCAACCTCGGTGTCGTGACTTCTAGTTACTGGCAATGGTGTCACGTACATGACAGGCGATGTGCCAGCAGATAGATAGACGCCTCGGTCCTGGGCGACCGGAAAACGGTCAGGGCTCAGCCTGACCGTCTCTCGCAGAAGAACTCTGACTTACTTCTCTTGCATGGCTACCAGCTTGCCCTGCACGTACTCCACAAAAATGGTTGCAATTCGCCTGATATGCCGATGGTTAGGGAAGACGGCGCAGAACCTGGTTTCGTCCGAGCGATATTGATCGAGCACGCCGACGAGACGCCCGGCCTCGATATCCGGCTTGACATGCAGTTCGGCAAGCAACGCAATGCCTAGACCTTCTATCGCAGCTTGTCTGACCGGGTTGGAGGTGCTCGCGAGAAAGCGGCCATGGACTTGAACCTCGGCACGCCCACCCGGGCCGTTAAGATGCCACGTGACCGGTCCGGAGTTTCGGGCGAACAACAGGCAGTCGTGCTGGCTGAGTTCATCGAGGCATGTCGGTGTTCCTCGAGACTCGAGATATTTCGGCGCCGCAACGAGCCTCCAGCGCACGGAGGCCAGCACGCGGCGCGTCGCGTTTTCGTCCAACAGGAATTCAGCACGAAACGCGAGATCCACACCGCTGGATATCAGATCGAGATAAGCATTGTCGACAACGAATTCGAGGCTGATGCCTGGATAGAGAGCAAGAAAATCTGTCACCCAGGAAATGGGAACGACCTCGAAGAAGTCAGGTGCGAGCGAGACGCGCAAGGGTCCAACAGGTTCAGGATGGGTGTCGGCGGCCTGCTGACCCGCTAGCACCAGTCCTTCGATGTTCTGGGCACATTGTTCATAGAACGCTTGCCCGACAGCAGTGAGAGTCAACTTTCTGGTTGTACGAAGGATCAACCGGCTCTTCAATTCACCTTCCAGTTGCTGAACGCGACGGCTGATCGTAGTCGCAGGCATGCCAAGGCGACGTGCGGCCTCGGCGAAACTTCCGGCCCGGACCACTTCGACGAAAAAGTAGATTTCGTTCAGGTCGAGCATTCATTCCTCACGATTTTGAATGGGATCCCGCCATCCTGGCCGTCTAGTGGCGCAGTGGAAGGCGGTCTAAGCTACCTTCGAAACAGGTTGATTAGACCACTTTTTACGGACATTCGTGATTCCCTGTTATGTCAGTCACTCAAGCCTGCTCTGCAGTACCGCTCGCATCGTTATGTCGAGATGCGCCGCAAGAAACCTCGTTGGGCGTGTGTCGGCGTTTTACAGCGCCAATGTCACGGCCCGCGTCTGAGGTACCCAACCCGCAGCATCAGTTGCTGCCGGGCATGTACGTGTCGCTCGATGTCGATCGTTGCGGCGCGTGCTGGGCGACAAGCTCGATGAAGTCGCGCGCAAACTACCTGATGAGGGAGGCGCCGACACCAGGACCAACGCCTGAAGACGTGATGAAACAAACTGCGGGCCGAGGAAGGTTGTGACGATCGATGCCAGAATTTCGAAGAAAGTACCACCGTGTTGTCCGCCAGGAATCTGCAGAAGCGCGTCGCGCTGCTCCGGGGTGGCGCGCTCATCGATCAGCGGCTGTATCGTCGGCAGCGAGCCGCGGAATCCACTGCCTGCGGTCTGTGACGTATCGGTAACGAACGTTTGCAACGCCGCATGCGACTTCTGCGGGTTCTCGCGCGACAAGAAACTGGCAGGCCCGCGTCGCTATCTCGAGCCTGATGAGTTCGCGCGTGCGCTGCCGATCCTGCGCAGACGCCGGATTCGCTACATGACGCTGCAGGGGGGCGAGCCACTGGTTCACCCAGAGATCGAATCGTTCGTTGCCTCGGCCACGAAAGCCGGCATCCAGTGCGGCCTGATCACGAACGGCTGGTTCCTCCCACGCCACATCAAGCAACTGGCGGCGGCTGGCCTGAAGCGTCTCCTGATATCAATCGATAGCGCGGACGCTTCCGGGTGATGGACCCGAGCGCCGCGCTGGCCGAGGTCGCGCGGTTCGTACGCGGCGAACGGCAACTGATTCCATGTGTCGGCGGCAGCAAGTATTTTACAGGGGCTCAAAGAGCGTTCCCGCACTCACGCCGACCCGGAACGCGCCACGCCGACGGCCTCAAGCTAAAAGACCGCCAGCGCTTTCGCTGCCGTCACTCCGAACGGGCACGAGGATCGTCGTCCCCAGTGGTCTCGAGGCCCGGAAGGACCTGGGTGCCTTCCCGCTTAACGGCCACCAGCTTGTGCGGGTCGAGGCCGAGCGCCTTCAGGATGGTCGGCGCCACTTGCATGTTCGTCACCGGCGTATCGACGACCTTTCTATCCAGCTTCGGATTGGAGACCACCAACAGAGTGTTCGTATCGTCAGCAGCGAGGCCGCCGTGCTCGGCCAGCTTTGCCGCGCTCTTGCTGTAAATCGTCCCCGGTATCGGCTGGATGATGAGATCAGGGACACGGCCCTCCGTGGGATCGCCCCAGATCGACTTCAAGGTTGTGCCGTCATAGAGAGTCTGAATGTGGGTGGAATTGACGCTCGTCTGGTCAGCGCCGAGGATCGAAACTGCCTTCGCCATATCGCCGTGGCTTTTGAGCCATATGAGCGACACGTCGTCGTCGGTCTTCTGTGCGACCGGTACGCCGCCATTGGTGAGCAGGGCGGCGGGGTCGCTCACGTCGTCGGTGGCATAGGCGTTCGTCGAGCCGCTCAGCATGTGAAGCTTCTTGACGTCGATCGGCGATTGGCCATGCTTGGCACCGACGATGAACAGCGTCGAATGCAGGAGATTGCCGGCTTTGAGTGCATCGTACATCTGGCCCAGAGAGGCATCGACGAAGTCTAGCGATTGCTCCAACGGCAGTGTCGGGGTCGCGGCTGCGTCCAGATAGCCGCCACGGGTCGTGGAGGCGCCTTCCATGGCCACCGTGACCTTCTGTCCGACACTGACAGCCTGAAAGTTCATGCCGAAGATCGCTGGTACACCGACGTGCTTCGTCCCGGTCTGATCCAGCCCATGGATCCAGTTCAGGACGACCTTGACCTTGAAGCCGTCGTAGGTCCGGGTATATGTCGGGTCGGTGGTCCAATCGGCGCTCGCGGGCGCGGTCGGATAGCCATTGGCTTGCAGGGAGTTCGAGTTGATCTCGGGTGCGTAGAGTTCGTCCAGCCCCTGCCCGGACGGCCCATTGACGATCTCGTAGGCCGGGTGCTTATCCGACCATGCGGTGCGTAGGCCAGCCTCATGGATGATCTCAAAGATCGTGTTCGTCCCGTTCTTGAGATATAGATGCGGCCAGACCTTCTCGCAGCCGCTGGCGGTCTTGCGCAGCGGGAGCTTCGCGGGATCGATGTGCGGATTTCGTGGATCGAACGCCGCGCCGGCTGGTGGCGATCCGCCGTCCAACTTGCTGAGATCCCAGTCGAGTGCTTCGAAGTTGGTCACTTCCGTGCCGGGCGTGCCGGTGCAATGACTGCCCGGTGGGAACAGGGTAGCGTCGTAAGTATCGTCATAGAAGACGCCGTGGCTAAGGGGGCTACCGCCGGTTGCAAAGGCCAGAAGCCCAGGATACGAGTCCGAGGGCCTGGAGGTTGAAGCATCGGTGTACTCGACGCCATGTTTGACCAGTTTCGCGAAGGTGGATCCCGGATGTGTCTTGACGTAATTGACCAGGTCGGCCTCATGCATCCCGTCGACACTGATCAGCAAGACGTGCCTGTACTGCTGGTGGTGATCGCCATCCTGCGCTGTCGCGGCCATGCTCGCGAACGCCAGCACGCTCGCGCTGAATATTGCGCCGACTCCAACCCACTTCCTGATCTCGTCCATTCTTCACCTCGTAAGTTGATAGGGAGGGACCGTTCCCTAGGAGAGGTAAGTATTAGAATGAGAAAGTACTGTGAAGGGTTGCTTTCGGTTGTCTTCCGGCAGGGACCAGGAGGCCCACGGGGCGTGCGTTTGAGAGAATGCAACAATTTGTATCAGCGGAATGCTTTAAATACATGGCGAAAGACAGAAGTACTTCGCGTCCAAACGGACTGACCTCTCCCCATATCTCCGTAGGATCCTGATCGTGATTTGTCGGAGGTATAGCGTCAATTGTCTCGTTTAAAGTGACGCTCTCTCGCAAGAAGGCACTCCGTTAAAAAGTACTATCGGGCAGGGCCGAACACAGACCCTGGAACAGGATCGTAACGAGAAAAAGTTCGGAATCCGAATATTAGCCATTGGCAGTCAATGGCATCCGCCTCCAGATGCCAGAGAATGTCCGGATTGAGCATAATAGGCCGACTGGTCCGCGGTGATTGGTGACTCGGACTTTCAGTGCTGCTGCGTGAATGTGAGAGAGGGGGCGTAATTCGGATCGCCGCCTTGCGAGGCTCAGGCCGCGTATGCTCATAGCACGAGGCTGCACTCCGGCCATGAACGGCTTCTTGGCCTCATCGCTAAAATCGTCGACACCCTGCAGGAGCGAACGAAATGCTTGTCTATATTTTTAGGGGACCCGGTCGGGTGTTCGGCTTTACGGCAGACGCCACGGGGGCGAATCTGCCCGCAAGGTTCGCTCCTTGGATTTCATTTAAGTCAGTGGACCTGAGCCGTGACAAACCGACTCAGGGCGTTGACTCGGGAGAGTGTCTGGACGACATCGAGAAGCGTGGATTCCACATCACGGATGCTCACGTTCGCATTACGGACCAGATAGTTTGATGCCGTCTTGTGCATACAGAATTTTCTTGTTTCGATCGGAATCAGTACATTTAGCAAATCGCAAGCGTGTCCGCTCCGGCCGGCTAATGGGAGTCCCTTATGGGTCCTACAACAGACCTTCGGGTTCGCGAGGTATCAAGGGCGGCTTACGGGGCGCTTCGGTCATCCGTCTTCGCAGCAAGGATGCTTCATTTCGGCTGATCGACTGACACAAATGCCGATTCATGATGAGTGGCATCACCTCCAGTGAAGTCTGCAGCAGAACTTCACCGAGTACGTCGCGCGGGGATCACCGCTCTACTCTGAGTGATCGATTACGTCGTCACCCGCGTTCGCCTTTCCCGTCGGTGTTTGAGCGCAAATCGCAATCAAACATGTTGTGCGCCCCCTGAGGAGCAGCCCGTCCTACTCCACTTCATGGCTGACAAATGACCGCGCGAGTCTGCGTTGCACAAGCAGCAGTAAAGGCGTTGAGACCATCGAAAGCGCCACGACGAGTGTAACAAGGGACGATTGGCGCTGGTCGATGACGTGTGCCGCCATTGATGCCGCCATCACCACAAAGGCGAATTCGCCGCCTTGTGACAGCAGAATGGCGAAATAGCCACGTTGCGAATCAGGTACGTCGAACCTGTCTGCCAGGAACCACTGCGCGATCGTCTTGATGCCGACTAGCGCCACGACGAGTACTGCGACACGAAGGGGCTCGCGCATCAACACGCCGAAATCGATCGACATGCCCACTGCAATGAAAAATAAGCCGAGCAACAAGCCCTTGAAGGGAGCCATGTCGGCTTCGACCTGGTGGCGATAGTCCGAATCTGCGAGAAGTAGACCCGCGACAAAGGCGCCCAACGACATTGACAGATGGACGCTCTGCATGAGCAACGAGATACCGGTGATCCAGAGCAATGCGAAAGCGGTGAAAATCTCCGGTACTCCAATGCTTGTGATCACACGCAGCACAACGTGCAACAGATAGCGGCCAGCAAGTCCGACCACACCAAGCATGGCAAGCGCTTTCAAGGCTACAAGCCATCCCGGTTCCGCTGCGGGTGTGATCACCGACGGTCCGAGCAACGGCAGCAGCGCAATCAGGGGGATAGCTGCCATGTCCTGAAACAGGAGAATGCCGAACCCGGCGCGGCCGGTCGGCATGTCCATCAACTTGCGCTCCTGAAGTTCGGACATAACCATTGCCGTTGACGACAATGAAAGCGCGAGCCCGCCCGTCAACGCAATGCGCCAAGGCAACCCTAGCATAAGGAAAACCACCGACAAGACCGCGGCGCAGACGGTCATCTGCATCGTGCCGTAGCCGAAGATGGTGCGACGCATCGCCCACAGCTCGTCGATCCGCATTTCCAATCCGATCACGAACATCATCAGCACGATGCCCAACTCGGAAAAATGGAGGATCGCGTCGACGTCGGTCACCAGCTTCATTACCCATGGCCCAATAAAAATGCCTGCCACCAGATAGCCGAGCACGGCGCCGAAGCCAAGGCGTACTGATAGCGGCACGGCAATCAGCGCCGAAGCAAGAAAGATCACCACGTCTATCAGCAACTTCGTCATCCTGCCTCCCTGAAGTGACCTACGACATATCTGCAAGCCGTGCGAAGTAGCTGATCACGAGCCCTGGGCCTCAGGAGAAACGACGGTTTGCCCGATTGATCAAGACTGCCGTTGCGAGCGCTCCGGCCATGAGGTGCCTCCTATAGATGACGTGACCCAAAATCCGCGCCTTTGCCTTCGCACCGAGCCGAAAACGCTGATGGCCAGGAGGCTCATGAATGAGTACGCACGCGCCCGGTCCGGCTTTGCTTTTCACGATCTTCTGTCCGGCCGGATGAGACCGGTGTATTCGCCGCAGCATCGCGTTGTCACTTCATGGCACCAGGCGTCACGCTGATCGCGACGGCCTCAGTGTAGACAACCTCGACCTGATCACCTTTGCGGACACTCTTCATCTGCTCGGGATTCTCCACATACACATCGACGATGTTGCCCTGCGGCCCCTTCAACGTGACAGTCTTCTCCTTTGAATTCACCGAGATAACGTCGGCCATCACAGTGATCTCGCGGCCGATCGTGCCGCCCGGCCTGGCGCCAGGCGCCGCGCGTTTTTCAATGAGGCGTTGCGTCGCCGAACGTGGGCCGCTCGTCTTCGAAAGGCTCAGCGATATCGCTTCCCTGTATTCAGTCGCGACGATATCTCCGACCTTTAGCTGATCGAAATTGCGCGCCTCTTCTCCCACCTCCACTTGCACCACCCTGCCTTTCCCGTCTTTAAGCGTCACGGTACGGCTGTCCGGTTCGATCGCGACGATGGTGGCCGTGACCTTCGCGGTTCCCACAACCGTGGCGCTGCCTGGCGCTCTGGTGACATCGACTGAGGTTTGAGGCTGCGCAAGTGCGGGGCAGCCTGCCATCAGCACAACCATCGCAACAATGACGTGATTTGCTTTCATTTCTGCCCTCCTGGCTATCGGACAGCCGATCTCCGCGCTGAGTCAGTTCTGCCCGAAAAGTACTGGGAACACGGCAATGTCGCCGGCTCGGTGAACTGGGCACGGGGCATCTCGCACACCGGCTCAACGCCTCTGGAAGTGGATCAAAACCAGTCTACGCACAGCCTGCCAGGGAAGGTATTGGACCTTGGTCCCATACGTCGTGCCCGCCTGGCTGGGCTATCCTTTATTTGGAACGGCAGTGCCGCACACTCCAGATTGCGACTCTTTCGATTGCAATCATCCGACAAATGCAATCCGATCGTCCTATTCATGAAGGTGGACAGGCTGCCGTCAGGGCGCCGCGATGGTTGCGTTGGCTGCCGGGCCTGACGATGCTCAAAACGTATCGGGGTAGCTGGCTACCCAACGATCTGGCCGCCGGGCTGGTGCTCACTACGATGCTGGTACCCGTCGGTATCGCTTATGCCGCGGCGTCAGGCGTTTCAGGCGTCTATGGCCTCTACGCGACGATCGTTCCGTTGCTGGCGTATGCCGTTTTCGGTCCCAGCCGGATTCTGGTGCTCGGTCCCGACTCTGCACTTGCCGCGCCGATTCTTGCCGTCGTCATTGCAACCGCGGGCAGCGACCCGTCGCGCGCGATAGCGACGGCCAGCATGATGGCGATCGTTTCCGGGATGTTCTGCATCGTGATGGGGCTTCTGCGGTTCGGCTTCATCACGGAACTGCTCTCCAAGCCCATCCGGTACGGCTATATGAACGGCATTGTGCTGACCGTCCCGATCAGCCAGTTGCCGAAACTCTTTGCCATTTCTGTTGATGATCGGGGACCGCTGCGCGATCTGCTTGCGCCTGGAGCGGCCATCGTTGCGGGCAAAGGCAACTGGTACAGCTTCGCCGTGGGTGCGGGAAGCCTCGTGCTGATTTTGTTGCTCAAGCGCTTCGAGAAAGTACCGGGCATCCTGATCGCCGTGGTTCAGGAGATGGTCGGTTTGGGGGCGGCCAATCTTGCAGCCGGCTTTTTCCACGGTTTTCCGATCAGCAGCAGTTCTTCGCGAACACCCGTGGCGGAAGCAGCGGGTGCCAGAACCCAGGTGACGGGCGTTGTCGGCGATGAGCGATTCCATCCCACCGTGGGCAGTGCAGTCGACGACTACGTGGACCAGCACTGAGCGCGATCGATCGTCCGCTAGCGCACGATCGCAGGGAGACAGCGAACATGGACCGGAATCGCTGGTATAGCTTGAAGAGCCACCTGAGATCGTCGCTTTGGACGGTGCCGCTCATTGCAGTTGCGGTCTATGCCGTGGTCAAACCACTGACTGAAATGATGGGCAGATGGATGATCAGAGAAGGGATGCTTGATCCGAAAACCGGCTTCCTCGGGCTGTCCATGACTGGGGCGAGGTCGCTGGTAGGTGACATCGTTTCCGCAAGCCTGTCGTTCCTCGTGTTCACGTTCGGTTCACTGCTCGTCGCCATCCAGGTCGCTGGCGGGCAGTACACGCCGAGGATCATCGCGACGACACCCGGTTTATGCCTTTTGCATCAGGCTCTGCCCGGCCAGGAAGCGACGTTCGATGCAAGTTTGCTCACCGGCCCCCCCGCTCCAGTGGCTGTTCGCTATCCACGCAGCCCAATCAGTTTCCTCGCGGGCCACGTAGTCTGCACCGCGCAATGCCGAACCACGCCGGCCTCAGATTGGGGACCGGGACCCATTAGGGGTAACCTCAAAAATCGAAATTCACTCTTGCGAACAACGCGCTTAATTATCAGCGACCGCTTTCCTAAACTTGGTATTAGCTGCTACGGACTCGATCCCGCGCTGTCGGCGCACTGTATGTCGTCAATACTGTGCATTACCGGCCTGGGACGTCTTATCGCGCGTCGCTTGAGCTGATTGAGACATAGAGGGCATCGTGGGCCTAACGAGGTGCCGGTCACCTAGGAAGGCCTTAGGCGGGCTCAGATTCTTTCCAGGAATGAAGTACGTGTCTCGTTGCCAGCGCTGAGCTGCGATCTGTGGTTTGCTTCATGTGCACCACTGCGAACGGTCGCGCGAGTTTGATCGCCACGAACCAAGCGCACAACGACCGCTATGGAGAAATACGAATGGATCGTTTGCGTCGAAATTCCAGTCCAATCAAGGAGGAACGGGTCATGAACAAGGCAACCACCACATTAATCGGGGCCGTCGCCGCACTCACGCTGGCGGGCGGCGCTTATGCACAGGGCAACAATACGCTGGCGACCCCGACCACCGTGTCTCCGGCCAATGCGACGAGCGGCTACGGCACGCCTGGCGTCACCAACTCGGACAGCGGCAAGGGCGCCGGGTCGGCGAACTCGGGCCTGCCGAATAGCACGAACAATAGCTCGTCGTCCCTCACCAACGCTCCTGGGAGTCACAACACGCTGGCGACTCCGACTACAGTGTCGCCGGCTGCCCAATAACAGCAATTAAGGATGACAAGCAGGCGCAAACAAGCGCAAAGCGACTAAGCGCTTTAATCGCGTAGGGCGCAGATGTAATTGTGACAGCTGGTACAGTTTCGCGACTAGCAGGAGCTAGTTAATACGATCTATCTACACGGTTCCATGCTGTCGAGCGTCACGGATAGTAACAACTTCGCGACGAAGCGCCGTCATGGACGCGCAAATGCTGACGGGCGCGTGAGCAGTTCAAGCCCCGGCAGCGCGAAACATCGAGACGCTTAGCGTGTGTCGTAACGGACTATCCTCACGAAATCCGCAAATCTGGAGTTCGAGTCCCGCATTCGCCACCCATCGTAAGAAAGACCGCTGCCCTCACGGACAGCGGTCTTTTGTTTCTCCCTGACCTCTTCCTGGCAGCGGCTTGCGGCGCACCGACTGGTTGCATGCCCGTAGGGTGACCGAATAACAGCGACTGGCGACACACCGGATTTCGATTGGCCGTTGTCATGTCCGCTTTCATGCGCGCTCTTATGCTTTCTCCGCAAGGGTGATTTTCGCTGCGACGATCCTCACGCTCCCCCGCCGGCAGCGGAAATATCCTGTGTGCTGAAACGGACGAATAGAGCCGCCGTCTCTCCGCTAGTGAACCTGATGAAGAGGGCGCCGTCGCCGTTTACGCGATCGTCACCGGCGAACGTTCCGCTGTCGCCCTGCATCATGTGAATGTCGTGCACACCTCGCTCGGGCGAAAAGCCGAAGGTCTGATCGGGCGTCGGATCCTGGAACGACTCACCGAAGGCAATTGCGACGGCGCCGGTATCCGCCTTGGCGCGCTCGATCTGGCCATCGAGCAGGTTCTTGAGCGTGACGCCGGCGCCCTCCGGTGGAATGACCGACATCTTGTCGAGCGGAAACAGCTTGTCCCGCAGATAATCCAGGCCAGTTCCGGTGGGCCCCGTAGTCAGTTGGGCAAAGCCTGCTGCGCCACTGGCGAGAGCCGCCGGATCGAGCTTATGCGGATCAGGCGACGTGTAGTCGGGATCGAAATAGGCCATCACCTCACTCCCGTCCTGGGAGATCACGTTGACCGCGACGCGATAGTTCATGCCATTGCCCTGCACCCAGATTTCGTAGTGCGGCGTTCGTCCGCTTGGATCGATCTGGCCGTCCTTCACGCTGCCGACGAGCACACCATAGACGCGTTGTTGTTCAGCATGTCGCATGTCATCGTCTCCTTTACCGGCCTCGGTCTAAAAGTCCCGCACTGTGAGTACATAGACAACGGCGCGCGCAGCACGTTCGGGTCAGGCGGCGCACGCAGGTCAGGAAGTAGTCTGTCTGCACCGTGTGCAGGTGCCGCACAAGTTTGCGCGCCACGTATACGTACCCTCCAGGCGCTTGCCTTTTACCGGGTAACCATTTCCTGTTGCTGCGGAGAAAGCGGATTGCGTGTGGCGTCTTCCAGGCTGACAATCGATTGAGCAATGGCTTCCGTCGTCGCGAGCGTGGTGATTGCACCTGTACGCAACGCTCCCAGAACGGCGGTTGTCTTGGTATTTTCGCTGGCTATCGCAATGACGTTCGGAATCTGTTTCAGGTCTTCCAGACTAAGACCAATGACCCTGTCGCGAACGGGAGTGACAATTGGACGGCCGGCGATGTCGATGAAGTGGTAGCCCATCAAGTCTCCGACTGCTCCGCACTTGCGGAGCTCGGCGATTTCGTCCGGCGAGAACCAGCCGTTGCGGACCATGATGCTATCTTCATTGATGTCGCCGACCCCAACGAGCGCGACGTGTGCTCTACGTGCCTTGTCGAGTGTGGGTTTGACGGCGTCGTTGTGAAGCAGACCCTGACGGACGTCGGGGTCGCCTACCAGGGCGGGCGCGTAAAGCGTTTCGCTGCCACCTCCAAAGCGGGCGGCAAGCCGACGGCTGATGTGGTCGGCATTCATGACCTCGCCACCCCGGTAGAACCCGCCAATCGCACAGACGAAGGTCGGGGAGCGTTGCGTTGACGAGATCGCATGCTCCGAAATCGCGTTGATATTGCGGCCGATACCCACGGCCACGATCATGTCATTGGTGAGAATGCGGTCCAGATGGCTGGCGACCAGGCCGGCGAGTAGCTCGCGCTGCTTGTCCTGGTCCTTGTGATTGACCGACACGATCGCCTTTTCAATCCCGAATCGATCGATCAACTCGCGTTCGAGGTCCCGCGTATCACGTGGGTGATGCCTTACGCGAATTTCAACGATGCCTTCTTCCTGCGCACGCTTCAGAAGACGGCCTATCTTGGCTCGAGAAAGCGAGAACTGCTTCGACAGATCTTCCTGCGTAAGTCCGTCGACATAGTAAAGCGTCGCCAGACGAGTCAGTTCGTCGGTGGTCATATGATTTGTCTCATTCCCATTCGGCTGGATACAACCTGGCTTGCCGCAGAGCCGGAGGGCTATTGACTGATGACCTGGCCAGCCAGTTCACGCAGTCTTGTCATTGCGGGGTAACAGATGGTCATCCTCGTATTCCTTGATGCGGTTCACCTTCGGCACGGAGCGTCCGCCGTCGAAGCTTGCACCAAGCCACGTGTCAACAATCGCTTTCGCGAGTTCGGGGCCGACAACGCGCGCGCCAATTGTAATGATTTGCGCATCGTTGCTCTTGCTCGCCCGCTCCGCCGAATAGGTGTCGTGGCATTGCGCAGCGCGAATGCCATGCACCTTGTTAGCGGCAATCGCCATACCAATCCCTGTTCCGCACATTAGAACAGCACGATCAAACTCGCCTTTCGCAACCTTCTCGGCCACTGCGAACGCGATGTTCGGGTAGTGGACAGGTTCCGCCTCGTAGGTTCCGAAATCGGTGACGTCCAGCCCCTTGCCGGTCAAATGTTGCTTGATCAGTTCCTTCAGGTCAAATGCGGCTTCATCGCATCCGATTGCCAGCTTCATATTTAACTCCAGTTATCCGTGATTGCCCAATGTGTGAGTGAACAAATGTACATCAATGATCAAATTCTCATTCGTGGACGTGCGAATGTCAAGGTCGCAGGTTCGGGTTTTTCTGCTTACGGTTCGGGGCGTGATCGATTGCAATCAGTGCGTTGCAGCAGATCTGAGCGCTGGGTGGCATTAGGGGTAAACCACATGGTCCGAATAATTGACAGGTGGTGGGAGCGAACCTACGATGTCATCCAAGTGCTCAAATGTTCAACGACGAGCAAATGTCAGGAGACAAAGTGGACGACCTTCTTGTGGATGCCACCGGTGTGCAGAAGGCATTCAATGGTGTCAGGGCGTTAGAGGACGGCCGGCTGAAGCTGCGGCGCGGGAGTGTCCACGCGCTGTGCGGTGGAAACGGTGCCGGAAAATCGACCTTCCTTGGCATCGTCATGGGTATCACCCAGCGCGATGCCGGAGAAATCCTGTTTAAGGGGCGGAGCGTCAATTTTCAGACGCCAGCGGAAGCGCTCGACAATCGCATCGCGATCATTACCCAGGAGCTTTCGCCGATTCCCGGCATGACGGTTGCCGAAAACCTGTATCTCGGTCGCGAACCCCGCAGGGCTGGTGTGCTGGTCAAATTTGCGGCACTCGCGAGGCAAGCACAGGAACTCCTGGACCGGCTTGCTTTTCCGGTCGACGCCCGTGCACGAATGTCGTCGCTGAGCCTCGCGCAGATCCAGTTGGTCGAGATCGCGAAGGCATTCAGCCGCGATTGCGACGTGATGATCATGGACGAGCCGACTTCAGCGATCGGCGAGCGCGAGACTGAGGTGCTGTTCGACGCGATTCGTAACCTGACCGCGCAGGGCACCGGAATCATCTACGTCAGCCACCGACTCTCGGAAATATTCCAGATCGCGGACGACTACACGGTCTTTCGCGACGGACGGTATGTCGACAGCGGACGTATCGCCGACATCGACCGCTCCTGTCTGGTGAGCACGATCGTCGGCCGCAAGCTGCATTCCGCCGGGAAGGTTCGCAGGCCTGTGGGCGAGCCCGTACTGGAGTCGACAAGCCTTTCCCGGGAGTCGGAATTCAGCAATATCTCGCTCACTGTCCACCAGGGAGAAATCCTTGGCATCTATGGCCTGATGGGCGCGGGCCGCAGTGAATACCTCAACTGCATGTACGGGCTGACCCGTCCTGATAGCGGTGAAGTCAGGCTCAAGGGCCGCGCATTGCCGGTGGGCCACCCCCGCAAGGCCATTCAGGCAGGGCTGTCGCTCGTGACGGAGGACCGCAAGGAGACGGGACTTGTACTGTCGGCGTCCGTGCGCGACAACATCTCGTTCTCTGCCTACAACCGCCTGTCGCGCCTGTCGCTGATCAACCGTCGAAAGGTGAAGGCCCTCGTCGATACGATGGTTGATCGCATGCGGATCAAGACCAGTTCCGTTTCGCTTCCGGTCTCGTCGATGAGCGGGGGAAACCAGCAGAAGGTGGTGCTCGCGCGTTGCCTTTCAACCGAGCCCACGTGCCTGCTGTGTGACGAACCGACCCGGGGCATTGATGAGGGTGCCAAGCGCGAGGTCTACAAGCTGCTAGACGACTTCGCATCGAAAGGGGGCGCCGCCATGGTGGTGTCTTCCGAGGCACAGGAAATTCTGGATGTCAGCGACCGCATCGCCATTTTCAAGTCGGGGCAGTTGGTCACCGTGATCGACGGCCATACCACCACTCAGGAAGATCTTCTGCACCTCGCATCATGAATACTCATACCACTTCCCTGAAAGTCCCGGCGAGCCAAAGCCGTTCCGCACATATGCGCGATATCTATCGGCGCTACGGCATCGTTGCAGTGCTCATTGTCCTGTGCATCGTGCTGTCTTTTGCAAACCAGTATTTCCTGACGCTTGGCAATATCGCGGACATCCTGAGACAGACCTCGATCAACGGCATCCTGGCGATTGGCATGACCTACGTGGTGCTCACGGCCGGCATCGACCTGTCGGTGGGTTCCACACTCGCGCTTGCCGGCATCGTCAGTGCAAGCCTCGTTACCGGTTCGCATCCGCTCAGCCCGGCGCTGGGCCTGTTTGCGGGGCTGCTCGTGGGCGCTGCGGTAGGGGCGATCAACGGCCTGCTTGTGGCGAGGCTGTCGATTCCGCCGTTCGTCGCGACGCTCGGCATGTTAAGCGCAGCGCGCGGGCTAACCTATATCTATAACGACGGCATGCCCGTCACCGATCTTCCCGATGGGTATCTGAGCATCGGAACGGGTGCGATGGCGGGCGTGCCCGTGCCGATTATCGTGTTCGTCGCAGTCGTCGCGCTGTTCTGGTTCGTGCTGCGCTATACGACCTACGGCCGCTATGTTTATGCGGTCGGCGGCAACGCAAAAAGCGCCAAGACCAGCGGGATTTCCACCGGCAAGATCATCTTCTCCGTATACGTCATCGGCGGACTGCTGGCGGGTCTTGCCGGGATCATCCTTGCCGCCCGCACAACGTCCGCTTTGCCGCAGGCCGGCGTGTCCTACGAGCTCGACGCGATCGCGGCGGTTGTGATCGGTGGCACGAGCCTGTCGGGCGGCACCGGCTCGCTCGGCGGCACGGTGGTCGGCGCGCTGCTCATCGGCGTCATCAATAACGGACTGAATCTGCTGGGCGTGTCGTCTTACTACCAGCAAGTTGTAAAGGGCGTCATTATCGTCGGTGCCGTCCTCCTCGATGCTTCGCGCAGGAAGCAATGACATCAACCCAAAAGCAACAATCTGGAAAAATTCAGGAGACTTCGATGAATTCGTGGAAGAAAACAGTTCTGGCCTGCGCAGTGATCGGCCTGACCTGTACAGCGGCGCAGGCTAAACCTGTCCGTATTGGCGCGGCGGTGTATGGTCTCAAGGGCGAGTTCATGCAGATGTGGACCAATGCGCTGAAGGCAGATCCCTCTGTCAAGGACGGTACGGTTCAGCTCACGGTATTCGACGGCAACTACGACGCGCTAACCCAGAGCAACCAGTTCGACTCGATGATCACGCAGAAATACGACGCGATCATTTTCGTGCCGATCGACAAGGCGGCGGGAGCTGCTGCTGTCGCGAAAGCCGCAGCAGCACACATCCCGGTCATCGGATCGAATACTCTGGTGTCAGGCGACAAGCTCACGTCCTATGTCGGTAGCAATGACGTGGTTGCGGGACAGATGGAAGCGGATGCGATCGTCAAGGAAATCGGCGGCAAGGGAAATGTGGTGATCATCGAGGGGCCGATCGGCCAGTCCGCCCAGATCGACCGTTCGAAGGGCATTCAGGACGTGCTGGCAAGAAATCCGGACGTGAAGGTGCTTGAGCACAAGACGGCGAACTGGTCGCGCGCCGAGTCGCTGGCGCTGGTCGAGAACTGGCTGACCGCGCATCCGGGGCAGATCGCGGGCATCATTGCGGAGAACGACGACATGGCGCTCGGTGCCATCCAGGCCCTGAAATCGAAGGGCATCGATCCAAAGAAGGTTCCGGTTGCCGGCATCGACGGAATTGTTGACGGTATTGCCGCAGTCAAGCGTGGCGAAATGACGACCTTCTTCCAGGACTCGCAGGCACAGGCGCAAGGTGCTCTGGACGTTGCATTGCGGACGGTCATGGGTCCGTCTTACAAGCCGCGCTCGGATATCTGGGCAGGGTACGGCGCGAAGATGCCGTGGGCCGACGGTACGGCGAAATCCTACGCGGTGCCATGGACGCAGGTCACGCCGGCAAATGCCCAGGAGATTCTCAACAAGATTCCCAAGAGTAATTAATCAAGGAGTGGAGCGATGTCGGTCAATTCAACGACCCCTTTTGATATCACGGACCGCGTTGCGGTCGTGACCGGTGCGGCCAGCGGTATCGGGTTCGCCGTTGCCGGGTGCCTTGCCGCCGCGGGTGCGCGCGTCGCACTGCTCGATATCAACCCGGCCGTCGAGGGCGTGGCCCGGTCGCTTCCCGGCGGCCCCGAGCGGCATGTGGGTATCGCAGCGGACATCACCGCCGCTGGGGTACCGGATGCCCTGGTGCGGCGCGTGACCGAAACGTTAGGCCCTGTCGATATACTGGTCAACAATGCCGGCGTCGCTCTGCTTGAGAACGCGGAAGCACTTTCGGAGGAGGCCTGGGACAGGACGATGACGATCAACCTCAAGGCCCCGTTTCTCCTTGCGCAGGCCGTCGGCAAGCAGATGCTAAGCCGTGGTAGTACCGGCCGTATCGTGAATCTGGCTTCTCAGGCGAGTGTCGTCGCACTGGAGCGTCATGTGGCGTACTGCGCGAGCAAGGCGGCACTCGTCGGCATGACAAAGGTACTCGCGCTCGAATGGGCAAAGCACGGAATTACGGTCAACGCGGTTTCGCCCACGGTTGTCGACACTGAGTTGGGCAGGAAAGCCTGGGCGGGTGCGGTGGGCGAGGCGATGAAGGCTAAAATTCCCGCAGGTCGATTCGCACGCCCAGACGAAATCGCCGCGTTGATCCTGTATCTGGTCAGCGACGCGGCCGCGATGGTCAACGGCGAGAATATCGTGATTGATGGCGGCTACACCGCCCAGTAACCATACTCAAGGTGTAAAGGAACGGTATGAATCGCGTCATTAACAATCCTGATCTCGTTGTCGAGGACATGCTCCGCGGCATCCTCGCGGCACACCCGGAGCTGCGCGCCGCACCGGAGAATCCTCGCGTTGTATCGCATGCCCACGCTCGCCAGAAGGGCCGTGTGGGTATTGTGACCGGAGGGGGATCGGGACACGAACCGGCTTTCATCGGCTATGTCGGGCGCAATCTCGTGGACGCCGTGGCCGTCGGCGAAATCTTCTCGTCGCCGACTGCAAAATCATTCTTTGAAGCTTTCAAGGCGGCCGATAGTGGCGCAGGCGTAGCGTGCCTTTACGGCAACTACGCAGGCGACAATATGAACGTGAAGATGGCAATCAAGCTGGCCGAACGCGAAGGCATTCGCGTGCGCACGGTCGTCGCCAACGATGATGCCGCATCGGCGCCCAAAGACGAGATCGACAAGCGGCGCGGCGTTGCTGGTGAAATCGTGATGTGGAAGGTCGGAGGTGCCCGGGCGGCCCAGGGCGCCACGCTCGATGAAGTGATCGCCGCTGCGCGCAAGGCCGTGGATTCGACCCGCTCGATCGGTGTCGGCTTGTCCGCCTGTACGATCCCAGCGGTCGGCAAGCCCAACTTCGTCATCAAGGACGGCGAAATGGAAGTTGGCATCGGCCATCATGGCGAACCCGGTATCCTGGTCCAGCCCATAATTTCCGCGAGAGACATGGCGAGAATGATGCTCGACAAGCTGTTGCCGGATGTGCCTTTTTCCAGCGGCGACAAGGTGTCGGTGCTGCTGTCCGGTCTCGGTGCGACGCCGCTGATGGAGCAATACATCCTGTATGGCGAGGTCGCCGATTATCTGCGCGAAGCGGGAATCGAGATCCAGTTCTCGTTTGTCGGCAATCTTTTTACGTCCCTGGAAATGATGGGGGTAACGCTGACATTGACGAAACTCGACGACGAACTGCGCGCCTGCCTCGCGCATCCGTGTCAAAGCATCGGACTCAATGTGGGAGACGCACGATGACTGAAATCGTTAAATTGGCCGACGCTGGTGGGGTTGTCGTCGATCTTGTTCGTACCATCAATGCGAATCGCCAGTATCTGAGCGAAGTCGACGGCGCGATTGGTGACGGCGATCATGGCATCAACATGAGCAAGGGCTTCACCCAGTGTGGGGAACATCTTGCGACACGCGGAGCAGTACCGTCGCTATCGGTGGCCCTGGGCGATCTGTCCATGGCGCTCATGGAAGGCATCGGTGGTTCGATGGGGCCGCTCTACGGGACTTTCTTTCTCAGTATGAGCGATACGTTTGCAGACCACGCCGAGCTCGACAAATCCCTTTTCTATCAGGCGCTCGCTGCCGGCATCTCTTCTGTGCAGGAGATCGGTGATGCAAAGGTCGGCGACAAGACACTGATCGACACGCTTGTTCCCGCGCGTATGGCGTATGGGACAGCGCTGGAAGAGGGCAAGAGTTTCCGGGAGTGTATCCAGGCGATGGTAGTTGCCGCGGAAACCGGGATGAATTCGACGCGCGACCTGCGGGCCCGAATCGGACGGGCAGCCCGGCTGGGCGACCGTTCGATTGGCGTCCTGGACGCTGGTGCATGTTCCTGCTTCCTGATCCTGCGCAGCATGGGCGAATCCATCACGCATCTGCTGGACAGCACGGCGGTGCCGGCTGCCTGACGTCGCAACCGTACCCGAAGACTGGATGCCGGAGCCCCGTCGAGAAAATGCGCGAGGCTTCAATATATTAATTTAGGTCTACGAAAAAATGGTGATTCATGGTTCACGCTAATCCGACCCGGGCAGAACTCGCCAACGCAGTGCGGTTTCTGGCTATCGATGCCGTTCAGGCCGCGAATTCGGGACATCCCGGCATGCCGATGGGGATGGCGGATATCGCCGAAGTATTGTGGCGCAAGTACCTGAAGCATGATCCGGCAGTTCCGGATTGGGTCAACCGGGATCGATTTGTGCTATCAAACGGTCACGGTTCGATGCTGCTGTATGCCGCGCTGCATTTGAGCGGCTACGGTCTGTCGATCGACGATCTGAAGGCATTCCGGAGATGGCAGTCGATCACGCCCGGGCACCCGGAACGCGGCTTGACACCGGGTGTCGAGACGACCACTGGCCCGTTAGGACAGGGTCTTGCCAACGCCGTCGGTATGGCGCTGGCTGAACGGTTGTTGGCCGCCGAATTCAACGAACCGGGATTCGATATCGTCGATCACCACACGTATGTGTTTCTCGGTGACGGCTGCCTCATGGAGGGCGTCTCGCATGAAGTATGCTCGCTCGCCGGCACATGGCATCTCGGCAAACTGATCGCGTTTTATGACGACAACGGCATTTCGATCGATGGCCAAGTCGAGGGCTGGTTCACCGACCAGACTCCGATGCGCTTCCGCGCGTATGGCTGGCATGTCGTCGAGGGTGTCGACGGCCATGATCCGCTGTCGATCGAGCGCGCGATTGAGGCAGGGCGTGCGGAACGTGAGCGGCCGACCTTGATATGCTGCAAGACGGTAATCGGACATGGGTCGCCCAATCGGGCCGGCACTCACGACGTGCATGGCGCTCCGCTTGGCACCGCTGAAATCGCGGCCACCCGAGAGCATCTTGGCTGGAATCACGCGCCATTCGATATTCCCGCAGCGATTCGCAACGCATGGGATGCACGAGCAGTGGGGCGTGAACGCAACATGGCCTGGCGCACGCTGTTCGAAGCCTATCGTACCCACTTTCCGGAAAAGGCCGGCTACTTCGAATCCCGCATGCACGGCAGTCGCCTCGAGCGCTCAGCTGACGTGATCAAACGCCTGCTGGAGGGCGGTGACTGGTTCGAGCAGAAGATGGCAACCCGCAAGGCGTCGCAGCGATGCCTTGATCTGCTGGTTGGTCGATTGCCTGAACTTCTGGGCGGCTCGGCAGACCTGGCGCCGTCGAATCTCACCATGGTGCCGGCTTCCCGCGCGCTCATACCCGACAGCGCGAACGGAGCAGCAAACTATATCCACTACGGCGTTCGCGAGTTCGGCATGGCAGCGATCATGAACGGCGCCGCGCTTCATGGCGGTTTTCTTCCATATGGCGGGACCTTCCTGGTGTTTTCCGACTACGCGAAGAATGCGCTCCGTATGGCGGCGCTGATGCATTTGCAATGTATCTACGTCTTCACCCACGATTCGATTGGTCTCGGCGAGGATGGGCCTACCCATCAGCCGGTCGAGCACGCGGCGATGCTGCGCCAGATTCCGGGGATGAGCGTATGGCGGCCGGCGGACACGGTCGAAACAGCATTTGCATGGGCGGCAGCACTGGAGACAACTGACGCGCCCACCGCGCTGCTGCTTTCGCGCCAGAATTTGCCACCGCTTTCTCGCAGCGCGCAGGCGAAGGCACAAATCCGGCAAGGCGGCTATGTGTTGTCGGAGGCCGTTGGCGGAGCACCGGACATCGTTCTGATCGCGACGGGTTCCGAAGTGGAACTCGCGCTCAAGGCGCAGACTGCGCTCGCCGAGCAGGGCATTGCCACACGGGTCGTATCGATGCCATCGACCACGACCTTTGATAGCCAACCGCTTGCGTACCAGCTTTCCGTTCTGCCGCCAAGAATCCGGCGCGTTGCAATTGAAGCGGCCGCTGGCGATTTCTGGCGGAAGTACGTCGGCTTGAGTGGCGCTGTGATCGGGTTGTCGCACTTTGGCGAATCGGCTCCAGCCGAGACGTTGTACGAAGAGTTCGGTATTACCGTGGGCGCGATCGTGGACGCGGTTAATCGCACACTCGAGATGGAAGCGGGGATCGTTGATTAGATGTATCGAGGCCTTGAGCCTGCTGATTTACCCAACCTGATCAAGGTGTCCAGACACTGTGAGGACGCGGCAGCGCGTCCTCCAGTTCCGTCTTTTTTGCGCCACCGCTTCGCGCCCGAAAGTGCCGTAACGGTCGACAACGCCAGAACGATGTCGTGATCGTTTGCGATATCAATTTAACGACGTTCGCCGCACGGCGACATTACTTCATGGAAATGACATGGCGCTGATTTCATTGCGGCAGTTGCTGGACCATGCGGCAGAGCACGCGTATGGCGTGCCGGCATTTAACGTCAATAACCTCGAGCAGGTTCAGGCGATCATGCAGGCGGCCGCTGACTGCGATAGTCCGGTCATCATGCAGGCTTCCGCTGGCGCGCGGAAATACGCAGGCGAAGCGTTTCTGCGGCACCTCGTAGAAGCGGCGATCGAGACTTATCCCGACATCCCGGTCGTGATGCATCAGGACCATGGGGCGTCGCCGGCTGTCTGCCAGGCCGCGATCCGCAGCGGTTTCAGCAGCGTGATGATGGACGGTTCACTCATGCCGGATATGAAAACCGTTGCGACCTACGACTACAACGTCGAGGTGACGCGGAACGTGGTGGATAGGGCGCATGTCGTCGGGGTGTCAGTCGAGGGTGAGCTCGGATGTCTGGGTTCGCTCGAATCGGGAAGGGCAGGGGAGGAGGACGGCTCGGGTGCCGAAGGCGTGCTGACCCACGACATGCTGCTGACCGACCCCGAGCAGGCCGCCGACTTCGTGCAACGTACTGGAGTCGACGCGTTGGCAATTGCTATTGGTACGTCTCACGGCGCCTACAAATTCTCCCGCAAACCGTCGGGCGATATTCTCGCGATCGACAGGATCAGGGAAATTCATCGCCGTCTGCCCAATACCCATCTGGTCATGCACGGATCGAGTTCCGTGCCTCAGGAATGGCTTGAGATCATCCGCGAGTTCGGCGGTGAAATCCGGGAAACGTACGGTGTGCCGGTGGAAGAGATCTGCGAGGGCATTCGCCATGGAGTACGCAAGGTCAACATCGATACGGATATCCGCCTCGCGATGACCGGTGCAATTCGACGCTCACTCGCACAGTGTCCTTCAGAGTTCGACGTTCGACGATTCCTCACGGACGCACTCGGCGCGGCCCGGGAACTGTGCCGTTCCCGCTTCGAGGCATTCGGCAGTGCCGGGCAGGCGCACAAGATCAAGCCGGTAGCGCTGTCGGCGATGGCAGGGCGCTATGACCACGCGCATCGCGGGTAATGGATTTCGCTGCCATGGACGCTTGATGCGTCTAACCGACCCATGAATCAGATCACGCATATCTTCTACCTTGCCACTGCGTCGGAACTGTTTATTCCGATATGCACCGAACTGAACCGGGCAGAGCTGGTTTCTGCCACTTCGAAGGTCGTTCTCGAAAAGCCGTTAGGCCATGATCTGCTCTCCGCGCAAGCGCTGGTCCCGATGCAGCCCTCGCACTGGTTGGGCAAGGTAGCGTCGCTCCATGCGATGCGTGATATTCCATCGCTGCTGTATGCATGTCGACGGAGCCTCCCCAGCGCGTTGATTCCAACCGATCGCCAGACAGTTTCTGCCAAGCGGACCCAACATGAACCACATAGCTACCACTGAGCACATTGCGCTTTCCTTGTTTCTCACGAACGCCGCACATGAGGAACGAATCCCGGTGGGACTGATTGCACTAATCGAGGCCGTTGCCGATGCCTGTTCATCGATCGCAACGGCGGTGGAGCGAGGCGTCTTCGACGGTGCATCCGGAAATGCCCATTCCGATAACGTTCATGGTGAGGCGCAAAAGAAACTCGACGTCGTGTCGAACGACATCATGATCGGTGCGGTCGAGTCGGTTAGCTGTCTCCGCGGACTGGCGTCGGAAGAGCTCGAGTCGGTTCAGGTAACCGGGCGTGAGCATTCCGCGGATACCCCAGGCTATCTGCTCCTTTTTGATCCGCTCGATGGATCCTCCAATCTTGAGATCAACGGCATTGTCGGAAGTATCTTTTCCGTGCTGGCTACTCCAGCGTCTGGCGCCCCAATCGACGAGAGGCATTTTCTGCAGCCGGGCGTCAAGCAGGTCTGCGCGGGGTATGCGATCTACGGTGCGACGACGATGTTCGTGCTGACCACGGGGCACGGCGTCGACGGGTTCACGTTCGATGGGGAGTCGGCATCATTCGTGCTGACTCATCCACAGCTCCAGATTCCCGAGAATACCTGCGAATTCGCGATCAACATGTCCAACGAGCGCTACTGGGAAGCACCTGTGCGCCGTTATGTCCGTGAGTGTGTCGCGGGCGCGTCGGGGCCACGGCAGACGAATTTCAACATGCGATGGATTGCATCCATGGTCGCGGAGGTGCATCGAATCCTGATGCGCGGGGGCGTTTTCCTCTATCCGCGAGACACCAGGAATCCTCAGCTTGCTGGGCGGCTGCGGCTGACCTATGAGGCCAATCCGATGTCGTTCATTGTCGAACAGGCCGGCGGGATGAGCACGACGGGCGAGACCCCGATCATGGAAATCAAGCCGGCTCATGTCCATCAGCGCGTTCCCGTCATCCTCGGGTCAAGGCGTGAAGTGGAGCGGCTGCTTCGATACCACGACGAGGCCGCGGCCGCTTGAGCCTGCGTTTTGGGCGAGACGCCATTGCGCGGCGGTTTGAGTACCGTTGTTGACATTACGTCAGATGCGACGTTGCCGTTCCCGGCACCGCACGACATTGGATGGCTGTTCGAATCTCGTGCCTGATCATGCGCCTGCAACAAGATCCTGTTTATTGAGGATGGCAGATTAAAGCTGGAGGGTCCCCACGGCCAGTGGGTGATGCTTCCTGCACACATGGTTTTCATTCCGCATAGCCGGCCCTATCGCATCTGCATGCTATTTCACGTCGAACGCGTAATCACCGTGAGTGCGATGCCCGTCGGAGGCGACCGCCACCCAATGCACGGTGTAGCGCCCGGCTCCCAGAGCCGGTAACGGGACGGAAACCACAGCCGGCTGATGTTCATCGACCGTGGATTTAGCGGTGTTGACCTGCTTTCCGGTTGAGTCGGTGACGGTGAGCGTCGTAAATGCAGGCTCCAGTGGCCCGTCGAATGTGATCTTCACCTGGGCGGGCGTCGCGACCGTCGCGCCGGCTCCCGGCTCCTGTTTCTGCGGAAACACATGCGCGAACGCAGCGCCGGCGAAGGCGAGTCCGGCAACCAGCAACGGCCATTTCGCCAATGCATGCCGCCCGCCACTTCCGTGCTTTTTCATCGTCTTCTCCCTCATCACTGGAATAGCGGTTTGCCGATCGTCGTTGGTGCGATGTCATCGAAGAAAATATGGGCCTGCACCAGAATGCCCACGTGTGAACCGCTCGCGTGGTTAATCGGGATTTGAGCTTCGACGCCAAACTGACCGTAGCGGTTGATCCAGATGAAGCCGGGGTTGACCGTACCGGTTGTCTGTCCCTGGCTTCTCGACAGCGGAATCTCGACGATGGGGATGAGGTTCGACAGCGGCTGCGGCAAACCGAGGTCATGCACGTGCTGCTGCAGATACGGCAAGCTGTACTGGACTGTGAAGCCATAGTTGAACGCGTTGGGTTGTCCCGCCCCAGTGGTCAAAGCCGGGGCGGCTTCACCCGTGATCGCGATCGGGCGCAGATAAGCCAGCGAATCCGGCAGGTCGCCCATGCCCTTGCCGGCGAAGATCGTCGGTGAGATGGTCGAAAAGCTGTTGGCGATTGCCTGGCTTCCCGTCCCGCCGAGCTGGGCATTGACGCCGACGGAGGTCATGAACTCGTGCGCGTCGTTGACGTACAGCAGATACTTCAGGCCGACGCCGAAGTTGTCGAAGCCGCGGGCCGTCGGGTTGTTTTGCATCACATAGGCGCCGGTGACCGAGAAAGCCAGCCTTGGTGTGATCAGTTTGTCGTACTCGAAGCTAAAGGTGTTAATGCTTTGATCGCCGTTGTCACCGGTAATGCGCTGATGGCCATATAGGAAGTTGGCTTCGTCACCTACGCCGGGATCGTCGACGGCCATGGTCGCCGGAAAAACACGGTCACCCGCAATCGCGTGAGCGCTGGCGAGCGAGGGTGTGAAGAGAAGAGCGCTTGCGGCGGCCGAAATGAGTGATGCCGCGAGCAGCGGTTTCCCTAAGCCCGTTGAAATGTTGTGCATGATTCATCCTTTGTGAATGGTCGCGTTGCTGTAGTCACGCGTCGGCCAGAAGACGCGCGACGACGCAGCGATGCAATGGCGCACGCGTCGCTGCCTTGTTGACTCAGTCAGGATGAAAGCGGAGGAGCACGCGGCTGTGCCGCGGTAAAAAGAAAGACGTGCCGGACTTCCGGCAGCTGGAGAGCTGCTGCACGCTGTGTCGCCCGGGCAACCGGCACAAGATTGGACTTCCCGCTCGGCAACACGGGCATGTGCGCAAGCAGGCCACAATACGCGCACGCTTGCCAGTGGAGTGCAGGCTGGTGGTCGGGCGCTTGCTCAGTTGCTCCATCGTCCGGTGTTGCGTGCGCAGAGCAATAGGTGGCCAGCAGCCGGTCAACGCGTTCGTGCCCTGCCAGGACGTGCGACACCGTTGGCGCGAGCGTGGCCATCAGGATTGCAAGCAATCCCAGAATGCTGCCGAGCTTTCGGTGGAACAGGCTAACCATGACCGTGACGGAGTTGCGGCGTGGCGTCAATATTGCGGCGAATTATGCCACGCACCTTCGACAGTTCCTATGGGGAGACGCCCCACGAAGGCGTGGGAGGGACCCGATATGCCTTTTCGTTGAGGCGTCCGGTCATTTGAGCGGCGGATTCAGGCCATTCCCGGAGGGTCGGCTTCACTGCCCTGCGGCAGTTGGCTCGGGGGCCGAAAACGGCCTTTCGCGAGCGACTGCTTTCCCGAAAGCTGAGTGACAGGGTCGATCGGACATTGCATAGACATCACGCAATGTCCGCTTGCGGGCCATACCCAGACGATGCAACCCCGTGACGACAACGTCATCCCTCGCTCTTCCGCCCAGGCCGTGCGATTAGACACACCAGCTCAAGACAGCCAACCCTTGATTGCTTCGGACATCGTCGAGGTCGAGATGCCATAGCGATCGTGAAGTGTCGGCAGCGCGCCGGCGTCGAGGAACGCATCGGGAAGTCCCACTTGCCGGAACGGACAGGACACACCAGCGCGCATCAGTTCCGCAGCAATCGCTTCTCCCAGGCCGCCGATTACCGTGTGGTTCTCTGCGACGACGACGAGGCGTCCAGAACGTTTTGCTTCACGGACGATAGTCTCGGTATCGAGCGGCTTGATCGTCGGCACGTGCAGCACCCCAACGCCGATGCGATCTTTTTCAAGCGCTTTTGCTACTTCGAGCGCACGCATCGTCATGATGCCCGACGAGATCACCAGCACTTCGGCGCCATCGCGCAGCATTTTGGCCTTGCCGAGTTCGAAGGTGTAATCGTACTCGTCCAGCACGGCGGGGACATTGCCGCGCAACAGCCGGGCATAGACCGGCCCCCGGTGCGCCGCGATCGCGGGCACCATCTGCTCGATGTCGAGCGCATCGCATGGATCGATGACCGTCATGTTCGGCATGGCACGCATCAAGGCAAGGTCCTCCGCCGCCTGGTGGCTCGGACCGTAGCCTGTCGTGAGGCCTGGCAATGCGCAGACGATCTTCACGTCGAGGTTGTCCTCTGCGATCGTTTGATGCATGAAGTCGTACGCCCGGCGGGTGGCGAAGACAGCATACGTCGTGACGAACGGCTGCGCGCCTTCATGAGCAAATCCCGCAGCAGCGCCCATCAGCAACTGCTCCGCCATGCCCATCTGATAGTAACGCTCAGGGAATTCCTTGCCGAAGATGTGCAGATCCGTATATTTCCCAAGATCGGCCGTCATGCCGATCACATTCGTCTTCTGCCGCGCCAGTTGCACGAGGGCGTGACCGAAAGGGGCTGACCGCGTAACCTGGCCTTCACCGGCTATCGAAGCAATCATTGCCGAGGTCTTCAGGCGCGGTTTGTTCATCGTCGCGTTGCTCATGCTTGTCTCCCTGCTTCGAGTGCCTGAAGCGCCAGCTGCCACTCATGTGCATCGACGCGGATAAAGTGGTTCTTCTCGCGCTGTTCGAGGAACGGCACGCCGCAACCCATGCGCGTGTCGCATACGATCATGCGAGGCTGCGCGTCGCGATGCGAGCGGGCCGCATCGAACGCTGCAGCGACGGCGTCAATGTCGTTTCCGTCCACGCGTTGCGTGAACCATCCGAAAGCTTCCAGCTTTTCGACGAGCGGCTCGAAGGCCATGATCTGCGTGGAGGGGCCGTCGGCCTGCTGGTTGTTCACGTCGACAATGGCGATCAGGTTGTCGAGCTTCCAGTGGCTTGCCGACATGATGCCTTCCCAGATCGCGCCTTCGTCCAGCTCGCCATCGGAGAAGAGCGTGTACACGAACGCATCCGATCCTTTGCGTTTGAGTCCCAGACAGCGGCCGACCGCGATGGTCAAACCTTGCCCGAGCGAGCCGCCGGACATCTCCATGCCGGGGGTGTAACTGGCCATGCCGGACATGGGCAGGCGGCTATCATCGCTGCCGTAGGTTTCGAGTTCTTCGGCCGGCAGAATGCCCGCCTCGAGAAGCGCCGCATACAGCGCAATCGCGTAGTGACCATTGGAGAGCAGGAAACGGTCACGGCCTTCCCACCTGGGGTCTTCCGGGCGATATCGCATTGCGCCGAAGTAGGCGACAGCCAGGACGTCGGCAATGTCGAGCGCCTGCCCGATATAGCCTTGCCCCTGAACTTCGCCCATCAGAAGGGCGTTTCTCCGGATACGGTAAGCGTGTTCGGCAAGTGACACCGTGGACGCGGTTGACCTGGTTGATGGACTGTTTGATGGACTGTTCATGTCGTCTCCTGTGATCAGTCGGTGTGATTGGAAAGCGATTCAGCGGTTGACGGACTTTGCCGGCACCAGAAACACAAGGAAGGCGCCCAGTGTCACTGCCACGGAAATAAAGACCAGCCCGGCTGTCGACCTGCCCGTGAGGTCGTTCAGCCAGCCCACGATCGCTGGGGAGAAGAAGCCCGCGAGGTTCGCGAAGCAGTTCACGGCGGCAATCCCGGCGGCGGCAGACATGCCACCCAGCAAAGCGGTAGGCAACGACCAGAACTGTGACGAGGATGCGAGGATGCCTGCCGCGGCAATGCTCAGACAGATGATCGAGGCGGTCACACTACCCAGCACAGGCAGAGTGGCGAAACCTGCGGCAGCCACTAGCATCGGGATCGCCAGGTGGAAGCGGCGCTCGCGACTGCGGTCCGCGCTCATGCCGACCAGCGGAAGCGCCGCGATCGCGCACAGATACGGAATGGCGGTGAATACCCCCACCCACAATGGATCGGCGACGCCTGACTTGCGAATGAGCGTTGGAAGCCAGAAAGTCAGTCCGTACTGGCCGAGCACGACACAGAAGTAGATCGACGCCATCAGCCACAACCGGCGGTCGCCGATGAATTCCTTGACCGACAGGTGCGCAGTCTTGTGCGCGTCATCTCCGGCGACATTGCGTGCGAGCAGCGCCTTTTCGGTGTCCGTGAGCCACTTCGCTCTGGCAATGCCATCGTCCAGGTACAGCAGGATCGCGACGCCGAGCACCAGCGACGGCACTGCTTCGAGCAGGAAGAGCCATTTCCAGCCTGCCATTGCCATCACGCCATGAAGCGAGTGCAGGATCGCGCCCGACAATGGGCCGCCGATGATGCCGGCCAGCGGGATTGCCATGAAGAAGAGCGACAATGCCTTGGCCCGTCGCGCCGACGGAAACCAGTACGTCAGATATAAGATGACGCCGGGCGCAAAGCCAGCCTCCGCCACGCCGAGAAGAAAACGCAGTACGTAAAATGCAGTGGGGGACTTGACGAAAACGAAGCTCGCGGAGATGACCGCCCACGTGAGCATGATCCGCGCAAGCCATCGGCGCGCACCCACACGGTGAAGGATAAGGTTGCTCGGCACTTCAAAGAGGAAATAGCCGAGAAAGAAAATGCCAGCACCCATGCCATAGACGGTTTCGCTGAAGTGCAGGTCGTTGAGCATCTGCAGCTTGGCGAAGCCGACATTCACGCGATCGAGGTAAGCACCGAGATAGCACAGCATCAGGAATGGGATCAGCCGGCGCCCGACTTTCGCGTAGGTCTTCGACTCGAAACTTTTCGAGTCGGCGCGCGGCAACACATCGCCCGTGCCGGGCGAAGCGGGGTACTTCGATTTCATGTCTGTCTCCTGCCATGGCCCCGGGTTCGCCCGGGTGCGTGGAATGCAACACCGCCCATGAGGCGGGCGCTGTCGTCAATATCAATGAATGAGCATTCCGCCGTTCACGTCGAGCGTGATGCCCGTGAGATACGCGGATAGATCGCTCACGAGGAAGAGACACGCATTGGCAACGTCGACTGCGTCTCCGAGCCGGCTGAGCGGAATGCCCTTGATGATGTCTGCACGCATTTCCGGGGTGAGCTTGCCGCCGGTAATGTCGGTCTGGATCAGCCCCGGCGTGATCGAGTTGATGCGGATGTTGTCCGGACCGAACTCGCGGGCCATCGCCCGCGCGAGACCGAGAACACCCGCTTTCGCGGCGCTGTAATGCGGTCCGCCGAAAATGCCGCCGCCACGTTGCGCCGAGACCGACGACATGCAAACGATGCTGCCGCGCTTCTGTTCCTTCATCACCGGGATCACTGCCTGCGACATATACAGCGTGCCGCGCAGGTTGACGTCGACGATTGCGTCGAAGTTCTCGGCGGTGATGTCCAGGGTGCGCACAGGCTGCGTGATGCCTGCGTTGTTGATCAGGCCGTCGATCTGGCCGTATTTTTCGAGGGTCGCACGTGCGGCTGACAGACAGGCGGCCTTGTCGGTCACGTCGCAGGCGAGGCCGAGGTGACCTTCGCCAAGGTCGGCGGCAGCGCTTTTTGCGTCTTCCTCGCGCAGATCGAGGATCACCACGCGCGCGCCTTGTGCAGCCAGTGCTTTTGCGGTCGCCTTGCCAATACCGCGCGGCGATGCCGCACCCGTTACCATGACGACCTTGTTTTCGAGCAACATCTTTGTCTCCTGAGTGTTGAAGTGATGGCTCGAGTGTCTACTGTGCCCCCGGTCGGATCAACGCAGTACCGCTCAACTATGGTTGAGAAATTTTCAGGTGATGGGGGTGGGTCGATGCAATACGCGTGAAACGTTCCCCTGAAGCAGCGGTTGTGCTGTCATGCTTCGGCTCGCCTGCTGAAAAACCCTGGTGTCGATCTTCTCTGTGGCTACTGTGCCCTGCGATTTGCGCTACCGACTTCCCGCTCGATCCACGCGATGAACCGTGCGACACGCGGCAGATCGGCATTTTGCGGCGGGTACACCAGATGATGCGCCCCGACCTCGACAGCGTGCGTATCGTCAAATACCGGCACGAGCACCCCTTCCCTGATCCTGACAGAGGCGAGCATCAGGCTTTCGAGTGCGATACCCAGGCCGAGCGCCGCCGTTTCCAGCGACATATAAGAGCGGTCAAACGAAAAGTCGAAGCTCTTATGGGCCCCGGACACGCCGGTACGCCCGAACCACTGTTTCCACTGGACAAGCGGCGTCTCCGAATAGATCAGGCGGTGCTCAAGCAGGTCTTCGGGCGTCTTTACCGGATTGCTCGCCAGGTATTTAGGGGAGGCCAGCGGCGCGATGAACTCATTGCGCAGCGTCTTCACCTCCAGATCGCGCCAGTTGGCATAGCCGTGGCGCACATCGATGTCGTAGTAGCCGCTCGTGAACGATACGTCTTCATATGAACACGCTAGGTTCAGCTGGATATCCCCGTTTGCTTCCTGAAACGACGCGAGTCGCGGCAGCAGCCACATGAGCCCGAAGCTCGGACTCGAATGCACGCGGAGAATTTCAACGTCGGTACGGCTCGATGCACGCTCGGTCGCGCGGCTGAGATCCGCCAGCGACCCTGTCACGTCAGACAGATAACGCTCGCCCGTCGGTGTTAGCACGAGTCCCCTGCCGGAGCGGTAGAAGAGCGGCTGACCGATGATCGATTCGAGGTTGCTGATCTGATGGCTCACTGCCGATGCTGTCAGCCCCAGCTCTTCAGATGCACGGTTGACGCTCTTCGTCCGGGCAACGCTCTCGAAAGCGAGGATCGCCTTCAATGGTGGGATACGCATAGTGAAATTTTTTGCAGTTGCAATTGAATGAAACCGGCTTGTTCCGAGGCTACGGTCACTGCCATTCTGTCGACAAGCCGTGCAGCAACGAGCCTTGAAACGAGGCCGATGATGACGCGGCAGGCTGAGACGCCGTCAGGCTCCAGCCCACACACCTGAATTGCGCAGCGCAACAACTGCGTAGGAGACAGGAATGGATTATCCGACTTTCCTGCTGGAAGCACGATCGATCACGAAAGGCTTCGGGCCGACGAGCGTGCTCAAGGGCTTCGATCTTTCGATTGCTCCGTCGCCGAAGGCAGTTGCGTTGCAATCGCGCATGAAACCCGGCATTCCCGTGTGTCGCTGACGCTGCCGGCCTTGCTCGCAAACCGTTGGTGAACTAGATTTTGATTGGGACATGCATCAGGCGGGAGGGACTGCCATGGAACTGAGCATAGAACGCGTCGATGTTTGGGCGGCGACCATCGAGGACAAACCGGGCGGGCTTGCGCAAGTATTAAGCGCTTTGCGGGATGCTGGCGTTGACTTGCAGTTCGTCGTCGCACGTCGAACGCCGGAAGCTTCCGGAAAAGGGGTCGTGTTTGTCGCGCCGCTGCAGGGGGAGAGGGAGATCCGTGCCGCGACACAGGTGGGGTTTGCCGTCACACCGAGCCTTCACTCCGTCCGTGTTATGGGTCTGGACCAACTGGGGATCATCGCGCAATTGACCCAGATGTTGGCAGAGGGAGGGATCAACCTCCGCGGCGTTTCCGCTGCTGTACTTGGCACACAATTCATTGCCTATCTCGCGGTCGACTCGTCGGACGATGCCGAAAAGGCGGTGGACATTCTGCAGAGGGCTTGAAGGGCCCGCGCCGGGCCGCGCACTGGCCTGGTTTTCCTTCACCTGGATTTCGCCGCCCGACCCGCTGCCGCCGTTCGATCAGATGGCGTTTCGACGACGGCTTTCGAGGGACGGGGGGCGTTGTTGATCAGCGCCGCCCTTTGCACGTGGGAGTTCGCTCGTCCGGTAAGTGCGCTGACCTCGCTCTCGGCGCCCACCTGCCGTCAAGGTCAGTTTCCAACCCCGCAAGGAACGTCACAGGGGGATTGCGAAGCCGCTGAGGTATTGACGCGAGAACAACGGATGCGTTTCAGTCGAATGCGGCGGTCACGGACTGGTGGCGTGGCGCGCTCGGTGCCCGCGGGTCAGATTCGAAGTACTTCAGTGGTCCGCTGATTTTCCCCACATGAGAGATTCGGGATGCTGTTCCAGGTGATCCGAAAGTGCATGCAGGGTTGCAAGCGTCCGGCGCAATTCAGTCAACGCCTCGTGAATATCGGACTGCATCGGAGAGTCCTGCCGCAGCGTGGCGTTCGCAGCATTGAACGACTGCTCCGCAGCCGCGAGCGTTGTGCGTGCCTGTGGGGCCAGTTCCGTGTCGATTCGCCGGAACAGGGAATTGGCGTTCACGAGACTCTGGTTGAGGTTGATGGCGATCTCCTCGAAGGGGACACGGTCGAGCCGGTTCACTATGTCGGCGAGTTTGTCCTGAAGCTCCTCGAGTGTATTGGGCACGGTCGGCAGCTCGACCGGCGTGCGACGGGTGTCAATACTGGCCGCCGGCGCGTGCGGGAAAAAGTCCAGCGCCACATATCGCTGGCCGGTCAGGACGCTCCCCATGCGCAACTGCCCACGCAGACCTTGAGCAACCAGCTCATGCAGAAGCACCTTGCCGGCCTCGCTTGAGCCTTTTCCGAGTGCTTCCCTGTAACGTCGCCCGAGACGATAGGGGTACAGGTTGAGTGTCACAACCATATCAAAGCGAACACCTGTTGGATTGAAGTCGACGTCGATTGCGGTGACCTCGCCCAGTTCGACGCCATCGAAGTCGACCGGTGCGCCGACTGATAATCCGCGCACTGACCCGTCGAACCTCATACGCACAGATGCGGCAGGTCCATCGTCGGTACGGTGCATGGCCTCGGTCCTGCTTGCTGCAAGAGCGAACACGGTGCCGTCGGTGGCGCGGCGCTCGGGAACCGATGATTCAGGCAAGTCGAAAGCAACGCCTCCGGAGAGGAGCGTAGCGATGGACTGGGTGTCCAGATTAAATCCGCTGGAATCGAATCGCAGGTCGATTCCGCTCGCGTGCCACCACCGCGTGCCCGAAGTGACGTAACGGTCGTATGGTGTTTTCACGAACACATCGACGTCCACCGCGGCGCCACCTCTGGCTAACGAATAGTTGAGCACCTGCCCCACCTGTACGCGCCGAAAATAGATTGGCGAACCCACATTGAGCGATTCGAGGGAGTCGGCGTGCAGAACGAATCTCCCGCCGTTCTGGTCGCTGATAACCGAAGGCGGCGTCTCCAGACCGACAAACTCTCCGCATCTCGTGGAAAAGCGTCCAGCATCCACTGCGATGTATGGACCCGAGATGACCGTGGCCAGCCCGGAGACACCCGTCATGTCGACCCGGGGACGGACTACCCAGAATCGCGTCCCGCACATCGCGAACCGTTCGGCGGACGCCTCGAGTTGCACGACGGCGAGCACGCGTGTCCGGTCGTCCGACAGCCGCAGTCCTGCCAGCCTGCCTATTTCAACATCCTTGTAGCGCACGCGGGTTTTGCCGCTCTCGAGCCCTTCTGCGGTGACAAAGCTGACGGCGACCTCAGGACCCGATTGTGTGAGCAGAGAAGCGAGGAATGCAAGACAGATCAAGGCGGCAGCGAGAGGGATAAACCACATGGCTGACGTTGGCGGGCGAATTCGCATTTACAGTCTTCCGCAGGCCACGTCGCATACATCTCTCGCAAGCCGGCAAACTTGCAGGTAGCCCATACCCAGATAGCGCAGCAGGCGTGTCATCCAGCGCACGACGCCACCGTCGATCGAGTCCGGACGCGCGACGACCTCGTACTTCAGACTTTGCGGGCTGGAAGCCTTGGTCTGGCCTCGGGTATGCAGGCTTCTCTGATGCTGCGGGCGCATTGTCCGAACCTCTTGGAGAGACGTGCGGCGCTAGCGCGGAGCGGTGTGAACATCCGGATAGAGGCCCACGACTAGCGTGATATAGACAAGTGCGGCGAAGACCCCGGCCAGGGTACCGAACACGTCCCTTGCGGCTGTGCCGCGCATGAAATGGACCGGAATCCCCACCAGCAGGTATGCGACCGAGAACACGATGACGACCATCAAAGGCGGGGGCGCGAATGAGACGACGACGTCGGTAAATGCGTGCATGCACAGACCTCACAGTAGTCCGGAACAGCCGCCTTATCGCTGTGTCGAGTTCCGGAGACCGGTACGTTGCAACGGTTGTACTCCAGGCATCACCTTCGGGTCGCGCGCGATGCAACGGAAAGCAATCCCGTCAATGAAGCTGTGACACAAGGGCATCGGCTCCCTTGTCGAGGCCGGTCTTTGCGGCACTCAGGGAACTGAAGGCTGCCGGCAGGTTCATGGCGTTCGGATACTGCTTCGAAACGTATGCCTTCAGCAGTTGGCCACTGTCGCTGTCATAGACTTCCACGGCGTAGGAAACCGAGCCGCTGAATGCACCCTGGCCCCCGCGGATCGACTGCACACCGTTGTAGAGATTGCCCGCGAGGTCGAAATGCATGAACTGTCCGACAAGCGGGGTTGTCTTTTCGGCGCCGGTCAGCGTCAGCTTGACCCGCAGGGTGTTGGGGCCGGCATGCTTCGCAACGTCGAACCGTTTCGCCAGTTTCTTCGAGAACGTCTCTCCCATGTAATCGGCAAGCGCGGCCCGGTCGGCGTCCTTCATGGCGCCGAACTGGTTGTCGCTGCCCTGATACACGACGACCGGATCCAGCATGACCTGCGTGTATCGGGACCAGACCACGGGGGCGGCGTACTTGTAGGGCACCTTGCCCGAATCGTCATCCCGGTTCTGCTTCAGCTGCGACGACGATGAGATGTCCGTGTAGGCGACGGGCTGCACACCGGCGCACGCCGATAGGGTCAACACAGCTGCGGTGATGAAAAGACGCGGGACGAGTTTGTTCGTGAACATTTTGTGTTCCTTGAAAGGCAAATTGAGTGCCGGGCGGCGTCCAGTTCAGTCGAGAACCAATGAGGCCGAACAGTAGCATTGCCGAATTAAAATGTAAACCGTCTATCCGGATTGTTTATGGAGCACCCGGAGCGGTTCAAGCGGTACAATTCGAACCTTTAGAGCAAATGCCTCTTGCGCCGACGGGTTGCGGGGCCGCTCGGTGAAGCTGATTCACTGCACCGGATTGCTTGCCGAACACCATAACGACGCGGCAGCCATGGGGCCAGCACCGCAATCGTCGCGACTTCATCAATATCGATAATGGATAACCAGACCCGTTCGGAAATTTCCCGCAGGAAGGCAATTGATGCCGCTCTCACCATCCTGACCCGGGAGGGAGTCGGTGGACTTACGTTCGATTCGTTGTCGCGCGAAAGTGGCATCAGCAAGGGAGGACTGCTACATCAATTCCGCACCAGGCACGGGGTGCTTTGCGCTCTGCTGGAATATCAGCAGCAGCAGTTTGAGCAGATTGCCCGTGACTATATGGCGAAGGAAGGCGCATCGAAGGCCGAACCGAGCCTCGCGGCCCAGATTGCAATTTATCGGGAATCCATCAATCAGCCGCATTCGGTGGCACGGGCAGTTCTCGCAGCGCTTGTCGAGAGTCCAACCTTGCTTGAAGACATGAAGACGTCTGACGCAGCGAAGATGAAGGCGTTGCAAGATGAAGCGACCGACCTGGATTTGTCGTTGTTGCGATACTTTGCTGCCAGCGGTCTTGCCTTTCACTCTCTGTTGGGACTGTCGCCGTTGGGTGATTCGGCTCGCAACAGGCTGTTCGACCGTCTTCTCGACGAAGAGAGCTGGCAGGGGCAGAAGTTGCAGCCAAAACGTCGTAAGCGGTCTGGGGGCTGACCGCCGCGGTGGCTTCCTAGTGCACCGCCGCCCGTTCCCCGAACACCGCCTGCAGCGCTTCCTGAAACTTCCCGGCGATCTTCCCGAATCCGTCGCGTGTCGGATGCAATTCGTTGGCCCAATCGGTATCTGGATTCAAGGTCCCCTGCGTTTTCACAACCACGACTTTATTCGTCGCAGTACACAAGCCATCGAGCATCTTCGCAAAATAACCAAGAATCTCCGCGACGACGCTACGCCCGTTCGCGAGGAACTGCGCGTCGACGGGAGGGGACGCCCAGCCTCGATCGACGAACGAGGGTTGCAGCCATGGTCCGACGAGTCCGTCGCAAATGGATGCGTTCGTCGGCGTAGCGTAGTCGTATTGATGAAAGAAGAGGTAGCACCCGTTACCGTACGCATCGCGCACGGCGATCAAGTCTAGATACGCGCGCCGAACGATATCAGCAATATCCGACAGCGCGTCATAGTTCACGGCATGCGTGAAATCTCCGCCGACGGACGCGGCGTCGTTCAACCAGAACCTGAATGCATCGCCGACGAGATCGTTGCCTCCGCCTGAAAACAGAATCGCGTCGAAGGGAGCGTGCGCTGGATCCTTGAGTGTGGAAATCAAAACGTCGCGCTTCGACGTACCGAGCAACGCGGTTGTAGCATCAGCGTAATGCGCCAACTTAAGTGGCTTTGGATTGAGGTTCAACAGGTCTGTCAGCGATACGATTACATCGGTAGGAAGGTGCCCGAGCGAGGGCACGGGATAGTCGAACCACGAATCGCCATCCGCCAGCAGGTTTAGCGGCTGTACGAGCGCCCCTTCAACGCTTTTTCGCGCGTCTTTCAACTGGCGCCTGTGCTCGTCCTTGCGCGCACTTATATCCGATTTAATCTGCTGTTGTAACTGGCGATAAGCGTCTAGCGTGGCGGTAGTCATGTGCTGCTCCTAAGTGCGAAGTTGCAGAGCTAGCGCCACTCCGCAACACATTAAGAGCGCTGAGCGCTCGAACTGGATCGGCATTGACATTAGGATATGCAACGAAGATCACTTCCGCCGAATCCGAAAAGTCTTTTCCGACGCCAGCCAGACATCGGCGCCGTTCCATACGATGTATCGGCGATGAGTCTTTCGGGCCTGAGATTGAACCGTTCATCGACCCGGTCGACCATGACCTTCGTTGATTCAACTTCCGCGATCCGGTGTGCGGGTGTCGCCACACAAGGAGCCAATCGCCACCCCGAACTGAACGGCAGCTGCCCAGACCTTGCTTGTCATTCCGCATTGGTGAGAACGCCGTCTACCCAGTCATGGTAGTTCATGTCGCGCTCACAGCGAATGCAAACTGTCACAACCAGGCGAACACGCAAACGCCAATTGGCAAACTGATCAAAGTTCTGGGCCTGACCGGTTACGTTCGGACACACTTCGTTGCGAATCAGAATACGTCCGCCATCTAAAATCCGCGCACGGAGAAAAAACATGATCAAACTTTTGTGTGTCGTTGCGCTGGCGGCTAGCCTGTCAGGCTGCATCGTCGCTCCACCGTACGGCTATGCGCCCGCGCCGGCCTATGGATATGCGCCAGCGTACTACGCAGCGCCTTCCGTCGATGTCGGCATCGGCTTCGGCGGTTACGGGCACGGCTGGCGCAGATAGCCTCGTTGCGGCACCGACACCGGCATCGTTCACGAACGTGTCGCTCGAGCCGAATACTGGCATGGTAGTCTTCAAAACGGTTCAATAACCCCGACCGGGGCACCTACTGTCGAGAACCGAAAGATCGGCGCCGCAATGAACAGTTTCGATACAGCAGTCCAGATCTTCCTGACGCACAACGCTTTCCGCTCGGCGGCAATGAATCACGCGATAAGGGTGATAGCTGGCCAGGTCATATTCAAAGGCCTCGTCCTTATACCTGTGTTGTGGTGGATGTGGTTCAAACCGGGTCCGCGTGTTGAATGGAAGCGTGAGATGATCATCGCGACCGTCGCAAGTGGTCTTCTATCACTTGCGAGCGGCAGGCTTCTCGCCTATTGCTTGCCGTTCCGGCAGCGGCCGCTCTACAACCCGGAGCTGCGCCTGGACTTTCCCTCTGTCGGCCTGCACGATGCCGTTGTGCGCACGTGGAGTTCCTTTCCTAGCGATCATGCGATGCTATGGATGTCGATTGCGACGGGCATCTTTCTTGTCTCACGACGCGTCGGCACGCTCGCGCTGTTGTACACAGCTATCTTCATATGCTTGCCACGGGTGTACCTTGGTTTGCATTATCCGACTGATGTTCTCGGGGGAGCGGCCATCGGCGTAGCCATCACGTGTATCGCGACGCGGGATTTCGTGAGAACACGTCTTGCAGGACCGGTCCTGCGATGGATGAACGGTTATCCGGGGCCTGCCTATATGCTGGCGTTTCTTTTGTCGTTTGAACTGGTCACCCAGTTCGATGAACTGTTCCTGATCTTCAGGACGGGTTGGAAGGCGTTTTGACGTCCCCCGGCCTCAGCTTTCGGCTGCCGCTTGCGGGGAAACGGTGAGGATTCCTCCTTTGAGACGGCCACGTTCGGCCGCGAGAGCAACGACACGCAAAGCCCCTTCTCGAAGGATCAAGCAACGGGATGCTGCAAGGCGTTTTGTTTTCTCTCCCTTCCTGCCTATCCAGGTCGCCCACATAAATAATCTGTGTGCTGTCGGCAGTCGCCTTTCTTAGCCGGGTTCAGGCGGACAAAAAGGATTATCAGTTCACGACGCTTAGCCACGTCCTTGCCGAACGGCCAGGCTGGTTCTGGGTGAATACGATGGGCGATGTTGCCTGCCGTTGTCGAACGACGACTCCGTCAGGAAGCCTCGACGGCTAAGCGGCGACTCTGGCCAGGCAGGCGATTCGAAAAGGCGAACGAAAAAGCGCCCGGTCACTGAAGGCCAGGCGAAGCCACCGGGAGCCCGGGGGCGGAGGTTCTGATATGAACCGGACCCGCGATTGCAGCAAGGCAGCAATCGCGGGCCAGTGATGTATAGCGACCAGGCGCGGCGAGGTCTCGCGCTCTGGCAAAGAAACAGCTTGTTGGCCTGAAGGCTTACTGGGCAGCTGCTGCCTGACCCCGCTGCGACGAACCACCGACTACGCCACCCATTGCGCTGTTCTGGGCAGCAACGCGGGCTTCAGCAGCCTGGATGTTCGCCGGGTAATCGTAGGGGTTGGACCTGGCCGGGTTGTAGCCAGCTTTTTCGATTTGAACCAGTTCTTCGCGAACTTGCGCACGGGTCAAGGGTTGGTTCGATTGGGCGAAAACAGCGACCGGAGCAGCAAGGGTAGCGGCAACAACAACGGCTTGGATGAGCGACTTCATGATTATTACCTCCAGAGATTGTCTTGTTTGGGCTGCAAGTTGGTTTTTTTGCAGCGGTACGGACAGTCTAGGAGTGTGAGGAGCTAGGGTAAATACCTAATTTCCGAATTCACTGTTTCCGAAAACCTAACAATAGGGATGGGAATGCGGCATGTCGCGCCCGTCTGATCCGGCGATCCCGCTGTTGCTCACCTGGCCGCTGTCGCTTCGCTGGATATTGCGACAGGAGGCGATACGAGAAGCATTGCGCAAAGCAGACTCCCGATGCTCATCAGCGCAATCACGCCACCCATCGGCCAGGGCGTACCGTCGGCGAAGAAACCGACCAGTGCCGATCCAAAGATGCCGGTGCCGTACTGGATCGCGCCGATCAGTGCCGACATGGCGCCGGCGCGCGCAGGAAAGGTGCCGAGCGCACCGGCAATCGAGTTGGCGACAATGAAGCCGGTCGCGGAGATGAACAGGAAGAGAGGGATCACAAGGCCCGGCAGTCCGCCCCAGTCGGTCCACGCATTGATTGCCAGCAGCACGCCCGCGATTGCCGCGCCGAGTGCGCCGGCGCGCATTAACCGGTCGCTGCCGAACCGTGGTACCAGTCTGGCGTTGATCTGATTCGTGATCATGATGCCGACGATGCCCGCAGCGAAGAGCACGCCGTAAAACTGCGGCGAGACGTGGTGATACGTAATGTAGGCGAATGGCGTGCCGGCGATATAGGCGTATATGCCGCCGTAGAAAAATCCTCCGGCACCCGCGTAGCCGAGTACCCGGCGATGCTGCAACAACCCGGCGTATGCGGCGAGAGCCCGACCGGGCGGTTCATGATTGCGGCGCGATGCAGGCAGGGTTTCGGGCAGGGCGCGCAGTGCTGCGAGCGTTAGCAGTCCGACACCGACCAGCGTCCAGAAAATCGCGCGCCACGACGCTACGTGGAGGATCAGTCCGCCCACGCTCGGCCCCAAGAGCGGCGCGATCGCCATGACGGTCATCAAGGTCGACATCATCTGGGCCGCGCGGTGACCGGTGTAGAGATCGCGCACCATCGCACGGGCGAGCACGACGCTTGCGCACGCGCCCACGGCTTGTACGGCTCGCCATCCGACCAGCATCGGCGCGTCGGTCGAGAGCGCGCAGCCGGCTGAGCCGATGACAAACAGCACCAGCCCGATTGCGATCGGCAGACGGCGGCCGTACCGGTCGCCGACAGGTCCCCACAACAGCTGGCCCAGACTGAAGCCAATCAGATACCCGGAAATCGTCAACTCGACCGCGCCTGCGTCGGCGTGCAGCGCAAGCGCCATCGCGGGGAGCGCGGGCAGGTACAGGTCCGTCGATATCGAGGCAAAGGCCATCAGGAGGCTCAGGATCGCCAGGATCCGCAGACCGTGCTGATCGGCGCTGTGACGCACGTCCGCGCCGGAGTTACTCACGCTTTCGGTCGCAGCGCCGGGAAACGTTCCCGCCATTCCCGTTTGCGCGGATGATCGATCGTTCAGCGACATGGACTGGATTTTCGGTTCGGCATTTCTTTTCACGCCAATAGCGCGCCCCGGTACCAGCAGCTGGTGATAACGGAGGCGCAGTGGTTGGGTGCAGCAGGAGCGTTAGCGATCGACGCGCTGCTGCAGGTGGGCCGGATAGCGATCGCCCACGATCTTGATCTGCTTCAGTGCTGCTGTGATCGCGGACAGATCGTCAGCCGACAATTCGACTGCGGCCGCGCCGACGTTTTCTTCCAGCCGATGCAGCTTGGTGGTGCCCGGAATCGGCACGATCCATGGGTGTTGCGCCAGCAGCCAGGCAAGGGCAATCTGCGCGCGCGTGGCGCCTTTACCATCGGCGATCTTGCCGAGCACTTCGACGAGGCCCGCATTGGCCTTACGGTTCTCTTCGGAGAAGCGCGGCACGATGTTGCGGAAATCGGTCTTGTCGAACGAAGTGTTCGCGTCGATTGCGCCGGTCAGGAAGCCCTTGCCGAGCGGGCTGAACGGCACGAAGCCGATACCCAGTTCTTTCAGAACAGGCAGCACCGTCTCTTCCGGCTCGCGCCACCACATCGAATACTCGCTCTGCAACGCAGCCACCGGCTGCACGGCGTGGGCGCGCCGGATCGACTGCGCGCCTGCTTCGGACATGCCGAAGTGCTTGACCTTGCCTTCTGCGATCAGATCCTTGACGGTGCCGGCCACGTCTTCGAGCGGCACGTTCGGATCGACGCGATGTTGATAGAACAGGTCGATACGATCGGTCTTCAGACGCTTCAGCGACGCCTCGGCGACCGCTCGAATGCGTTCGGGCCGGCTGTCGAGCGGGTTCTTCGCGTCGCCGTCCTGAAAGCCGAACTTGGTCGCGATCACGATCTGGTCGCGAAACGGCGCGACCGCCTCGCCGACCAGCTCCTCGTTGGCGAATGGGCCATAGCACTCGGCTGTGTCGAAGAACGTGACGCCCTGGTCGAAAGCGGCCCGAATCAGCTTGATGCCTTCGGTTTTTTCCGTGGCCGGGCCGTAGCCGAAGCTCAAACCCATGCAGCCAAGACCGATCGCCGACACTTCGAGACCGCCGTTTCCAAGTTTGCGCTTTTGCATGTCCGTGCTCCTTTCGAAAAGTGACGGGCGTGGCGCCCGGATCAACGCCACTCGACGTTCAATAAGGGTAAAGCTTAGGCTGTTGTGAACCGCTCAACAATACGGCTACAATTTCATGGGGTTATGAGGAAAATTCAACTATGCTGCGTGCTGGTCTGTCCGAACTCACTGCGTTTGTCGCGATCGCGCACCAGCGAAGCTTCAGCGCGGCGGCGCGCACGCTCGGCGTGTCGCCCTCGGCGCTCAGCCATGCCATGCGAGGTCTCGAAGCGAGACTCGACGTGCGGCTGTTCAACCGGACGACCCGCTCAGTCGCGCTGACCGAAGCAGGCGAACAACTGCTGCGGCGTGTCGGGCCTGCTATCGCCGACCTCGAGGATGCGGTGAACGAGGTCGCTTCCGCACGCGATCGCCCGTCGGGCTCGATCCGCATCAGCGCGTCCGAATCTGCCGCGAAATCCATCGTTCGGCACGTGCTGCCCGGGTTTCTCGCGACCTACCCGGATATTCACGTCGAATTCGTCGTGGATACGCGACTCGTGGATATCGTGGCCGAAGGTTTCGATGCCGGTATCCGGGTCCTGGAGGATGTGCCACGTGACATGGTCGCCATCAGGTTCGGCGCCGACATGCGGTTTGCCGCAGTGGCATCACCCGACTATCTCGCACGCCATGAAGCGCCAAAGGCGCCGCACGACCTGGCGAAACACCGGTGTATCCGTTTCCGTTTCGAAAGCGGTGCGCTCTATCGTTGGGACCTCGAGTACCACGGCAAAAGCGCCAGTGTCGATGTCGATGGTCCCATGACGCTCGGCAATCTGAACCTGATGGTCGAGGCGGCGCTAGCCGGAATCGGCATCGCCTGGGTGCCTGACTATCTGGTTGCAGAGCACATCGCGGCAAAGACGCTGGTGCAGGTGCTTCCCGAGTGGAGCCCTTCGTTTCCGGGCTTGTGCCTCTATTACCCCGCCAATCGCCATCCTCCGACCGCACTCAGGCTTTTCGTACAGGCCGTGCGGGAGTGGGCCAACACCCCTGACCCCCGCTAATTGGCGGCCCTAAGGAAGCGATGTCGCGCGCAGTCGAGTGCCTCGGTAAGCACGTCGACTTCCATCTGTTTTGCTGCCAGCGCTCTTTTAAGGCTTTCGATCTGATCGATCGCGTCCAACAGGGTTGTCACATCTTGCTGCTTCGTCAGCGCAAATGTACCCAAGGTTGGCGCGTTTTTATATGTCGGCACGCCGCATGTCCTTATGAGGTGGTTTCATGAATGCCGGGCAGTGGCTTGCGCGCCCGGGTAGGCGTGCAATCAATCATCTGCGCTGTAACCATTCAGTGAATCTCGTTTCCGGCGAGCCGCCAGTGGAGGTCCGAGGCCAACGGTGCAATTATTTGGCTGAGAAGCCCTCTCGACGCCGGCCGTTCGGGCGATCGCTTCTTTCGCGGTGGCGTTCAATGCGCCTCGACAAACTGTACGATCTCGCCGCTATCGCGCTTGAGGTACAGGTCGTCGCCCTTCATGCGCACGTCGTTGCAAGAGTAGGGCATCTTGCTGCCCTTGCTGCAGATCCGTGAGACGCGGAAACATCCGCATTATTGGTTTGGACGAGAGCAACGGAATGTGTGTTAGCCATAGAGAGCAAAGGCTGTCGAACAAACACACATCTGACGCATCATTAGCTGACGGGACGCGGACGCGTCGGTTCATAATCGGAACGCGTTCGGCGATTTGCGGTCAGCGGCTCACGCCAATGCACGGTCGTTCGAACGGCGCTTTCTGCCGATGAGGCCTTGCCTATCCGGGTGGGCAGGTCGGCGCTTTAACATGCATGTTCTGGCAAGGATATGATTGAGGTAGCTGCGGGCTCTGCGCCGCACTCAAATTCGAATCGTCGCTACTCACAGAGCAGCCGGCAAGCATTACTACCAGCCCCGATATTACGGCGACTTTATTCCACACGAGAAATCGCATAGGTACCCGGCACAAAGATTATGGGTTGCCGTACGGAAATCCACGTCACAAACGCTGTCAGGCGTTGAGCAGCAACACCAATCGACGCAATGTTGACGCGCAGATCACACGTTATCGGTCGTCAAGGCCTGATTACCGAAAGGTAAGCTGCAGCCTCTTCGATCTGCGCGTCGTTCAGCGTCGCCGCGACGGCCGTCATCGTTCCCGGCGCCGGCGCTTTCCCCTTCGCGCGCGCCTGAAATTCGTGTAAGCGAGCGACGACAAATGCCGCGGGTTCGCCTGCGATGCCCGGAAAGCGCGCGCCATTGCCTTTGCCGCCGGCCGCGTGGCAACTGAAACAGGCAGGAACGTCGGATCCAGCACCGATCTCGGCGAGCTGCTTTCCGGCGATCACGAGGTCCTGCGGCGGAGGCGCACCTTCCGCAAGCGGCGGGTTCTGCTTTGAAAAATAGGTTGCGAGCTCACGTATCTCGCTATCGGAAAGATTGTGTGCGACCGTCTGCATGACAGCGTTTGCGCGCGTGCCTGCCTTGAACATTGATAATGCATGCGCGAGATAATCTGGATCTTTGCCAGCAAGCCGTGGCCCACCGGTTACGGTGCCGGCGCCCAATGCGCCGTGGCACGCGATACAGGTTGCGATGGACGGCGTGTTCGCGCCCCCGGCAGTGTCCGGCGCATTCACGGCAGATTGTGCATGACAGACACTTACGAAACCGACGAGCGCCGCGACCGAAAGCGAACGCAAGCCGTCGCGCAGCATGTTGGTAGAACGTGAACCGATCATCGTGGTCTTCCCGATATCCTTTGGACAGACGTCCGGCGAACGACGCTATGAGGCGATTCTGCCGGAACGATTCTGACCGGCGAGCGTCGAGCGGATTACGGATTTGTTATCCAACGCGAGCACAGACCTGTTTGCGGGCGAGGCCTGCAAGGTCATTGCGACGATGTGTTGTCCTGACGGCGTCGCTCGCTGCGAACAAGGTGCCAGGTGAAAGGCTCCAGCTGTCAGCCTGCAACAGGACATTTTCGGATCCGGATCGAATCGCCGGAGTTGGACCCTTCTCTGCCGCTCGTCGCCAATTACGGCAGACGGCAGACCGGTCAATTTATTAGTTGTAGTATTAGCAATAATATTGCTCAAGCGCAGGCCAAACGCGTTGCTTGCACCAATATCTGGGCGCAATCGCTCGATCCGTTTATGCAGACATAAGGGATTATCCCGAGACGGAGAAGCGATATTATTGACTAATATTATTACCTTGCGAGGCTGTCGTACCGCCGCGCGTCATCGGATGGTCGACCAAACGATCAACCTCATTTCCGAGCGTAGCGAGGGTGAGAGCATCGTTTCCGGCCACGAGCCGCGCCTGTGCGGAATCGCGATCGACTGGCGTCCGATCAAGGCGCAGCATGGCCGAGGCGGCGCGTTGCGTCACTTGGGAGCACATTTTTTAACCCGCCGGGAGTGAGTGACAGTTCCGAGGAATACCTGCTTGACCAGTGACGATTCTTTGTAACTCAGTTTGCATAACTAAGTTGTATGGGTCTAATCGGGAGCGTGGTTTCATAGGAGGAGGTCATGATGTCCAGAGGAATTGGATTAATTGCTGTTGTGTTGGCGATGACCGTCGGGCTTGCCGCATGTAATGGAGATAGTAGCGGCACGTCCGCATCTCAAGCGACAGGTGTGTCGAACGCAATTTCGTCACCGACGAATGCCGCAGCCCAGTCGAATTACAGTGCATCAGCGGAAGAGACAACGGCGGTTCCTCTACCTTGCGACGTCGCCGCAACTGCCAACACGCCGTGCTCCGCGGCTCACAGCGTGACACGCTTGCTAACAAAGAACTACAGGGGCCCGTTATTCCAGGTTCAACGGGCGTCTGACAATGCAACTCAGGACATCTATCCCTATACGTCGAGTACCTTGCCGAACGGCGCTGACCACACGCTGATCGGCTCAGCCAATGTCAAAAGCGCAAACGCGTTCTGCAACAATACAACCTGTTCCGTCACTTACATTTACGATCAGATCGATCTGGTTGCGCCCCTCAAGGGAGGCGCGTTTGGCAATGTGTCGGCCACCCTCACACTCAACCAGGACGGAACGGAGTCACTGACCGTTCCGAATAGCGGATCAGGGTCGCAAAAAACGACGACTGTTCCGGTCCTCAACGGCTTTGCGACGATCACGCTTCCTGGAACCGGTGGAGCACTGACCGTTCAACTGCTCCAGCCCCCCACTGCGTTGACGACCCAGTCACCGACCCTCCAGTTATCGATCGGGAACGATTTGCCGGCGCTCTCTGGCACACCGGCGAAGCTGGGCTTCGTGCCGCTACAAGGCGCCCAGATTCCGGCTCTGGGTACTTTGGCGGGACAAGCGTACCGCAACCGGTTCGGCACGGTGAACCAGTCGATCGGTGATAGCGATATCGCCGAATATATGGTGGCGGGAGCGCACTATAGCCAGTCCTCTACTTGCTGCGGGACTTATGGAAATATGGAAAGCAGTGCTAACTCCAGCACCTATGCCCATGGAGAAGTCGAAGGCGAAATGTTCGCGCTGGCGTTCTCAAACGGCAACGCGGCTGTTTTTGGCTATTGTGATGGCGACTCGAACCAGGCACCCAACGTAAAAGACCCCGTATGCAACGCACTCGACATTAACTGGCCGGGCGTCGACGCAGAGGCAGGCGTCTATCTCTACGGCCCGCAGCAGCCGCCAAGAGAAAAGTTCGTCACGGTGCTCTCCAAATACTCACCGGTGACCGCGTCAAATATCTTCGCGGTCAAAGGCGGCTCTGCCTCGCAGAGCGTACTTACGGCACTCTACGACCGGGCGCCCCCAGAAGCCCTGAACTTTGGCAACGACGCGGGTCATGCATTTAACGGGCAATGGCAAGGCGGTCTGTCGCTTGGCGAAGGCGGCGACGGTAGCGCTGCTCCCGTTCAATTCTTCGAAGGAGCGGTGATCACCAAGGCGACATCCGACACGACCGATAACGCAATCCAGGCGAGCATTGCAAGCTTTTATGGACCGCCGGCCGATAGGGCCGTGGCCGCCTGCTATGCAAACAATCTGATCAATTCGCCATTGAGTCTCGCCACACCCGATGCATGGTCGCAACAAAATGGCGGCACCGCCGTGCCTGCGCCCGATATATCGGGCGTGGACAAGGGGGCCGCAACGGTTACCAGCACGAACGGCTCGTCAGTCTCAAATGTCCACGAAATCATCAGGGTTCAGGGCGGTCAATCGTATAGTTTCACTGACTACGTTCTCGCTACCACCAACGCGACGGTCTTTCCTGGCGGATCAATCCAGACCGATGACCCGAGCGGTACCGAATTTGGCTGGGTCCTCAATACGAATACGGGCACCGTAGTGCGAGGGACATGGGGCGCCGGACAGGCAACCTCGCTGAGCGCGGTGAAATCGGGCAACTGGTGGAAAGTGACGATGACCCTCACCGCTCCCGCGGGATCGAACAATGCGTCAGTTTTTATCGATCCACCCACGTCTAGCGCTGCTGGAGTCCGCTCACAGCAAGCGCCATACTTGAGCGCAACGCATTATTGCCCAAGCCTCGCAATCGTGACCGGTTCCTGAACGTAGGCATGAAACCGCGCCCGGTTTTCCGCAGACTCCAGTTCTTGAGTGAATGGAGTCTCCGGAAAACACAAAGAAGAAGTCAGCACGGTGCTTGCCAGATGTTTGTGAGCACGCGGTTCGATGGTGCTCCAGCACCATCCGAACATGAATCGTAATGGAAGATGCCCAGTTCGATAGGGCGTTACCGGGCGGAATGCCGGCGAGTGGCAACACCGCCCCTTTGCCTTTCTCGAAACCAGCCATTCGCAACAAGTCGAGCGTAACCGGCCAGTACACACTCCCGCCAGCGCCTCCCGACTACCCGTCGTCGGCAGCCTTCAGGTACGCTACGATCGCCTTATGTAATCCTTCAGCCCTGCGGCGATCGCCGCGAACGTCACCGCACAACGCGCGCTCTCGCGCAGGTCCTCGTGCATGGCGACCCAGGTGTCCATCGCCAGCGAGAAACTGGCCGGTAACACTCGTACAAGCGCCTTGTTCCGCGCGGCCAACGCCGATTGGCACACGCCAATGCCGAAGCCCGCGCGGATGGCGCCTAGCTGGGCCAGGTCGCTGTCGGCACGAAAGGCAAGGGCAGCGCGCGAGAACACGGGGAATTGATCCTGGAACCGGCGGATGTACGCGTTCTCGCGATCAAAGCCGACGATCGCGTGACGGAACAACTCATCCATCGAATTGGGCGTGCCATGCGCTGCCAGATAGTCTTCGTGAGCATGCAAACCGACTTCGATGGCGCCTACGCGTCTGGCCACCAATGCGTCCTGCGTAGGCCGGAGCATGCGCACCGCGATGTCCGCCTCGCGGTGCAGTAAATCATCCATCTTGTTCGACAACACCAGTTCGATGACCAGTTCCGGGTGCTCGTTGCGCAACGCAGCGAGGATAGGCGGGAGCACCTCGACGCCCATGACCTCGCTTGCAGTCAATCGCACCGTACCGCGAACGCCTGCCCCGTGGCTGCTGGCCACCCGCAGCAGTGCCGCGGAGGTCGCGGCCACGCCGGCGGCATAGGGCCTCAGTTCGAGCGCGGCGTCGGTGGGCGCGAAGCCATCGAACGAGCGCGTGAAGAGCTTTAACGCCAGTGCCGATTCAAGACCGTCGATGTGACGGCCGATCGTCGGTTGGGTCATACCCATCGCGCGTGCGGCCGCTGACAGTGAACCTGTCTCCAGGACCGTCAGAAAGGAGCGGTACCACTCCCAGTTCGGTTCGCGTTGAATCATGGTATGCATTTTTGTATAGAAGCAATACAAGTCTAGGCAATTTTCGTTTGGCTGTCCATTGAGCAAACTACAGTCTCCAGCAGCAAGATCAATCGAAGTCCACGGAGCTAAAAATGAACATCGCAGCCATCGACGCCCGAACATCTTCCCGCCAGGGTACCTGCGTCACAGCCGTGTGGACCCGGCAGGTCATCGACGTAGTGTTCGCTGCTTCCGTCGCAGCACTTGAAGCCTGGCTGCGGGCACCAGTTCAACCCGTTTTCGACGCCTGTCTGCGGACTGTGCTCTCTCGTGCCTCATCGATCTCTGTTGCGATCTTTCGCCACCTCTCTTCCTGAGCTTGCACCCCCAAGGAGAATCATCATGTCCAAAGTAGCCCTGTTCGGCGCCGCTGGCGTCATCGGTCAAAGCATTGCCTCCGCCCTGCGCAGCAAGGGCCGTCCCTATCGCGTCGTCGGTCGTAACGAAGCAAGCCTGCAAAAGGCATTCGGCGTCGACCCGCTTGCTGAGATCGTCACCTGGAACCCGGACTTGCCCGCCTCGGTGCTGGCAGCAGCTAAGGGCGTCGAGACGCTGATTTATATGGTCGGCGTGAACTACTGGCAGTTCGAACTGCATCCCGAGTTGATGCGCAAGACGATTGCGGGCGCGGTCGCCGCCGGGGTCAAAAACATCATCCTGATCGGCACCGTATACCCGTACGGCATGGCAGAAGCCAGCCCGGTGCGCGAAGACCACCCGCGTGAGCCGCACACGTTCAAGGGCCGCATGCGCAAGGCGCAGGAGGATCTGCTGATGCAAGCGCATGGCGACGGCCGCGTCAACGCAACGGTCCTGCGCTTGCCGGACTTCTATGGTCCGGGCGTGGAAGCCAGTCTGCTGCACCGCGCGGCGCAGGCCGCGGTGAACGGCGGCACCGCAGATATGGTCGGGCCGATCGACCGCCCACACGAGTTCGTCTTCGTACCGGACGTGGGTCCGGTGGTCACGCGGCTGCTCGATACCCCCGCCGCGTTCGGGAAGATCTGGAACTTCGCCGGCGCGGGTGTCACGACGCAGCGCGAACTGGTGTCCGAGATGGAGCGCCAGACTGGCAACAAGCTCAAGTTACGCGTGGCAGGCAAGATGACGCTGCGCCTGATGGGCCTGTTCAACCCTTTCATGCGCGAGATGGTCGAGATGAACTACCTGATGACCGACCCGCTGATCATGGACGATTCGGCGCTGCAGCACCTGATCGGAGCGATCCGTAAAACATCTTATGCGGAAGGTATCCGGCAGACGCTCATCGCTGCGGCGAACACCCGTGCGCCGGCCGCCGCAGCGTGAGGATCGCCATGAACAACTCCACTTCCAGCGCAGCCGCGCGCCTCATCGCCCGTGTGTCTGTTGTGACGGCCGGCGCACCTCACGGCATGTGCACGACGGAAGCGGATCGCATCAATGCCGATCTTCTTGCATTCATTGAGTCGCAAACTTGAGGCGGCGTGAAGCCGATCAAGGCTAAGGCGATTGAGGCTGCCGGCGTTCTGAACCGGCAGCATTGCTATATTCGCTGCCTGTTTGCGGCATCGCCTTCTGCCCGCCAGCCGCCGCCCAACGCTTTGTAAAGCGCAACGAGTTCGAGCGCCGTGTCACGCTCGCTCTGCGCCAGTCTGTCGTCGGCGGCGTACAGCGAGCGTTCGGCATCGAGCACCGAGAGGAAGTCATTGAGGCCTTGCCGATAGAGACGCGTCGCGATGGTCACGGCTTCCCGATCGGCAGTGACCTCGGCCGCAAGCCTCTCGTGCCGCACCTGTGACTGCGCATAAGACACGAGCGCGGTCTCGACATCTCGTAGCGCACCGAGAACCGTCCGCTGGTACGCGGCGGCGGCTTGATCGGTCCGCGCTTCTTCAGCGTGCATTTCGAAGCGAACCTTGCCGGCATCGAAGATCAGCCAGTTGATGCTCGGGCCGATCGAGAAATAGCGGCTCGGCGCGGTTAGAAAAGTCGACGCGTTCAGGCTCTGCAGACCCGCAACCCCGGTCAGCGAAAAGTGCGGATAAAGATCGGCCTGAGCGACGCCGATGCGGGCGTTCGCGGCGGCAATCTGGCGTTCGGCAGCGCGGATATCCGGCCGGCGGCGCAGAAGGTCGGAGGGCAGACCCACCGGCACATCCGCGATCGCCGAAGGAATCGCTTGTGGGGCATCCAGCTGGGCAAGCAGTTGTTCCGGCGGTTGACCGATCAGCGCACCGATTCGATAAATGGACGCCCGTTCATTCGCCTCGAATGTCGGAATGGCGGCTTCTGTATCCGAGACTTGAGCCTGCGCACGCAGCACATCGAGACGCGAGGCTAACCCCGCATCGAATTGCGAGCGGGTCAGCGATAGCGAGTCCTGCTGGATCGAAAGATTACTGCGGGCGACGGCGAGTTGCCGCTGCACGCCGCGCAACTCGATGTAGTTGCGCGCGACCTCCGCGAGCAGCGTCAACTCGACATCCCCGCGTTCGGCCACGATAGCCTGATACGACGCGTCAGCAGCCTCGACGCCGCGCCGCTTGCCGCCGAACACATCGATTTCCCACGATGCGTCGAAGCCCGTCTGCCATAGATTGCCGTTGACGCCCGGACCGAGACCGCCAGGCGGCACGCCGACCGGCACATTGGCGCTGCCATGGGTCCGATCGTATTCGGCGCCGACGTCAGCGCTGGGGTATTGATCTGCTCCGGCGATACCGCGCAAGGCCCGCGCTTCGCGTATGCGTGCTTTGGCAACAGCCAGGTCGGGAGCGGAGCGCAGCGCGTCTGCCATGAGCGAGTTGAGCGTAGGGTCGCCAAAGCCTTGCCACCAGGTATCGTTCGATGTGGGCGACCCTTGCGCGGCGCTCGTCGCCGAGCCGGTATGTTCCGTAAAACTGGCGGGCATGTCCGGTTTCGGCGGCACATAGTCGGGACCCACGGTGCAACCCGCGAGGAGTCCGGTCCATGCCGCGACGATAGCGGCGGCACGCCTTCGCCCGCAAGGAGGAAGCCGCGCCAGCCTCGCTGCCGCTAGTTCCAGAAACCAGGCCATGCCGGGCGCTCCCTGATGAAGATTTCCGTCTCGACCGACATGCCCGGCGAGATCAATTTAAGTGCTTCCCCAGGGTTGTCGAGTTCGATTTTCACCGGCACCCGCTGCACCACCTTCACAAAATTGCCCGTTGCATTCTCCGGCGGCAGGAGCGCGAAGTGCGAGCCGGTCCCGCGTTGAATGCTGTCGACGTGACCGCTAAGCCGAAGGTCCGGAAACGCATCGACGAGTACCGTGACTTTCTGGCCCGGTCTGACGTGGGTCAATTGCGTCTCCTTGTAGTTCGCGGTGACATAGAGCTTGTCCGGGACAACTGAGAATAGTGTCTGCCCGGGCTGTACAAAGTTGCCCTGCTCGACGGACTTGTTCGCGACGCTGCCCGATTCCGATGCGTAGATCTTTGTGTACGACAGGTTGAGCGTTGCCTGTTCCAGCATGGCGCGAGCCTGGGCGACGGCCGCCTCCGCCGTTTTGACCTGAGCGCGCGCAAGCCTCGCCTGCGCCTGTGACGCGTCGACCTTGACCTGGGCCGCGGTCGTCGATGCGCGTGTACCGTCGGCGGCCGACTTCGCCTCATCGACCCGCTCCGACGACACAGCGCGCACGTCGGCCACGGATTGCAGCCGTGCCAGGTTGATGGTCGCAAGCTTCGCATTGGCTCGGGCCACTTCAAGCTCCGCCTGCTGCTGGCCGGTATTGGCGTCCGCCACCGCGACCTGATTGCGCGCCTCTTCCAGCTTGCCAACGGCCGCCGCGACATTGGCGCGCGCCTGATCCACCTGAACGACGTAGTCGCGCGGATCGAGTTCGACGAGGAGATCGCCGGCCGTCACCTTGCTGTTGTCGTTGACATGAAGTGTCTGCACGTAAGCCGGGACCTTGGGAATGACCGAGACGAGATGCGCGTCGATATAGGCGTCGTCCGTTTGCTTCTCGTACAGGTCCGGCACCAGGAAATACGCGGCGATCGCCAGCAGCACGATCAGCACCAGTATGCCGAGGATCAGCCCGCGTCGATTGTCAGGCGGCGGAAGCGCCGCAGGTGCAATGGCGGGCGGCGGCGTAGTTGCCGGTTTTTGAACCGGTGGTGCTTCGCTCATCGCTGCCTCCGGCCGCGCGGATGGATGGGGGTTGGAAGAGACACTGTTTTCATCGCCTTATTTTTTGGCCACCGGGGTCGGCGGAATGATGGGAACGAGGCACAGCGCGATCACCCCGACGACCGCCATGAAGGCGAACGCGTCCGCGTACGCGAGCGTGGCAGCCTGGTGTGCGCCTGCTTCGGCGAGAACGCGTACCGCCGCGCGCTGGCTTTCGAACGGGGTATAGCCACCGCGCGCGACCAGCGTTGCGCTCACCGAAGAAAGCCAGTCTCGCGTCACCGGATTGTCGTGGCGAAGGTGTTCGAACAGGCGCGACGAATGCAGCGTCTCACGGTGCCCGATGAGAATGGTCAGCAGCGCGACCCCGAGCGAAGCGCCGAACTGGCGGAAGGTCATGTAAAGAGAGACGCCGTCGAGCAGCTTGTTCTGCTCGATCCGTGCCACCGTGCCGCTGCCCACCGCAGGCAACAACGGGGACAGGCAGCAGGCGTAAAGAATCAGCGGAGCCACATAGTAATAACCAGGCGTATCCGTCGTCAGCAGGCGATTGAACAGAACCATCGACGCGATCAGCATGAGCAGGGCGATCAGGATCGTCTTGCGTTGGCCGATTCGCGCGATGAGACCGACCACGAGCGGCCGCATGGCGGCCGCGGACAACGCATAGATGGATATGATCTGCCCGGTCTGGGTCGCGCTATGCGTATGGGTCGACAGATTGCGCAGGAACTCGGGCAGAACGAAGAGGCTGCCCGACAGAATCATGCCGGTGAAGACACCGATCAACGCTGACGACAACACGTACCGGTCACGCAGCAGGCCGAGCCAGAGCAGCGGCGTTCGATTCGCCGGGCTCGCCTGCCAGACGACGAACAGAAGCAGGGCCGCGCCGCCTGTCCAGGCGAGCACGCGAATATGTTGCGATCCGAACCAGTCGTCGATTTCGCCGCGATTGAGGATGATCTGCAGGGAAATCAGCGCCGTCGCGAGAAGAACAATGCCGGGCCAGTCGGTGCTGACCACGCGCTCGGAGGCGGGCGGCGGGAGTGTCGGGAAGTAGCGGACCAGGAGCCATATCGCGGCGGCTGCATAGAGCAGATTCGGCAGGAAGATCAGGCGCCAGTTGAAATGGTCCGTGATATAGCCGCTGACCAGAAGTCCTGCCGCGCTCGACAGATAGAGCAGCGTGGAAGCCTTCATCAGCGATGGGCTGCGCTGGGGTTTGGGCATCAGCACGTAGATGCTCGCGCGCCACCATACGACGAGGCCCGCCCCGGCCAGCCCCTGGATGGCGCGCCAGACCAGCATCGAACTGAGATCGGGAGAGATCGCGCAACCCATCGAGGCGATCGCGAACACGACGATGGTACAAAGCAGGAAGCGCTTGTAGCCGTAGTGTCCGGCCATCCAGATCGAGACCGGTACGCCGAGAAACAGCGCGCAGCTATAGACGGTCAGCAGCCAGCTTGCTTCGTCCGCGGACACGCCCAGCGTGCCGGTCAGATCCGCCAGCACCAGATTCATGCTGTCGAACGTATAGAACTCCATCCCGGTGGCGAGGCCAAGGCCCACGAGCAGCAGGCGCGTATGCGCCGGCGACATCATGAGTGCCGGCGCGGTTGGAGGCGAGGCGGGCATTGCCGCCGGCAGGGCAGTGTCACTCATGGCAGGGGTGAATCCGAATTCGACAGGTGACGATCACGCGACGAGCCGCAGGACGGCGTGCATCGCCGCGGTGACGAGAACCAGCGTGCCGACGGCCGCCAGATAGAGGCCGCCGAACCAGCTCAGACGCCGGACGCGCGGGCTCATGCCTCCCATCCGGTCTCGGGCGTCTTGCCGCGAAAGGTGCGGTACGCGAAGGCAGAATACGCGAGTACGACCGGCGTGACAATCAACGCGCCGATCAACAGGAAGACATGGCTTAGGGTCGACGATGCCGCAGCCCAGAGCGAGAGTCGGAACGGCACAATGTCCGGGAAAATGCCGAAGCCAAGGCCCGCCACGCCCAGCACGAACAGGGCTAGCGCCAGAAAGAAGGGACGTCCGTCAGCACGGCCGCCTATCGCGCGCAGCAAGGCGGCGGTCACACCGAGAAACAGAGCCGTAATCACGACGAGCGCGATCGTATGAGCGGCCCATGCGGCGCGAATGCCGGGTTGAACCCACGCCGCGGCGGCACAGGTTGCTGCGGCGAGACAGACGAATCCCGGAACCGCCAGATGCAGGTGGCGCTCCGCGAATTCACGCAGCGCCGCCGTCGCTTTCAGATGGAGCCAGCCGGCGCCGAGGACGACATAGCCGGCGAGCACCGTGATCGCGGTCAGCGCGGGGAACGGCCGGAAAACATCGAAGACGCTGCCGCCGAAGGCATCACCATCGACGGTCACCCCCTGGATGAGCCCGCCGACGATCAGCCCCTGCATGAGCGCGGCCACGATCGAGCCGACACCGAACGCCGCGTCCCAGAAGGTTCGCCCCTTCTCGATCTGGTAGCGAAATTCGAACGAGACGCCGCGCAGCCCCAGCGCCAGCAACATGACGATCAGCGGTATATAGAACGCAGGAAGCAACACGCCGTATGCGATGGGGAAGGCGGCTAGCAGCGCGACACCGGCCATGATCAGCCAGGTTTCGTTGCCGTCCCAGGTGGGCATGATCGAATCGACCATGCGGTCGCGCATCCGTTCGTCGGATTGCACGAGCAGCAGGGCGCCCACACCCAGATCGAAGCCGTCCAGCAGCACGTAAAGCGACAAAGCGAAGGCGGTGAACAGCGCGGAGAGCAGCGGCAGAGTCATGACGGGCTACTCCACTGGAGCCGGGTTACGGCCTGCAGGATCATTCATCACCGTGGGCTTCAGCGCATGCTTGAGCGAGCCGGTGGCCATCGGTTCAGGCCGTACCGCCTGTGGACCGCGGCGAATCATGCGGAAAGTAAAGATCAGGAACGCGGTCATGAAAAGCGTATAGATGCAGACGAACGCAATCAGCGTCGAAAGCAGGACGCCCGCGGGGACAGGCGAGACGGCGTCGGCCGTGCGCAGGATGTTGTAGATCACCCAGGGCTGGCGACCCGTCTCGGCCAGGTACCACCCGCCGAGCGTCGCGATCACGCCGGATGGCGTCATCACGACGAGCGTTCGCAGGAACCAGCGCGTGGTGAAGAGCCGGCCCTGCCAGCGCAACCACAGCGATGCAATACATACACCGAACATGATGATGGCGAGGCCGTACATCGTCCGGAAGCCGTAGAAGACCCAACCCATGACAGGCTGCCGGTCGCGCGGCGTGTTCTTCAATCCTTCGACCCGGCCGTTCAGGCTATGGGTTAGCCAGATGCTTCCGAGGTAAGGGGTGCCAAGCGCGAAACGATTGCGCTGGTTCTCCTGATCCGGGACGATGAACCAGTAATAGGGCGCGGGTGATTGCGACTGTTTCTCCCAGAAGCCTTCGGCAGCCTGCATCTTGGCAGGCTGATGCTCGAGCATTTTCCCGTACAGCATGTCGCCGACGAAAACCTGGCAGCCGATCAATATAGTGGCGAAGGTGAGGCCGATCGAGACCGTCCGGCGTCCGAACGCCTCATGTTCACCGCGCAGGAGATACCACGCGCCGACGCCGGCAACGAGGAACGATCCGGTGATGTAGGCCGCCAACAGCATGTGCGGCAGGCGATAGGGCCAGGAAGGATTGACGATCACCTTCAGCCAGTCGGTCACCACGACCCGGCCGTGTTCGACCACCACGCCGTCAGGGGTCTGCATCCAGCTGTTGGCCGAGAGGATCCACGATGCCGATAGCACCGTGCCGAGCGCAACCATGCAGGTGGCGAGGAAGTGAAGCTTCGGTCCGACCCGGTTGAAGCCGAACAGCATGATGCCGAGGAACCCGGCTTCCAGGAAAAAGGAAGTCAGGACCTCCAGTCCGATCATCGGGCCGATGGCCGGGCCGGCCGTCTGTCCGAATCTGGCGAAGCCGAGGCCGAATTCGAACGAGAGGACGATCCCGGTGACCACGCCGACCCCGAAGCCCATCGCGAAGATGCCGAGCCAGAAGCGGTAGATCTGCAGATAGAGCGGGTCTTTGGTCTTCAGCCATAGGCCTTCCATGATGGCCAGAAACGCGGCGAGTCCGATGGAGATCGTCGGAAAGATGATGTGGAAGCTGACGGTGAACGCGAACTGGATGCGCGCGAGGATGGCGGGATCGAGGCTCACGGCTGTTTCCGTTCGGTTTGTGGGCGCCGGGAGATCGCCACGGCAAGCGCTACGAAGAGTGCGAGCGCGATGATCGACGCGGGCAGGCCGAAGACGCCGATGATGAAGAAAAAGAACGCCACGCCGAGCAAGGTTGCGCCGACTGCGCCGGGCAGGCGCCACGTGGAGGTGGACATGGCGCTCATGGCTGCGTGCCTCGGCAACTCGATCCTGCGGCCGCGACCACGTAGGCGTCGGGCGAAAACGGGTCGTGAGACATAGAAGATTCCTTCAAGATTACGTGCGTTTCCAGGCGGCGTCAGGAAATCGCGCAGATTGGGCTCAGTTACCGCACCGCGCGACGGATCCTGTGCACTGTCCAGTGGGGCAGATCCTGACAGCGGCACAACGGATCGAACGCTGGTGCAGCAATGATGCCGTATGGCAACCTTAAAAGTCCTGAGCGGGTCGTGAATCCTGCTAAAAGCGCTGGTCCCCAAGGCATCGACAGCCAGCGTCTCACTCTTCCGCACTCACGCATGCAGTGTCCGCGCAGACGTGCTCGAGCGGATCGATCCTGAGTACTGCCGCATGAACTTTTGCGGGCTGATTCTTGGCGCACAGTGGAAAAACTAGCGGGCGATCCGCAAACAGCCGCGCGATTCACTCGTGCAAAGGATCGTTCGACGGTTGACGATCAAAGCCGTAGCAAAGGCAAGCGCGTATGCGCATGAGGAGTTGAGCCATGTCTTCTCAAGGAGCAATAGGCCACGGGGACGCCCAGCGCACGTCGGCATACAGGCCGGGTTTGGTTGATGGAACACGCAGTGCATCGTCCTGTATGATCGAAGCTTCAAAAAATTCGATTTGATCAATCGAAATTTTGCGCTATTTGCGGGCTCGAACTCCCGTAGTATTTCCCCTATCTGAGGATCCTCACGAAGTTTTCGGATTCCGGTTGCACACGCGTCCGTCCTGACCTGACAACCCATAGAACAGACGATCGTGACATACGCAAAGCTGTCGCTTAATCAATTCACTCTCCTGGATTCGCGAGCTTGCGATGATTCAAATTGGACAACTTGATATTTCGCTCGAGCATCGGGAAATACGCTCGCATGGCGAATCAGTACGTCTCGGCAGCCGCGCCTTTGACATCCTCGAATTGCTGATCGCCGCGGAGGGGGCGCTGGTCTCCAAGGAGAAGATCATGCGGCACGTCTGGCCCGACACGATCGTAGAGGAAAACAACCTCCAGGTGCACATTGCGGCGATACGCAAGGCGCTGGGCGCGGATCGCGACCACATCGTGACTGTGCCGGGCCGCGGCTACCGTATGACCGGCGTGAAGAAGGGGGTGGGCGCTGAGATAGCAGAGGCGGGCGAGGGCGCCCTCGCTACACACCTGTCAAATACGCACAACCTTCCTCTCCATGTGTCGGCGCTGGTGGGGCGGCAATGCGCCGTCGCGGACGTGCTGGCCGCCATCGAACCCGCGCAGATCGTGACGCTAGTCGGCTCGGGTGGCATCGGCAAGACGAGCCTCGCTATTGAAGCGGCGAGACAGATGCTGCCGCGCTTTCCCGACGGTGTGGCGTTCGTGTCGCTTGCGCCGGTGTTGGACTCGCGCTTTGCGCTGGACGCACTTGCGATGGCGCTCGGCATGAAGATTTCTTCGTACGGCCTTTCGCTTGCGCAGATCGCGCATGAGATCAGGGGCAAGCGCCTGTTGATTGTGCTGGACAATTGCGAGCACGTGATCGAAGCGGCTGCCGCAATGGCGGAGGCGCTGGCGGCCGCCGGCGAGGGCATGCGGGTGCTGGCGACGAGTCGCGAAGCGCTGCGCTCGCGTGACGAAGTCGTCTATCCGGTTCTGTCGCTCGACGTGCCCAGCCCCGGAAACCCAAGCGATGACGTGTTGCAGACGAGTGCGGTCCAGCTGTTTCTCGCCCGTGCCCGTGCTGCCGATCCGCAATTTTCGTCTGACGAACGTAGCATCTTTCTGACCGGGGAGGTCTGCCGGCATCTGGACGGCATTCCGCTCGCCATCGAACTGGCCGCGGCGCGTGCCGCTGTCCTCGGCATCGAAGTGCTGGCGGCGCGGCTCGATGACCGCTTGCGGATACTGTCGGGAGGTTACAGGACAGCGTTGCCGCGCCATCAGACGTTGAGGGCGACCCTCGACTGGAGCTATCGTCTGCTCGACGACAGCGAACGTGCCATCTTGCGCTGGCTCGGCATGTTCGTCGATGCGTTCACGTTCGATTCGGCCTGCTACGTCGGCGCGCAACTCGGCCTCACGCAGGCGGAAGTGCTGAATGCGCTGGGTGGCCTCGTGTCGAAGTCGCTGGTCATCCGCGCCGACGGCAGCGCTTCACCGAGGTATCGTCTGCTGGAAACGACGCGTGCCTATGCGCTGCAGTGGCTCGACGACAACGGCGAGCGCGGCGCCGCCGCACTGGCTCACGCAAAGTCGTTCTGCGAGCGCTTCAAACGCGCGCGGCACGATCTGACGGTGACGTCGCTGCAAGACGGTCTGGCGGATTTCATGCGTGAAATCGGCAATGTGCGAACCGCGCTCGACTGGGCTTTTTCGGCCACTGGCAATCGCGCGGTCGGCGTCGAGCTTGCCTCGATTGTCGTACCGTACCTGTTCGATCTTTCTCTGGTTGACGAATGCCGTAGCCGCGCGCGCGTCGCGCTCGATGCCGCGTGTGACGCAAACGCTTCAAACTTTCCGGCCGAAGCGCGCTTGAGGCTGACGACGAGCTGGGCGGCTGCGCTTGTCTATACGCAGGGTCCTACTGCGCAGACGCTGGAAGCATGGTCCGAAGTGTTGGCGCTTGCCGTCGCCGTGGGCGATGCCGGATTTGAATCGCGGGCGTTGTGCGGGCTACGGCACTCGTATCAGGCGAGCGGCGAGGCGCGTCAGGCGCTGGTCGCGGCTCGGCGCTTCGAAGCGCTGGCCTGTCAGTTCACCGATGCGACGCACAGGCTGATCGGCCGCCGCATGGAAGGCGTCGCGCTGCACTACGTCGGCGAGCAGCGCATGGCTCGGCAGAAGCTCGAAGAGATGTTGAGCGCCTGGGTACCCACGGCTCACGGGTGGAACACGATCGGCTTCAGGTTCGACCAGGCCATCGTCGCGCGGGCGCTGCTCGCGCGCGTGACGTGGGCGCTCGGGGACACGGCAGGGGCAATGCGGCTTGCCGGGGAGACGCTGGAGGCTGCCCTTCAGTACGATTTCGAACTCGTGACCTGCTATGTGCTCGGCGACGTTTTTGTGCCGCTAGCGCTGCTCACCGGTGAGCGTGCCGCGGCAGAACGCGGGCTCGCGATGCTGAAGGGTATCTCGTCGCGGGTATCGCTGTCGATCTGGCACACCTGCGGTGCGTGCTACGACGAGTATCTGTTTTCGCTGTCCGGCGAGCACCCGCATCGGCTGGCGCAATTTCGCAGCGCGCTGGACGAGCTTCGCGACATCGACTTTCTGGCGCCGCTGACGATGCTGCTATGTCAGTTCGCACGCGCACTGATGCGTGCGGAACAGTACACAGAAGCGCTAGCCGCAATCGATGAAGCCTTGCAGCATTGCGAAGAGACGGGGGAGCGGTGGTACTACGCCGAGCTGTGCCGTGCGAAGGGGGACTTGATGGGCACGTTGCAGAGGGACGCGGATGCCGAAGCATGGTTGACGACCTCGCTGGAGTCGGCGCGCCGGCAGGGCGCGGCGGTTCTCGCGTTGCGCGCCGCGAGTAGTCTCGCGCGGCTCTGGATGGAGCAGGACCGCGTGGGCGAGGCGCACAGGTTGCTGTCGCGAGCGCTTGCCCGCTTGAGCGGGTACCCGGACGATCCGGATGTTCGAGACGGGCGGGCCTTGCTGGCCGGGCTGGAGGCAAAAATCGCCGCCGTGAGCGACGAGGATTACCGGCCGGCCTGTATCGGCGCCTGACACGTTCCGGCAGCCGTCATACGTACTGATGGCCGACGAAACGCTCCACGAGATCGGGCGCGTCGAGACGATCGATCCACCAGCGCATCGCCTGTCCGGTTTCGTCTTCGCGCCAGGCCATATAAAAGTGCGTCACTTCCCGCATGCCGAAGACCTGCTTGGCGACGAGCTCGCCGCGTGCGATAGGCGCTGCCGCGAGGCACTCGGGAATGGTGCCGACAGCGAGCCCTTCGAGTTGCGCGGCGAGTTTGCCGGCAAGGGTGGGCAGCGTAAGGCAATTCTCCGTAGCGGCTGCGCCGACAGTGCGCGGCACCAATTCGCGCGAGGTATCGCCGATGACCGCGCCGCGATGGCGCGCGACGGTTTCCATGGTCAGCGGTTCGGGCAGCTCTGCGAGCGGATGGGTGGGCGCCACCACGAAAATGTGGCGCATCGAACCGATCGGGCGGGCGACGAGATTGGGCACGTTGGGTGGATCGCCCGCGGCGCCGATCACCAGGTCGGCACGCCGGGTGATCAAGGCATCCCACGTACCGCCCAACACTTCCCTGGACAGGCGCAGGCGAGTCTCCATGTTCATTTCGTAAAACGCATGGACGTGCGGCCAGATGGCATCGAAAGGCAGGATCTCGTCGATGCAGATGCGCAGATCCGCTTCCCAGCCGTGTTGCACGCGTTTTGCCTTGAGCTCGAGTTCTTCGGCACCTTGCAGCAGACGCCTGCCTTCCTCGACCACCACCCGTCCGGCGTGCGTGAATTTCGCCCGCCGGCCGCTCCGGTCGAACAGGGTGACTTCGAGGTCGCTCTCGAGCTTCTGCACCAGATAGCTCAACGACGACGGCACACGATGCAGAAGTTCGGCCGCCTCCGCGAACGTACCGGTGCGATCGATTGCATCGAGTACTTCCAATACCTCAAATGACAGCTTCATCAATGATTCCTGGGGTAGTTGCCTGATTGCGCCTGTCCGGGACCGCGCGTGGTCGGATAGTGTCGATTGTCGCACTGAGTGGGGGCGGTGGCGAGGCCGATGCCCGCCGTGCGGATTCCCTATGCGTCGATCTGCCGGCGCAGGCTATCGCCACTCAAGGGCATGTCGCGCAAGCGCTTTCCGGTCGCATCGAATAACGCGTTGCCGATCGCGCCGGCGGTCGGACCCATCGACGCTTCTGCGGCGCCGAGAAAGGGCGCACCCGGGCGATTGATCAGATGTACGTTTAAACTGCGCGGCACGGCGGAAAACCGCAGGATCGGATAGCTGCTCCAGTCGAAGCTGCGGATTCCCGCTGTGTCAAACTGCAATTCTTCATAGAGTGTCCAACTGGCGGATTGAATCAGGCCACCTTCGATCTGGTTACGGATGCCGTCGGGGGTGACGATCTGCCCCGCGTCCACCGCTACTTCGGCGCGTTCGAGAATCACCTGACCCGTCTCGCGCACCACGGATATCTCCACGGCGATCGCCACATACGCCATCAGGTTCTTGTACTTGCCGAACGCAAAACCGACGCCGCGATTGGCCTTGCGCGGCGCGTGCGGCCAGCCGAATTTATCGGCCGCGAGCCGGATCACGTCGCGGGCACGCGGATCCTGCATATGCCTGAGCCGGAACGCGACGGGGTCGGTGCCGGCCGCAGCGCTCAACTCGTCCATGAACGTCTCGATCGTGAAGATGTTCATGTGCGCGCCGAGCGAGCGCATCGCCGACGTTTGCAACGGCATGGTCGGCGAAAAGTTGTTTATCACGTGCATGTTGGGGAACGCGTACAGCGGAATCGCGTTGCGGTCGCCACCGCCTTCGGGCTGCACCATCGGCACGGACGGCGCCGGCGCGAACGGTTTCTCCAGCATTTGCGCGGGGATGAGCCGGCCCGCGTTCACGATCCGCTCGTTGTGCGAGCTACTCCACAGCGCATAATTCCAGTCGACGATGCTGCCGCTCGCGTCGAGCGATGCGCTCACTTCGGTGACCATCGCGGGCGTGTAGTGATCCCAGGTATGCTCCTGTTCGCGCATCCATTGCACGCGAACCGGCTGGCCCACCATCTCGCGGGCGATCAAGGCGGCGTGCGCTGCTACGTCGTCCGCGCCGTTGTGCCCGTAGCAGCCCGATCCTTCGACGTGAACGCAGCGCACCTTCTCTTTCGGCAGCGACAGCATTTCCGCGAGCGCATTGCGCAGCGGATAGACCCCTTGCGAGTGCGTCCAGACGGTCATGAAGCCGTCCTTGAACTGCGCGACCGAGCAGGACGGGCCGATCGAACCGTGCAGCATGTAGCGCTTCGTGCACTTTGCACTCAGCGTTTTGACGGGGGTGCCGGCCGCACTGTGCGTGTTCGCAATCTCGATGTGTTCCGTGGAGATCGTCTTCAGATCGCGGTGTACGGTAGTCGGGTCGGGCAACGTGCGTCCGGCGCTCCACTGACTTCCCGCGGCCAGTGCACGTTGCGCCTGCACGGCCTGCCATTCGCCTTTGGCGACCACCGCCAGCATGCTGCCGTCCCTGACCACCTTGACGACGCCCGGCATCTTCAGAATCTCGGGAGAATTGGTCCGCAGCAGCTTCGCATCGTAGACCGGCGGCAGCACCACCCGTGCATGCAGCATGTCCGGCATCGATATGTCCTGGACGTAGCTCGCGCCGCCCGTCACCTTGGCCGGAATGTCCAATCTCGGCAATGATGTGCCGATCGTGACGAACGTCGCAGGGTCTTTCAACGGCGAGACCGGCGTGGCCATGCGATGCAGATCGACCGCGCCGACTGCCTGGCCGTAAGTCATCGCGCGGCCGTCGGACGTCTTGATCACCGCGTCTTGCACCTTCAACGTGCCGCTGTCGACGCCGAAGTGTTTGGCCGCCGCATCGACGAGCAGGCCGCGCACCTGGGCGGCGGCGTTCAGCAACGCGCTGCCGCTGTCGGCGATGGTGTGGCTGCCCGCCGTGAGTCCCTCGTCCGGCGAGGCACCCGTGTCGGCGGTCAAAAACGTGATCAGCGTGGGCGCCATGTCCAGCTCTTCGGCTGCGATCTGCAGCAGCGCAGTGCGTATGCCGGTGCCTAGTTCCACCTTGCCGGTGTAGACGGTCACCTTGCCCGCGGGATCGATCTTGATCCATGCATCGAGAAACGGATTGGTCTTCAGGCTGCCCGCGAGCGCCTCGGTCGATTTGGCAATGTGCACCGCGGCGCCTTCGTCTGCGATCACTTCCTGGGCCATCGCCTTGACGCCCGGAAACAGACTGAAACTCACGACGACGGCGCCGGACATCATGAAGCGGCGGCGTCCTTCGTTGATATCGCCGTCTTTGACGCTCATTGCATGCCTCCATGGCTTGGCGCGCCTTGGGGATTGCCGGACGCAGCGTCGCCTGGCGGCAGATGCGCGACTTCGCGGATCGCGGCGAGGATGCGTGTGTGGGTGCCGCAACGACAGAGGTTCGGCTCCATATGATCGACCAATTCACGCTCGGTCGGCCGCGGATTGCGATCGAGCAGTGCCTGGGCGCGCATGATCATGCCGGCAATGCAATAACCGCACTGCGCGGCCTGATGTTCGATGAACGACTTTTGCAGTGGGCCGGGATGCTCGGCGGTGCCGAGACTCTCGATCGTGCGCACGGGGCGGCTGCCGACCGACGACACGGGAATCAGGCAGGAAAAAGCCGCCCGGTCGCCCACGATCACCGTGCACGCGCCGCATTGTCCAAGCCCGCAGCCGAACTTGGCACCGTGCAGGCGCAGGTCGTTGCGCAGGACATAAAGCAGTGGCGTCGACGGATCGATATCCAGCGCGTGCTGCACGCCATTGACGGTAAGCTTGATCATCGCGCGTTGTTCTCCTGTCTGACTTTGGCCACCGTTTCCTCGACGTCCTTCCACGCGCCGCGCCGCGAATAGGATGCGCGGATGTAGGACACCAGGTCTGCGATCTGCTGGTCGCTATAGATTTCGCTGAAGGCCGGCATGTAGTTCGTGCTGTCCTCGCCGTGCCAGCCGTTGCCGCTGAGAATCATCTGGGCGGCGTTGCGTGGTGTTGTGGCATTGACGGCGGTGCTGAACGCGAGCGTCGGGCGCTCGCCGATCGATTGCATCGGCGCGGCGGGGCCGTGGCACTGCGCGCACGATGCGCCGAACAGGATTGCGCCGCGTTGCGCCGCAGACGGCGCATCGACGTGAACCACGCTGTCGGCCGCGGCAACCATGACGGCCGGTTGCGCTTTCTGAATCGACAGGATGTATGTGGCAATCGCCTGCACGTCCTCTTCAGGCACAGTAGCGAGGTCACGCGTGACGGGCAGCATCGGGCCGGCCGCGGCGCCATGTTCGCTGGCGCGGCCGCTGCGCAGATACGTGACGAGCTGTTCTTTGGTCCAAGGCTTCGGCGCCGCGCCAAGTGCATTCAGCGGGGGGGCTTCCCAGCCGTCGACGACGCCGCCGTCGAACGCGTGTCCCGACTTTTCACCGCCGATCGCGTTGAGCGGCGAATGACACGAGGCGCAGTGACCGAGCCCATCCACCAGCAGCTTTCCGCGATTCCACCCGGCATCTTTCGAGGCATCCGCCGCCTGCTCGCCGGGGTGCAGGAACAAGATGTTCCAGAAGGCCAGCAAAGGCCGGAAGTTCAACGGAAAGATCAGGTCGTTGGCAGGTGCGATCGCGCTGACCGGCTCGCGCGTCATCAGATACGCGTAAGCAGCAGAAATGTCGCGATCGGACATGCGCGTAAAGTGAATATACGGAAACGCGGGATAGAGCAGGTGCCCATCGCGGGCGACGCCGTATCGCACCGCTCGCGTGAATGCTGCGAGCGACCAGCTGCCGATGCCCGTTTCGACATCGGGCGTGATGTTGGTCGCGTAGAGGGTGCCGAAGGGTGTGGCAAGGGGCAGGCCGCCGGCGAACGGTTTGCCGCCCTTCGCGGTGTGACACACGATGCAGTCGCCAAGCGCCACGACGCGCGCGCCCGCGAGCTTCATCTGCGCGTCGAACGACGCCGCTGCCGGAGCACTGATCGGTGCGATGGTGGCCTTCCACATCAGCAAAGCGGCGACGATCAGTGCGGCCACGATGACCACGCCGCTCACCGCCAGCAATCTAGACTTGCGAGTCATTCATGCACCTGTCTTGGAAGTCCTGATTCAAAGAACCGGCACTCACCAGGCCGTGCGCGCGGTCCATGGATGCGATGCCTGCGCGTGTCATCGGCGCCATCACGACGTGGTTCGGCAAGCGCAGCCCATGCAGGTCGTAACCGTTGAGCAGTGGCGAAAGGGAGGACAGGGTGGTTCCTTTGCAAACGATTGAGCGTCGTTCAGGTAGATGACTATGTTGATTAGCGTATCGCCAATGTCCCGGATTTTCCTGAAGCCACGCTGAAATGTTGTTAACCGGACAGCGCGTCGTCCGGGTGCCTGGGTGGAGATGCGGTCAAGTGCTGCGGGCGGCGTGCGGACGGCCGATCGCGAGGTAGTGCGCCAGTGCAATGAGCGGGAAGGCGGTGGCGACGCCGGCGACCAGCGCCCAACCACCGTGTTCATAAAGCGGGCTGGCGAGCGCGGAACCGAAAGCACCGCCGACGAAGATGCTGGTCATATACAGCGCGTTCAGGCGGTTTCTGCTCGCCGCGTGCAACGCATAGATTTCGCGTTGGCCGAGCACCATGTTCATCTGCACGGCGAAATCGAGGACGATGCCGGTCGTGACGAGTCCGAACACGCCCCACGCCGGATGGATCAATGCCGGCATGTAAGCGAGGGCCCCCACCACGAGCGCAATCAGCGTCGCGCGCACTGTGTGACCCGCATCGGCGAGGCGTCCGGCCACCGGCGCCGAGGTTGCGCCGATCGCGCCGATCAGCGCGAAGATGCCTATGGCGGTTTGCGAGAGTCCGAACTGCCGGGTCAGCTCTACCGGGATCGCGGTCCAGAAGAGACTGAACGAAGCGAACATCAATGCCTGATACAACGAGCGGTGACGCAGAACCGGCATCGTGCGTATCAGGTGGCCGAGCGAGCCGATCAGTTCGAAGTAGGTGGCCTTGTGTTCCGGCTGGCGGGGTGGAATGGTCAGCGCCAGCACGCTGGTGACGATCGCCATCAGCACCGCTGCGGAACCGAACACAGCGCGCCAGCCGAAGTGACCGGCTACCACGCTGGAGATCGGACGCGACAGCAGAATGCCGAGAAGCAGCCCGCTCATGATGGTGCCGACCACCTTGCCGCGCGACTCGTCCGGTGCGAGATGCGCGGCGAGCGGGATCAGAATCTGCACGGCCACGGAGCTGAATCCGACCAGCAACGAGATTGCGAGGAACAAGCCAGGTTGATGAGCGAAAGCCGCGGCGCCGAGACTCACGATCGACACCAGCGCCGTGGTGATCATCAGTTTGCGGTTTTCCAGCAGGTCGCCGAGCGGCACCAGAAAGAACAGGCCGAATGCGTAGCCGATCTGCGTGAGTGAAACGATCAGGCTGGCTGTATTGCCGGACATGTGAATGTCCGGCGCGATCAGTTCGGTGATCGGTTGCGCGTAGTACAGGTTCGCGACGATAGCGCCGCAGCAGAACGCGAACAGCGCGATGAGGCCGCGTGTCAGCTTGACGGGGCTTGTGCCGCCCGCCGTGTTGGATGCCTGGGTTGACATGACAACTCCCTGAAGTGAAAAAGCGGAAAACGCGGACTCAGCGGGCGAGGTTCATCACCCGGTTGCCGAGCGAAACGCCCAGATCGGTCATCAGCCTGCCGCGTTGCAACTGTTGGATTTCCCAACGCTTGAGGGCTGCATCGATCGTTGCGCCGCTTTGCCATGTCGATGACAACGCAAGCGCCAGAGATGTAACGGATGCAGCTTATGCGTTGCGTTGAATTTATAGAATGGGTCTAAAATGCAACCTCGCGTTGCGCTGTCCGCAACCAAACGGTTGATGAGGCCATGCATGGACAAGTTCCTCGCTCTGAATACGTTGCTGGAAGTGGCTGACGCCGGCGGTTTTTCAAAGGCCGCACAACGTCTCGGGGTGGCCACCTCCTCGGTTACGCGTCTGATGGATTCGCTGGAGGCCTCCCTGGGTACCGCATTGCTGACCCGCACACCGAGAAAGGTCAGCCTCACGGACGCCGGCATTGCGTACGTCGAGCAGGTCGGCAAGGTGCTCGACGATCTGGCTGAGGCGGACGAGAGCGTCTTCGACAGCGGCGCGTCGCCGGTCGGCTCGCTCAGAATTTCGGTACCGTCCACCTACAGCCGCTTGCGGCTCGCGCCGCACCTGGCGGCCTTCCTTTCTGACAATCCGCGCGTGTTCCTCGACGTCGTCGTCGCCGATCACTTTGCCGATCTCGCGCTCGACCGGATCGACGTCGCGATCCGGATCGGCCTGCCCGATCGTGACGCCAACCTGATCGTCAGAAAGCTGGCGAACAATCTGCGCTACGTCGTGGCAAGCCAGGACTACCTCGAACGCAGCGGCATGCCTCAGACACCGCAAGCGCTCGAAGCCCACGAGTGCCTTCGTGTCGCGTACGGCGGCGGCTATCGCACTCGCCAGGTCTGGACCTTCCGCCGGGAAAGCGTCGAGCAGCGCGTCGAGGTGCGCGGCCATCTGTTGTCGAACAGTCTCGACATCCTGTTTGAGGCCGTGATGGCGGGACGCGGCATCGCCTTGTTGCCCGAATGGCTGGTCGGCGCCGAGATTCGCGCGGGACGCCTGATGCGCCTCCTCGAGAACTTCGATGCGAGCCCTCATCAAGGCGATGCACTCGTCTATGCCGCCTATCTGCCCAATCGCCGTCATTCCAGCAAAGTGCGCTCGCTCGTTCAGTTTCTTGAAGCGCGGCTTCACACCTCACTCGAAGGCTGAACGGCGACGCACGTCCGCGAGCAACGTCGTCAACGCGACGGCAATGTCGCGGGTCTCCTCTTCAGTCAGGCGAGTCGGTGTCTTCAACGGCGCCGCGCGATGCGCTGCTGCTTCAAGTGCTTCTTTCATGGCGAATTCCTTCGACTGTGTTGATAGGCGAAACTTGCGTCGACGACTACGGCTGATTGAAGTGTAGGAATGCCGCGCACATAAAGTCCTGCAGAAAATGTGAAATGTTCTGAGCCGGCATTCGCCCCGCGCCGTGCCACGGATTTTAGGATCGTCATCTTTTTTAAGAACGATTAAGGACTTTGCCAAGGACTCTGAGAAGAGCCTTCAATAGACTGGTCATCAGCTTTTCTCGCACTTCAAGCGAGTGCGGCATGTCCTCCCATGTTCACCAAATCTTTAGGATGTACAAAGCCATGGCAAATCCGAAACTTGAAGTCCTGACACCTGCAAACTCGCAGATCATCTTCATCGACCACCAGCCGCAAATGGCCTTTGGGGTCCAGTCCATCGACCGTCAGGTACTTAAGAACAACGTGGTAGGCCTCGCGAAGGCCGCGCGAGTATTTAACATTCCTACCACTATTACGACAGTGGAATCTGAAAGCTTCTCGGGATACACGTACCCCGAGTTGATGGATGTGTTTCCGGGGCACAAAGTGCTCGAACGCTCGTCCATGAATTCGTGGGACGACCAAAAGGTTCGTGACTCACTTGCCGCAAATGGCCGAAAAAAGGTGGTGGTGGCAGGTCTGTGGACAGAGGTTTGCAACAACACGTTCGCGCTATGCGCCATGGACGAAGGTGACTACGAAATCTATATGGTCGCCGACGCGTCGGGCGGCACATCCAAGGACGCACATGATTATGCAATGCAGCGCATGATTCAGGCCGGCGTGGTTCCGATGACCTGGCAACAGGTGCTGCTCGAATGGCAACGCGATTGGGCGCACAGAGAGACTTACAACGAAGTCATGGCGATTGCCAGAGAGCATTCGGGTGCGTATGGGATGGGCATTGACTATGCCTACACCATGGTGCACAAGGCTCCCCAGCGCGCGTCGGGGGAGCACGAGGTTCTGGCACCCGTGCCCGCAAAAAAGTAAGCAGTCGCATTACGTCGCCCGGCGAAGCGGCTCGAACAATGATCGGGTCGCGTCGACCTCGGATCTATTGAGCCTCCACCGGCACGAACGTGCCGGTGGAGGCGGCGGGACTCGAGTGCAGTGCATCGATATCCTGTCCCACGTGCCGGCGGCGACGGGTGTTCGAACGCTCAAAGGAAGGCCCTCGCGACGAGCGTGCGCTTCCCGGTTTCCCGCTTCCCCGGAAAGCTCCGCATCTTGAGCGCGGAGCGCTCCCTATGAGGACCATCATGAATTCCAATACTTCCGGGCCGACGCCGGCCGAGGTTGTGTTCTTCAACGGCAAGATCGCTACGCAGGACGACAAGCGTTCATTCGCCGATGCGCTTGCCGTCGCGAACGGCCGTATCATCGCTTCGGGATCTCGCGAGGCCGTGATGCGTCACGTGAACCACTCGACGCGGCAGGTTGACCTCAAGGGGCGCACGGTCATTCCCGGTCTGAACGATTCCCACTTGCACATCATTCGGGGCGGACTGAACTTCAACATGGAGTTGCGTTGGGACGGCGTGCCGTCGCTCGCGGACGCGCTCGACATGCTCCGCAAGCAGGTGGCGCGCACGCCGGCGCCGCAATGGGTGCGCGTGGTGGGCGGCTGGAACGAATTCCAGTTCGCCGAGCGCCGTGGACCGACGCTCGAAGAAATCAATGCGATTGCGCCGGACACGCCGGTATTCATCTTGCATCTGTACGACAGCGCGCTCCTGAACGCGGCGGCGCTGCGCGCGGTCGGTTACACCAAAGACACACCTAACCCGCCCGGCGGCGAGATCCAGCGAGATAAGCGCGGTAACCCGACTGGCATGCTGATTGCGCGGCCGAACGCCGGCATCCTGTACGCAACGCTCGCCAAAGGGCCCAAGCTCGCACCGGAAGATCAGCGCAATTCCACGCTGCATTTCATGCGCGAACTGAATCGCCTCGGCGTGACGAGCGCGATCGACGCGGGTGGCGGCTACCAGGCCTATCCGGATGACTACGCGGTCATCATGGACCTGGCGAAGCACAACGAACTGACCGTGCGTATCGCGTACAACCTGTTCACGCAGAATGCCAGGAAGGAAATCGAAGACTTCGCAAAGTGGGTCAAGGTCACGAGGCCCGGCGAAGGCGACGATTTTCTGCGTGTCAATGGCGCCGGTGAAATGCTGGTGTTCTCGGCAGCGGACTTCGAAGACTTTCTCGAGCCGCGCCCGGACCTGCCGGATACGCTGGAGGACGAACTGGAAGCTGTCGTCAAACTGCTGGTGGCGAACCGCTGGCCGTTCCGGCTTCACGCCACGTACAACGAATCGATCGAGCGGTTCCTGAACGTATTCGAACGCGTGAATGCCCAGATTCCGTTTAACGGGCTGCGCTGGTTCTTCGACCATTGCGAGACCATCACGCAGCAGAACATCGACCGGGTGCGCGCGCTTGGCGGCGGCATCGCGATCCAGCATCGGATGGCCTTTCAGGGCGAGTACTTCATTCAGCAATATGGCGAGGAGGCCGTCAAGCACACGCCGCCTGTCCGCCGCATGCTGGATGCCGGACTGCCGGTCGGTGCGGGCACGGACGCCACGCGCGTCGCGAGCTTCAATCCGTTCGTTTCGCTTTACTGGATGGTGTCGGGCAAAACGGTTGGCGGCACGGCGATGTATTCGAGCGTGAACAAGCTCGACCGCATGGAAGCGTTGCGCCGCTACACGGTAGGCAGCGCATGGTTCTCGAACGAGGAAGAACGTAAAGGGGCGCTGGTTCCCGGCCAGTTCGCAGACTTCGCGGTACTCAGCGAAGACTACTTTACCGTCGACGAAAACCGCATCAGGTTTCTGACCTCGGCGATGACGGTTGTTGGCGGCAAAGTCGTATACGCCGACGACGAATTCGCGCCGCTCGCGCCTCCCGACCTGCCGGTTAGCCCCTCGTGGTCTCCGGTGGCGGAATTCGGTGGCTACAGCCGTTATAAGCCGACTGCCGTGGCGTGCGCGGATGGCTGTGTGAATCTGTGCGGAGTGCATGCTCACGCGCACGGCTGGGCATGGCGTAAAAACGTGCCGGTCAGCGATTCGAATGGTTTCTGGGGCGCGTTGGGGTGTAGCTGTTTCGCGTTCTGATAACCATGGGTTCGTGCCACCACGCGAGCGAGGACCTTCGTGCCGACCCTGACCGACAGTGTGCTGTTCGGAACTGGCAGCGAAACTGACGAAGCATGAGTTCGAAGCCGCCGAGACCATTTATGCCGCGACGGATGAGGGTGATCCGGCACGCGTGTAGCGGGGCACACCGGGGAGCGGAGCTGACACCGAGGAGTTGACATGAAGAAAACCATTGCCGGCGTTGATATTCCCGACGGTGTGTTGGCTCAGGCGGCGACGGATCAGATCCGGGGCACGGAGTCAGAGTTGATGTTTCATCATGCGCTAAGGGCATTTCTGTTCGGTGCGCTGACCGGATACCGCGAGAACCTGACGTTCGACGCCGAGCTGCTTTATGTCGCTGCGATGTTTCACAACGTCGGGCTGAACGAGAAGTATCAGCGTTCGCCATACCGGTTCGAGGTGGATGGCGCGAATGCCGCGCGCGATTTTCTGCGTCAGCACGTCGTCGTCGACCGTTTGATCGACGAAGTATGGGCGGCGATTGCGTTGCACATGACACCGGGCATTCCCGAGCACATGTCGCCGCTGGTCGCGCTCATCAGCGCCGGCGTGCACATGGATATTCGGGGCGCGCGCTACGACGGATTCACGGCCCAGCAGCGCGACGAAATCGTGCAGGCCTTTCCACGCGAATCCGGCTTCAAGAAGAAGGTCATCAAAGCCTATGCGCGTGGCATGGAGCATCGTCCGGAGACGACATTCGGGACGGTGTGTGCGGACGTGCTGGACCGGTGTGACCCCAACTATTGCCGCTTGAATTTCTGCGGACAGGTGCTGGGATCGGACTGGTCGAATTGATAGCTGGTTTTAAAAAGGACGAATAGCATGGGCTACATCATTTCATTGGGAGTCGGCTTCGGTGTCGGGCTCCTCTATTGGCTGCTCAAGGTGCAATCGCCGGCGCCGCCGCTGATTGCGCTGGCCGGATTGCTCGGCATGGTGTTGGGCGAGCACGCCATCCCGGTTGCCAGGGCGCAGTTTTTCGCCCAGACGCCGACGGTTCAAGTCGCTGGGGCAGTGAAGGGCGCTGCTGCGCAAAAGCCGGTAGTGCCGGGTTCGACGAAAGAGGGCGGTTGATGTCGCCGGCACACGTCCGTCGACTCGCGCCTCTCTGCGCAGCGATACTGATTGGATTGACACCTGTTGCATCCGTATTCGCCGATGCCGGGCCGCCGGAGGTGTCGAACGGAAAAACCGCATTCACCGCGAAATATCCCGACGTATCGATGGGCGCGCAGTACAGCACCACTCACGTGTATGTCGCTTCCGCCGATCTCAACGCGTTCGTCAACAGCTTTCTCGCGACGTTCGGCGGCAAGGCATCCCAACGTGCGGTTTTCACAGTGACGCCCACGCCGAGCAAGACCGCGTCGCAGTATGTGCATACGCCGGTCGGCATGCTTTCGGTATTCGGATTCGAAACGCCGATTCCGTACCACTTCGGCAATGAGCGAACCGGGTATCTGGTCACCGATATCGATCAGGCGGTGAAAGCCGCGCGTGCGGCCGGTGCCGACATCGTCGTCGATCCGTTCGACGACCCGATTGGTAAGGACGCGATCATTCAATGGCCAGGCGGCCTGACGATGCAGCTCTATTGGCACACCAGGGCGCCGAACTATGCGCCGTTGCAGAGCGCGCCGGACAATCGCGTGTACGTGTCGCGCTACGAAGCGAACAACTTTGTTCGCCGGTGGCTGCGCTTCTCGCACGGCAAGGTGGTGTCGGACAACCCGCGCGCGGACGCCGGCGTGATCGGCCGGCCGGGCGAGACGATCCGTGTGATCCGCATCAACTCGGGCTTCGGCCATATGGTCGTGTTCGTCACGGACGGCAAGCTGCCGTCCCCGTTCGGGAGTGAAACGACCGGTTATGACGTGGAAGATGTCGCCCAGACGGTCGAGCGCGCACAGGCGGCCGGCGCGAAGGTGCTCTACCCGCCGTACCACAGCGGAACAGGTACGACCGCCATACTCGAATTCCCGGGCCGGTACGTCGCTGAAGTGCACGATGGCAAGTGACGCAAGCGCCACGAAGCCGTTGAGGTCACTTAAGTCCCGCAGGCGCGCGCCGCGCTTTCTCGCGCCGCGCTTTCTCGCGCTGCGCGCTGCCCGTGCCTTGCTGATCAGCACGGGTCTCGCGGCCGCGCTGCCGGCTTCAGCGGCAGACACTGCGCTCGGCGGGGCTGACGATACCTCCACGGCCAACACCGCCGTGACTTCGGCCCCCGCGAGTGCGTCGTGTGTGCGGCCTGTAATCATGTTCAACCGCTGGCAGGAAAACTGGTCGGTATTGGCCAATCCCTGTGTGCCGAAACGGCCGTTCGATTCGCTGAAGTACATTCCGCTATTCGGCAATCCCGACGCGTACATCTCGCTCGGCGCGGTGCTTCGCGAGCGTCTGGAGATGAACGACGCGCCGCTGTTCGGCCTCGGATCGGCACAGGACGATACGTATCTGCTGCAACGTCTGGAGGTTCACGCGGACGTCCGGCTCGGCCCGCATGTGCAGATCTTCACGCAGTTCGAAGACGCGCGCCCCTACGGCAAGGACAACGTCACGCCGGTCGATAAAAATCCGCTGGATCTGCGCCAGGCGTTCGTCGCGATCACCGAGCCGCTTGGCCCCGGCACCTTCAAGTTCCGCGTCGGCCGGCAGGAAATGGCGTTCGACTTGCAGCGCTTCGTCTCGGTTCGCGACGGCCCGAACGTGCGTCAGGCATTCGACGCGATCTGGGCCGACTATGAAACCGGTCCATGGCGCTGGATCGCCTATGCGACGCAGCCGGTTCAGTATCGCGACAATTCGGATTTCGACGACATCTCCAATCGCGATCTGACGTTCAGCGGCGTGCGCGTGGAGCGCAAGGGGGTTGGGCCGGGCAGTCTGTCCGCGTACTACTCCCGCTACAACCGCAGTAACGCGCAGTTTCTCGACGCAACCGGCGACGAACATCGCGACGTATTCGATGCGCGGTATTCCGGCAACGTCAACCACATCGACTGGGACATCGAAGGGATGTATCAGTCGGGCCATGTCGGCAGCAATACGATCGGCGCGTGGGCGGTGGGTTCGCTCGCCGGCTACACGCTGACGACCGTGCCATGGACGCCTCGCATCGGCATCCAGATCGACGCCGCATCGGGCGACCGCCATCCGGGCGACGGCCGCGTCGGTACGTTCAACCCGCTGTTCCCGAATGGTTACTACTTCTCGCTGGCCGGCTACACCGGCTACTCGAACCTGGTTCACGTCAAGCCATCGCTCATCGTCAAACCGGACAGCAAGCTGACGCTGCTGGCCGGCGTGGGGCTGCAATGGCGCGAGACCACCGCTGACGCGGTCTACCAGCAAGGTTCGGCGGTCGTGCCGGGCACGGCGGGACGGGGCAGCCGCTGGACGGGTTTCTATACGCAACTTCGCGCTGACTGGGCAGTCACCGCGAACCTCGCCGCGGCGCTGGAGGCCGTGCATTTCCAGGTCGGACAGTCGCTGAGCGAATTGGGCGCCCGTAATGCCGACTATGTAGGTGCCGAACTCAAATTCGGCTGGTAGAAGCTGTGATCAGCAATCCGTCACCACGATGATGTGCCAGATGAGGTCATGTTATGAGCACCCGGGATTTGTCCGCCGACGCGATCACCCAGTCGGAACTCGATATTCCGTATTCCTCGCTGGAGTACCGTCAGCACCAGATGTTTCCCCGTCTTTCGGCGGCGGAGATTCAAAGCTTGCGACGGTTCGCCAGGCCGATGTCGTTCAAGGCCGGCGAACTGATCTTCGAAACGGGGCACGTTGCACTCGGCCTGTTCGTGCTGCTGCGTGGGCGCGTGAGGATCTGTTCGCGCGACAGTTTCGGCCGCTCGACGCTCGTCACTGAACATGAAGACGGACACTTCATGGCCGAGATGGCGCAACTTTCCGGCAAGCCGGCATTGATCGACGGCGTCGCACTGACGGACGTCGAGACGCTAGTGATCGAGCCGGACAAGCTGCGTGCGTTGATCGTGGCCGATGCGCAACTTGGCGAACACATCATGCGCGCCCTGATCCTGCGGCGGCTTGGATTGATCGAGCAGGGGCTTGGACCGATCATCGTGGGCAATGGCGACGACGCGCGGCTGATCGGGCTGCAGGGTTTCCTGCGCCGCAATGCCTACCCCGCGATGGTGATCGACGCGCGTAGCGATCCCGAGGCGATCACACTGCTGGGTGGCATGACAACCGGCCCCGACGACTTTCCGCTCGTCTTCTGCCCGAACGGCTGTGTGCTGCGCGCGCCGGACGAGGCGCAGCTCGCATCGTGCCTTGGACTCGTGCCGACCTTCGAGCAGTCGCATGTCTATGACGTCGCGATCGTCGGCGCCGGGCCTGCCGGGCTGGCGGCGTCCGTGTATGCTGCAACGGAAGGCTTGTCGGTTGCCGTATTCGATCAGCGTGCGCCGGGCGGCCAGGCCGGCGCCAGCTCGCGGATCGAGAACTATCTGGGCTTTCCCACCGGTATATCGGGCCAGGCACTCGCCGCGCGGGCGTTCCAGCAGGCGCAGAAATTCGGCGCGCATCTGGCGATTCCCGGCAAGGTCACGAATGTGAGCCGCCATGAAGGCATCTTTCAGCTGTCGCTGCTCGACGGGCAGCGCATCAGCGCCCGCACGGTCGTGGTCGCGAGTGGCGCCGCCTATCGGAAGCCGACGGTGGATGGCTTCGATCGCTTCGAGGGACGCGGCACCTACTACTGGGCGTCGACCATCGAAGCCAGGCTGGTGAAGGGGCAGGACATCGTGTTGATAGGTGGGGGCAACTCCGCCGGCCAGGCGATCGTGTTTCTCGCCAATTTCGCGCGCAGTATCCGCGTGCTGATTCGTGGCAAGGACCTCGAGGCCAGCATGTCGAAATACCTGATCGACCGGATTGGCTCCTTGTCTAATGTCGTGCTGTGCACGCGCTGCACGCTGCGTTCGCTTGATGGCGACGAAGCCGGACTCACTCGCCTTCATGTCCGGCATGAAAACGAGGATGTCGACGAAGTCATTGCGACGCGTCATCTGTTTCTCTTTGTCGGCGCGGACCCGAAGACCGATTGGCTCAGTTCGAGCGGCGCAGAGCTCGACAACAGAGGGTTTGTCGTCACTGGTTTCGCCCGCAGCGCGCATGGGCTGCCTGAAGCAGGTGAGCGATATCCGCTCGAAACCAGCATACCGGGCATGTTTGCAGTCGGCGACGTGCGTTCGGAGTCCGCGAAACGGGTGGCTGCGGCCGTAGGCGACGGCGCGGCCGTGGTCAGTCAGATCCATGCGTACCTGAGCCAGCTGACGACAGCCGCCGTCTAGCATGGTTTAAGCGTTACCTCATGTCGGGTTTTCGCAGGGACCGACCAGGCGGCCATGACACATTCGCGCCCACGACATCAGATTAAGGCCTGCCCTGTATCATTTATTTATGAGACGGCGTGTCCTGATATCTTCGATGTACGATCGACTTCGCCGCAATTCCAACTCGCTCGGCGCGCGAGCGCGCGTACAGGGTGAAGCAGTGCTCGGGAGGATTTCTACCGAAGCGCCGGATCGGGCGTTATGGCGAGCCGAGCCCGAACGACTGGGCAAGCTGTGGGCCCTTCAGGAGCAGGGGCTCGACGGCGGCACGCCGCGCTGCTGCCCAGTCAGCAAGGACGTGCACGACGTCCTGCCCTGGCGCGGCTAGCGCCTGCGCGAGGCTCACGGCGTCGTCGGCGGCTTTCGAGGTGCCTGAGCCTGTGTGAGGCCGCAGCGTGCACGCAGCGTCGCCCACCAGAGCGATGCGTCCCTTGGAGAAAGACGGGCTCAGCGCGTCTGAGATGGCTTGCATGAAGGGGGCGTCGGTCGCGGCCACCAGTTGCGACAATCTGCGTGGAAGTCTGTCGAGCGCCGCGCGATGCAGGTGCGCCAGTGACTGCGCCGACAGCTCGCCCGGCGCAACCGATGCGTGGTGCCGTTGCCCGTCGCGACCGGTCAGGAACGAGTCGATCGACGACGCGTCAGATTCATTCCTGTACCAGAGCCAATTGAACCGGCGCATGCCCGGTTCGAGGGAGCCGTCCAGCGCTGGAATCAGAAACGTCATGAACAGTTCGGCTTGCGAGGGGAACAGCGTCATGTTCTCGATCAGATCTGCGATGTCGGCACGGTTGAAGGCGCTTTCATTCACCAGGCCGCGCCAGGCGATGTAGCCCGCGTACGACGGGGCGCTGCCGGGAAACAGCATCGCGCGAAGTCGTGAGCCGGTGCCGTCCGCGGCGATCAGTATGTCCGCGCGCGCTGGTGCCGGGCCGCCGTCGAAGCGGAGCTCGAGGCCGTCCGCGTCTTCGGCGACGCTCGCGACGGTGTGTCCATAGTGAACCGCGCCGGGCGGCAGCATGCTGCACAGCGACCGGTAGACGGCGTCCCACGATGAAAACGGCAGCAGCTCCGGGTCGTCGCGAGTCACGTTGCCGTCGCTATCGATCCAGCGCCGCCGGTGCGTCGGCACCGAGAGCATCGCGCGGGTTCGATGGCCGTGCTGTTCGAGAAAACGCAGCATCCGCCGCAGCACCACGACGCCGCCGCCGCGACCCCGAAGCGGCGCAGCGGAGCGCTCATAGACGAGCACCTCGTGACCCGTGCACGTCAGCGTCAAAGCGCAGGCGAGTCCTGCTATCGAGCCACCCGCAATGGCAATCTTCATGAGCGAATTGCTTCAGGCGCTACGGATGTTTTTTTCATGGCGAGTCCTTTTGATGTGTCGACAGGTAAAACTGTAAGGCTGTCTCGCAAGGTGGGGCAAGCTGTCTGCGTGCCGCAGCGGGTCACGAATTGCGAACCTTGACAAGGTCTCCAGTATCTGTCTTTGGTGTTATCCGTTCTTCACCATGCCGAGTTCGCAGTCGACGAGCTGGTTGCCATACAACGCACGTTCGCGCGCGGCACGTGGCGAGTTGTCGGTGATCGAGAAAAAGAACACGCCGGCGAAGGCAACGATCATCGAGAAGAGCGCCGGGTATTCGTACGGGTAGATCGCATGCGCGTGTCCAAGCACCTGCACCCAGACTGTCGGACTGAGGATCGTCAAGGCCACCGCCGTGATCAGCCCGAGCGAGCCGCCGAGCACCGCGCCTCGCGTAGTCAGGCCGCGCCAGTAAACCGAAAGAAGCAGGACCGGAAAGTTCGAACTGGCCGCAATCGAAAAAGTCAGGCTCACGATGAACGCGATGTTCTGCTTCTCGAAGGCGATGCCCAGCAGAATGGCCAGCACGCCGAGCACGAGCGTGGTGATGCGCGACACGTGCATTTCTTCGCGGTCCGTGGCTAAGCCGCGGCGAATCACATTCGCGTACAGATCATGTGAGACCGCTGAGGATCCGGCGAGCGTCAGACCTGCGACGACCGCGAGAATCGTCGAGAAGGCGACCGCGCAGATGAAGCCGAGAAACACGTTGCCGCCTACTGCGTGCGCAAGATGGATGGCTACCATGTTCACTCCACCGATCACGGCACCGGACGCCGTGTGGTAGCGCGGTTCCGTCGCAACCAGCGCAATCGTCCCGAAGCCGATGATGACGATCAGCGCGTAGCCGATGCCGACAATGCCCGTCGCGTACAGAATGCTTTTTCTGGCAGCCTTCGCGTCGCCCACCGTGAAAAACCGCATCAGGATGTGCGGCAATCCGGCAGTGCCGAAAATCAACGCCAACCCGAGCGAGACGGCAGAAACCGGATCCGACACGAGGCCGCCCGGCCTCATAATCGCGGCATGCTTCGGATGGGCGAGGATCGCCTGCGAGAAGAGGGCATTCAGGCTGAAACCGAAGCGGCTGAGCACCATGATCGCCATGAAAGCGGCGCCCGCGAGCAGCAATGCTGCCTTGATGATCTGAATCCATGTCGTGGCGAGCATGCCGCCGAAAAACACGTACACCACCATCAGTACGCCGACCATCACGACTGCGACCGTATAGTTGAAACCGAACAGCAATTCGACGAGCTTGCCGGCGCCGACCATCTGGGAGACGAGATAGAGCAGCACGATGACGATCGAACTCGACGCGGCGAAGGCGCGGATCGGCCGCTGCCGCAATCGATAGGAAACGACGTCGGCCAGCGTATATCGCCCGAGATTGCGCAGCGGCTCGGCAATCAGAAAGAGAATGACTGGCCAACTGGCGAGAAAGCCGATTGAATAGATCAGACCGTCATAGCCGCTCATGAAAACCAGCGCAGAAATGCCGAGCAGCGAAGCGGCGGACATATAGTCGCCGGCGATCGCCCAGCCGTTCTGGAAAGCGGTGATCTTGCCGCCTGCCGCATAGTGGTCGGAAACGCTGTTGTTCTTTTTTGCCGCCCAGCGGGTGATGAGCAGCGTCGACGCGACGAACAGCAGGAACATGCCGATCGCGACTGGATTGTGCGATTGCGCTGGCGCCGCGGTTTCGGCGGCAGCGGCGGGCAGCGCGGTGAGGGTGGTGAGGGCACTGACAAGCGGTACGCTCAACAGCTGGCCATGCAATAGAGGAATCCGTTTCATTGCCGTGCTCCTTGCCGGATTTCACTCACGGCGCGGTCCTGGGTGGTATTGGCTCGCGCGACATATACCGCGACCAGCGCAAACGTAAAGACGAACATACCGAAGCCGACCGGAATTCCCCACGTAGCCGGATAGCCGTCGACGATCGGCCGGCCGAGCAGCGCGGGTGCGAACGCAAGCGTGAGAATGAAGGCAAAGTACACCGCCAGCATCAGGATCGTGAGCGTCCACGAGAACGTGCGTCGCGCTCGCACAAGTGCGCGAAAGCGCGGATCGTCGAGCAGCGGATTCGCCGGGGGCGGCGGGTCGCTGGCGACGTGTCGCGCGCTCATCGGATAGGTTGGGGCGCCATGTTCCACTTTGTCTCCTTTCGAAACGACTTGCTATCGGTGCTGCAACAGTTGATTGAACCCGCTGCAGGCACAACGAATGTTTAAAAGCGTGCAGGTACCGCGGTCTCGCGCATCACCGCATCGGGTGTGCGATAGCGCTCGGCCATTTCACGATCGACCTCGTTTTTCAATTGCGCCTGCATATAAGCGCCGAGATGGCGCGCGTGCTGGACGATCGCCGCGCCGACTTGCGTGCGCACGCGGCTGTATTCCGCGAGTGCGTCCTGAATGCCGGCCTGGCTATTCAACGCGCTGACGAGTGCCATCGCATCGCTCGCCGCTTTGGTGACGCCCATGCCGCAGTGCGGCCGCGCGACGAATGCCGCGTCGCCCAACAAGGCGACCCGGCCGAACGCCATGTGCGGCACTTCAAGGTCGAAGATGGGTTGAAAGAGCGGTTGCGTCGCCCTGGTCACCACTTCGCCGAATTGCGGGGCGAGTAGCGTGAGCGCCGCGTCCTCCATGTCGGCGAGTACCTCACGGCGGATCAGCGTTGGCGGAATGCCGCCCACCCAGCGCTTGCCGGACTCATCGGTCAGCAGGTTCGGCAACTGGATGTCTTCGCTCGTCGCGCGATACCAGACGAAGTTATAGCGGCGTTCACCCGGGGTCGTGCTATTGCCCTGGCCGGCAACCGGATAGCCGAGAATCTGTTCGTGCGGGGGCAGGCAGAAGGCAAACTTGTCGAACAGCGCCTCGCGCGTTGCAGGCGAAAGCGACGCTTCGTCGACAAGGCCGCGCCATGCGACATAGCCGGCATACTGAAGCTTCACGTCAGGCAGGAACTGCTCGCGAATCGCCGACTTGAAACCGTCCGCCGCAATGACGAGGTCCGCGCGCAGCACGGTGCCGTCACTGAGCGACACCGTTGCCTGATCGGCTCCGTCTTCCACGGATACGACCGTGCCGCCGGCATGGTAGTGGACGTCTGGCAGCGCGGCGCGCAACACGTGATACATCTTGCCCCACGCGGTCAGCGTCTGCGGCAGTTTGCGCTCGGACAACACCGCGCCGTTCTGCGCGAATGTCACGCGCGACTGCACTTTGACGCCGATCGAGTCATCAATGTCGACCCCGGCTGCGGCCATTGCGTCGAATAACTCGGGATGGGTGACGATGCCGGCGCCGCGGCCGGCCAGTTCTTCAGGAACGCGTTCGAATATGTCGACATCCCAGCCATTGCGGACCAGCAGATTGGCCGCAAACAGGCCGCCCAGCGAGCCGCCGACGATGATCGCTTTTGAGCGTGCGGAAGGCTTGACCATGGTTACTCTCCTGCGTTGATGGGTGCTCGATCGACGGCCGGATGTGCTTCGGCCAGTTGGGCGATTTCTTCGGCGGGGAAATTCAGTTCGATGGTCACACCGGACGGGTCCTCGATGAACACCTGATGCAGGCCGAGGCTCGGCACCGCGCGATCGCGCCAGGCGATGCCTTCCGCCTGCAACGTTTTCCACATGTCTTCGACACCCGTCGCGAGAAACGCGATGTGGTCGAGCGTGCCGGTTCCGGTGGCGGGTAGTGCCTTGTCGCCGAGATAGGCGGTGAGCCCGGCGGGATTGTCCGGATCGACGCCAATGATATGGACGATGCCGAAGTCGGCTTCATCGCCGCCCTTGTAAAGCCACGCGCCCGGAAAATCGAAGGGCGGGCGGTAGCCCCGCTTGAAACCGAGAATCTGCTCGTAGAAGCGACAGGATTTCTCGAGATCCATCGTGCGGATCGAGTAGTGCGCAAGTTTTGAGACGGGCATCAGAAACTCCTTCTATTTATCGATCGATTAGTGATCGATGGATAAATTGTAGGCGAAATGCACTGGCAGCTGGAAGCTGCATAACGACGGTGTTTACCCTGGAAAACGCGTAGGAAACTGCGCAATGGGCGATGAAGCAAGCGGCCGGCTGTGGTGCCGGCCGGCGTCAGGCTTTGGCCTGACTGGAAGCTTTCTGCGCGTGCTTGAGCGCTTCAGGCACGCCGTTGAGGAAGGCGTCGATCTGGCGCGCGATGTGGTCTTCGACGTTGTCGCTGACCGGCAGCCCGTAAATCCATTTCCGGACGCCGAGATAGAAGATGCTGGCGTGCAGGCTCCAGATCAGCTCGAGGTCGATGTCGCGCTGCTTCGTGCTGGACGATGCCGGCAGGTCGTAGGCCGAGCGGATTTCCGCCATGACGGGCAGGAACACGCGTTCGCGCAGCCGCGACAGATATTTGGAGTTGATGCCTTCGCGCGTCAACCCGGCGAAGATGAAAATCCGGATCCATTCGCGCCGCAGGATCACGCCGGCGTACGACGAGTAGAAACTGACCATCCGTTCCTGGATCGGCACGGACCGGTCCTTGATCAGGCTTTCCCAACTCGTGTCCCATTGATAGACCTCTTCGTACACGCGGTCGATCAATGCTTCCTTGCTCGGAAAATAGCGGTAGAGAAGCGGCTGCGTCACGCCAAGCTGGCGCGCGAGTTCGCGGGTGCTGCCGGAAAAGCCGTGCGTGGCGAAGTGGTCGACGGCCTTCAGCACGATCTGGCGCTCCCGCACTTCGGGGGCGAGGCGGCGCGTGACGCCCTTCTCGTGGTCATGCACCTTGCTCTTCGACGCTGGTTCGACTGTCCGTACTTTTCTCGGCATGATGTGTTCGGTACCCAGGATGTTCGGACGCATCATACAAAGATTGCCCCGGTCTGGCTAGGCGAATGCGCCGGGCGGATTGTCCGCCCGCCGTGCAACGTCTTAAGGCTGGCTACCGGGAAAGCTGACGCTCAGTTCATGGTCGGGTAGTCGATATAGCCAGTCACATCCCCGCCGAAGAAGCTGGCGCTGTCGGCGGCATTCAGCGGGTGTCCGTCGCGTAGACGGGCCGGCAGGTCAGGGTTCGCGATGAAGGGCCGCCCGAACGCGATGATGTCGGCTCGGCCGCTGGCGATCGCCTTTTCGGCTGTATCACGATCATAGCCGCCGGCGATCATCAGCACGCCTTTGTATTCGTCTCGCAGCAGTTTGATGATGGCGTCCCACCGCGGGTCGAAGTTCTCGTCCTTCATGGTCCCAACCATCGCTGGTTCGACGAGATGCAAATAGGCGAGGCCATAGCCGTTGAGCCTTCTCACGATGTAGCCGAACGTTGCCTCGGGCGTTTCATCACCCATACCCATGAAACGTCCCATGGGGGTGAGACGAACCGCGACGTTTTGCGGACCTACTTCGTCGCTGACAGCAGCGACGACTTCAAGCAGCAGGCGGGCGCGATTTTCGATGCTGCCGCCGTAGCTATCGAGGCGGTGGTTGCTGTTGCTGTTGATGAACTGGTCCAGCAGATAGCCGTTCCCAGCATGAATCTCAACTCCGTCCATGCCGGCCGCGATCGCATTGCTTGCGGCACGCCGGTAGTCAGCGACGATTTCCCGGATGCCTTCAACGGTTAGTTCTTGCGGTACCGGCACGTCGCCCCACACGCCATTGCCGGCCTCGTCGACAATGAACGTCTTTCCGGGCACCGGCATGGCGGTGGGTGCTACAGGCAGGCTGCCATTCGGCTGGAACACGGGATGCGAGACACGGCCGACGTGCCACAACTGGAGGAACATGTGGCCGCCTTCTTCATGGACAGCCTTGCTGACAGCACGCCAGCCTTCAATCTGCTGTTCCGTGTGGATTCCCGGCGTCCACGCATAACCTTGACCTTGCTGTGAGATCTGCGTTGCTTCACTCACGATCAATGCCGCGCTGGCGCGTTGCCGATAGTATTCGACGTTCAGGTCTGTCGGCACGTTTCCCGGCTGGCCGGCACGCGAGCGCGTGAGGGGGGCCATCGCAACGCGGTGATCGAGGGAAAGCCGGCCCAGTTTGACAGGCTTAAAGAGGTGCTTAGTCATGGTGTATCTCCGTCAAAGATGTGGAACGCGCCCTGCAGACCCGCCATTTGCATTTCAAGGCGTAGCGTGATACGCACGCGTCACCTGTTCCTTTCGCAACCAGCCTGTGAGATTTCGTATTTGCCGTTGACTGTCGTGCCGCGGTGCTGCATGTCTGCGCGCTAGGCTGATGTATGTAAGGGTAGGCGGGACGGGGCTTGGGCGGAATCCCAACGGCGCGCTACGCACCATTGCGTGGTGTGCAAAGATCGAGGAAGGTGCTGCTGGTGTTGCCGGCGTTTGCCGGTACTGATCGAATGCCGGTTGCTGATGAGGGACGTAAGAGTTGGTTCAGAGATGCGAACAGGTTGGCAATGCCCTGGGAGAGGGAAGTTACGACGCCGGCTAGAGCGCATTTCTTCAAGTGGATTGCGTACCAGAACGATTATCAGCACTCCACGCAGTCACTGAGGGCCGCCCGCCAGTTCGGACACGAAATCGATAAACGCATTTACTCTTCGCGAGCCCCGCTGATTAGGTAGATACAGTGCGCTCACGACAGCCTGGGCGTTGTTCGGTCCCGCTTCGAACTCGGCGAACAACCGGGTGAGGGCGCCTGACTGAACGTCGGACGCCACCAGCCAGTCGGGAAGCAACGCGATGCCCATACCGTCCAACGCCGCTTCGCGCAATACTTCGGAACTGTTTGCCTTGAGTCTGCCCGTCACCGGCACGCGTTTTTCTTCCTTGTCACGCGAAAACGTCCAGACTTGAGGTTCTGTCGTGTATGTAAATCGAAGACATTCATGGTCTACCAGGTCGTCAGGAGACGCGGGATAACCTGCTCGATCAAGATATTCGCTGCTCGCGACAAGATAACGAGCGAAGATGCCGATGCGCTTGCTGACGACGTCAGCCATGGAAGCAACCTCACCAAGGCGAATAGCGACGTCTATTCGGTCGCTGACCAGATCTACAAAGGCATCGCTAAGTTTGACGTCCAACTCCAGCTTTGGATATTTTTGCAAGAACACGGCGAGGGAAGGTGCGATCCGTCGGGAACCGAATGCGACGGGCACGGAAACGCGTAGTGGACCCGACGGTTCGCCGCTTCTGTCCGAAACCGACGCATCCGCGTCGGCCATATCTTCGAGCAGCTTTTTCGCCTTGACGTAGTAGGAGGTCCCCGCGTCGGATAAGGTCACCTGGCGGGTGGTCCGATTCAGGAGTACCGTACCAAGCTCCTTCTCAAGGGAATCGACGGAGCGCATGACCGAGGATGTCGCCAGATCGAGGCGTCGTGCTGCACTCGAAAAGCCGCCTGCCTCAGCGACTTCCACGAACGCCCGAAGCGACAATAGCTTGTCCATAACCTTGGTCCATACAGTTTGCTGTTTTGCGCTGGGCACGCCACGCGGCGAGTGCGGCTATCTTTCTCGATGCGTCAGACATAATCGCCGCAGAGCGGTGAATTCGACGGTTGCCATGATCGTGGCGGCGCGCCGATTCGCGCCCGGCTGATTATCCTCTCGAAGGCTTTACCTTCTCAACAATTTCGCATTTTGTCGGATTGAGGAGCACACCGGCACCCATCGTCCGGGCCTTTTCCAGGCGAGGACCGTTCGCTCTAGAATGGCCGACTGCTGCCGGGCGGTGCGGGTTGGCACTGCCCGGCAACGTCTTGCTTTCTCATGCAGGTGAAAAATGCGAACGCTAGCGTCGAAGCTGCATGATGCGGTCACCAAGCGAGATGCCGAGTTCCGACATGCTGATACCGAGCCGTCTTTGCTGTAATTCCCAGCCGGACAGCGCAGACTGCAAGTGCTCGTTGCCAGTCGAGAGTGCGTAAGCTAGCGCAACGGCATTCGTGGCGGCTTTTGCGGTGCTGCCTGCGGTATGCGGACGTGGTACGTACGCAGAATCGCCAAGCAAAATCGTCCGGCCGAAGACCATTTGTTCAACCCGAAGGTCCTGGATCGCCTGAACGAACGGTTCGGCCGTAGCCTGAACGAGGACCTGCAGCGTAGGCGCGAGCAATCTGCTAGCGTCGGAACGCAGCTCGGTGATATCGTCATCCTTTGTTGTTCCGGGCGGCAGCGACGTCCTGCGTTGCATCCCGTTCCTGTCCAGCATCAATGCCCTGAGCCTGTCGTCTGACATCGGGCGATACCAGACCCAATTCCAGCGCCGCTTGCCGACCTCGGTTGCACCGTTCTCCCCTGGTACGAGATAAACCAGAATCAGATGTGCTTCACCTTGCTGGAAAGTAAAGCGGTCACGGAGAACATCCGCAGCCTCGGCTGGCAGATCATTTTCTTCGACAAGACCTCGCCACGCGATATAGCCCGCATAACTGGGCTGTGAATCAGGCAGCAGTTGAGCCCGAACCGAGGAGCGTGCACCATCGGCGCCGATCAGAAGATCCGCTTCCTCGACACGGCCACTTTCAAAATGAGCCTTTACTGTTTCCGCTGTTTGCTCGAGATGAGTGAAACGTTCGCCGGGGTGAATGACTTCAAGGGGCAAAGCACGTCTCATGGCGCTGTAAATAAGGCTCCATGAGGTTTGCGTCTGAGGCATATAGAACTGCTCGACGATACGGCCGTTCTGGTCGAGATAGATGCGATCTCCGGAGTCCACGCCTGGACAGGCCGGCAGTTGCACCCCGCCGAAACGGAAAGCTTCCAGAACGTCAGGCTGCAGCACGATGCCCCCACCCCGGCTGTCGAGCTCATTGGGCGACTGCTCAAAGATCTTGACGTCCCATCCAACTGCGCGCAGCGCTGTCGCCGTGAAAAGGCCGCTGAGCGAACCGCCGACAATAATTGCGCGGGGTCGATTGACATTGGCCATGAGGCGCTCCTGATGATTCTGCGTCTGATCTTTCGGCAGAGCTACGGCGTTCATGGCGTTCTCCTTCGATGGCTTGGTAGAGGAAGATTAGCGGTTACGGAATCAGCGGAGAATCCAGGCGTAACGCAACCCACTTTTGCGCGACATGCAAAGCTAGCCTTTCAGAAACGCTGTGGCTCGCTGAGCGGCAATAAGCGGCTATCTGCACAAGATGAGTTATTCTGAGCACGCTGCGCCGTTCGCCTCATCTCACTGCCCGCCACGCAAAGGTGCATTGCCTCACGTTGCGATTCCTGTCGGCTGGCAACCGCACTATCGTGCTTCTGCAAACAATCCCTTTTGGAGATGTTCGATGGACAAGCTGAATATCGAGGTCACGTACGATTTCATTTGCCCCTGGTGCTGGATTGGCGAGGAAAAACTGAAGAAAGCGATTAGCGAAGCGAATGCCGGCGAGCAAACTAAATTCGTGTTCGTTCCTTATGAATTGAATCCGGGTATGCCCGTCGAAGGTCTCGACCGTAAGGAATACCGGTCTGCGAAGTTTGGAAGCTGGGCGCGCTCGCAAGCAATGGATGTTCAAGTCGCAGAGGCCGGACGTCAGGTCGGTCTGGAATTCAACTATGCGCTGACCAGGCGCACGCCGAACACGCTCGCGGCGCATCGGCTTGTATGGGTGCTGCAGCAAGGACACGATGTAGCGGCGCTGGTGGAGGCGATCTTCCATGCGTATTTTTCCGCTGGGCGCGATATTGGAGACGTTGCCGTGTTGACGGAGATCGCGGTCGCTGCCGGCTTTAGGAGAGACAAGGTCGAAGCGTTTTTTGCATCAGACAGTGGCGTAGACGAAGTGCGTGCGCTTGAAGTTCAGGCAATCGAGCATGGCGTCAACTCGGTACCGTCGGTGAAGATTGGCAACCAGATTATCAGTGGCGCACAGTCTGTCGCTTTGTTTCGGGCAACACTTGAGGATGCCCTGAAGCCCAGCAAAACCGCGATGTAAGCGGAACCGCGGTGTCCTGCAGGTTCGGCAATTTGATCGTGCTCTCATATTCATTTTGCTCGCCATTTCAGTCGTTTTCGGCCTTTATGGTCTCGCCACCGGCAGTTTGACGATCTGAGCCGGTGGACAAGCGATGGCCCCCAATCCGTGCAGAATATGACAGGAATTTCGCAACCCCGATGAGAGGACAACAATGCGGCGCGCAGCATTCAAGGTGGTAAAAATAAGCGTCTTGATCGTTGTCCTGCTGATCATAGGCGCGCTGGGGTTTCGCGTCTGGTCTTCGCAGCGAGGACCGGGCCTCGCCGTCTGGCATACCTACGTACCGCGTGAGATGACAGTCAAGGAAATGGACGCCAGCGACTGGAACGGCTACCTGGCGGCGGAGTCCCGGGTATTCGACGAGGTTCGCACCAACGTCGTCGAGAAGCTGGACGCCGCCTCACGCGTCCCTTCGAACCGGTACTACGAGGGCTCGCCGATCTATCCGGAACACTTTGCGCAGAACTGGAACCGCTCTTACGTGCTCGAACCGAAGGGCGAGCCTGTCGGCGCAGTGGTGCTGCTGCATGGCCTGACTGACTCGCCCTATAGCCTGCGTCACATCGCCCGCAACTACCGTGATCATGGCTTTGTCGCAATCGGCATCCGCCTGCCGGGACACGGTACGGTTCCGGCGGCGCTCACCCAGATCGAGTGGCGCGACTGGGCAGCAGCGACGCGCCTCGCCGTACGCGAAGCACGCCGGCGTGTCGGCCCGGACAAGCCGCTGGAACTGGTCGGATACTCAAATGGAGGAACCCTCGCGCTGCAGTACTCGCTGGACGCCATTGAGGATAAATCTCTGACGCGCGCTAGTCGCATTGTGCTGATCTCGCCCATGATCGGAGTGACTCGATTCGCCCGTTTCGCGGGACTGGCCGGGCTTCCGGCGGTTTTACCGGCGTTCGCCAGGGCCGCCTGGATGGGGGTCGTGCCCGAGTTCAACCCTTTTAAATACAATTCCTTTCCGGTCAACGGTGCACGTCAGTCCTTCCTGCTGACCCAGGCACTTCAGGATCAGATACAGCGTTTGCACCGCGAGAACCGGCTGGTCGAACTGCCGCCGGTCCTGACGTTCCAGTCTGTCATCGATTCCACGGTCAGTAGTCCCGCGCTGATGTCGGCGCTCTATGATCAGCTTCCTGAGAACGGCAGCGAGATTGTGCTGTTCGATGTCAACCGCAGCGTGAAATTTCGCACCTTTCTACGCGCGGCATCCTACGGCGCGCTTGGCCGGCTTGTACGCGCCGGGCCGCAGAACTACCGGACGACGATCATTGGCAACGCTGGCCCGGACTCGGCACAGACCGTCGAGCGCACCATTGAGGCAAGCGAAGTCAAAGAACACGTGCGGCCGCTGGGCATCGACTATCCGCCGGACATTTTCTCGTTATCTCACATCGCCCTACCATTCCCTGTGACCGACCCGGTCTATGGAACTTCACCCGACACCGATGAAAATTTCAACGTGAATCTCGGGGCGCTCGCTGCGCGCGGGGAGCGCGGCGCGTTGATTCTCACGCTTGATGCCATGTTCCGGATCGCGTCGAATCCCTTCTTTCCGTATGTCGAGCAGCGGATCGACGAAGGTATGGGAAAGAAGCCAGGCCTAGTGATCAACGCGCCGGAACGATCCCACCAAAGCGCAGAAGGCGTAACGGACGAAGCGGTCGACGAGTTGCCGGAAGTCGAGCCAGCGGAGGCATACGGGCCGTGAGAGCCTCCTGCTGAAACGAAATGATCGGCAGGATTGCCTGCCGGTAACGGCTCACGGCTTTTCGCGAGATAGCGAAACACCCGCTATGGAAGGGGATTCCCACGAATCCCCGTCTCGCGCAAGTTCGCGAGTCGTGCGTGCGGTTCATGGAAGGCCGCGTTTCCGGGAGCAAACGCGGTTACCCTCTTCAAACTGCCGACGTTGCTGCGAGCCGGTATGACCGCTCAGGAATACCCGACGGCTTAGGACTTGATGAACGCCAGGAGATCAGCGTTGATCGTTTCGGCTTCCGTGGTGGGCATGCCGTGCGGGAAGCCTTTGTAGGTTTTCAACGTCCCATTGCGCAGCAGTTTGGCGCTCAGCGGCCCTGAGTCGGCATAAGGCACGATCTGGTCGTCGTCGCCATGCATCACCAGTGTCGGGACCGAGATCTTCTTCAGGTCCTCGGTAAAATCCGTCTGGGAAAAGGCGACGATGCCATCGTAGTGCGCCTTGGCGCCGCCTTCCATGCCCTGGCGCCACCAGTTCTGGATGACCCCTTCGGACGCTTTGGCGCCCGGCCGGTTATAGCCGTAGAACGGTCCCGCGGCCAGGTCGCGATAAAACTGCGACCGGTTGTTGGCTACCTGTGCCTGCAAACCATCGAAGACTTCCTTGGGAAGGCCCCCAGGATTCGCATCCGTTTTGACCATCAGCGGTGGCACGGCGCTGATCAGCACGGCCTTGGCCACGCGACTCTCGCCGTGACGCGCCAGATAACGCACGACTTCGCCGCCCCCTGTGGAATGCCCAACGTGGACGGCGTTCTTCAAATCAAGATGCGCGGTAACAGCCGCGAGATCGTCAGCATAGTGATCCATATCGTGGCCGTCGGCAGTCTGGGTCGAGCGCCCGTGACCTCGGCGGTCATGCGCGATGACCCGAAAACCCTGATTCAGGAAGAACATCATCTGCGCGTCCCAATCGTCAGCGCTCAGTGGCCAGCCGTGCGAGAAGACAATTGGCTGTCCCGTGCCCCAGTCTTTGTAGAAAATTTCGATGCCGTCCTTGGTCTTTACAGTATTCATCGCCTTATCTCCATTGTTGCGGTCGCTATGGACCGAAGTTTTCGCGGCGCGCTCGGTAGCAACGCCGCGAGAGGCATCGCGGCGACCGCACCGACGGCCGCGGCGGCTTTCAGAAGCGCCCGAGACGTTGCCATTAGCGTCGTTGGCGGCTCTGGATCTGGACTTGCAATGTCATTCTTCCTCTCTGCCTTAGCGGAACAAGTCGACGCCGCTCTCTTGTCGCGGTCTCAAAAGAAAGTGTTCAGGAGTCTTGAGGCGGTATGGAACAGGCCTCATCGGGGCGCGCCAGCCGTATGAATGCTTCGGAATCTCCCCTGGTTCCAACCGGGGGCAACCGCTGCAAGCTGATGTCTCAGATTAACTTCGAAGGCGCCCGCTTCGAGCAACACGTGTTGTGCGGGAAATAAATGAAACAAACTGAACGCTATGACGTCGTCGACCGAAGGGACGGCCGGAGGTAATCGTTACCTCGATTCACGAATCTTCCATCGCAGATCATAGGCTACTTTGCAGTGAAAGTGCGCAGTCTAAAAGGCAATAGCGGGGGCAAACCGGGACGGGCCACGAAATTCTGCAGCGCGCGGCTCGCGGGCGGGGCGTATCAGGCCGGTTTGCGTTTGCGTCCTGCACCAACCATACTCGCACTGTCGGGCAATCTTCCGGGCGAACTTCGATGAACCGTAACGATTCTCAAGGCAATCAGCAGGAGCATGCGCATGCAGACGCTCATGACCACAATGGTACTGCGTTGTCAGAGATGGATTTGCGTGTGCGTGCGCTGGAATCCTTGCTGGTAGAGAAGGGGTACGTCGATCCCCGTGCCCTGGATATCCTGATCGAGACATACGAGCACAAGGTCGGGCCGCACAATGGCGCGCGCGTGGTCGCGAAGGCATGGCGCGACCCGGCGTTCCGGCAATGGCTGCTCGACGACGCTACCGCTGCGATCGCTTCGCTCGGCTACACCGGCAGGCAGGGCGAACACATGGTGGTGCTGGAGAACACGCCCGCCCTGCACAACATGGTGGTCTGCACGCTCTGCTCGTGCTATCCCTGGTCGGTGCTTGGGCTTCCACCTGCCTGGTACAAGTCGGCGCCGTACCGGTCGCGCGCGGTGATGGATCCGCGTGGCGTGTTGAAGGAGTTCGGCTTCGAATTGCCCGCCGAAGTGGAGTTTCGCGTGTGGGACTCCACCGCGGAGGTCCGTTATCTGGTGTTGCCCATGCAGCCTCCCGGAGCCAGTGGCTTCTCCGAGGAGGCGTTGGCAGAACTGGTGACACGTGACTCGATGATCGGCACAGGATTGCCGAAGACACCGGAATCGAAACGGGAGCCCGCATGAACGGCGCACAAGACCTCGGCGGCATGCAGGCATTCGGCCCGATACTGCCGGAAGCCGACGTCTCGCTCTTTCACGCCGACTGGGAGCGCCGGGTGCTGGCGATCACGCTGGCGATGGGCGCAGTCGGCAAGTGGAACATCGACATGTCTCGTGCCGCACGGGAGAGCTTGCCGCCGGCGCAATACCTTTCCAGCAGCTACTACGAGATCTGGTTCGAAGCGCTAAAAAAGCTGCTGCTGAGCTCAGGGCTGGCAACGGCGGAGGAAATCGGCACCGGCGAGTCGAGGAGTGCGGCGGCGCCGGTCCCTCGAGTGCTGATGGCCGATGAGGTAGCCGCCGCGCTGCTCCGAGGCAGCCCTGTCAATCGCCCCGCGGCCGCCGGTGCACGCTTTAAGGTCGGTGACAGGGTGCAGACCCGTCAGCTGAATCCATCCACGCATACCCGTCTGCCGCGCTATTGCCGCGGCCGACGGGGGCACATCATCGCAGTGCACGGCGCGCACGTTTTTCCCGATGCCAACGCGGTCGGGCTCGGCGAACAACCGCAATGGCTCTATACCGTGCGCTTCAATGCCTCCGAACTCTGGGGGACGGATACGACAGCGACATCGGTCTGCGTCGATTGCTGGGAACCCTATCTCGACTTTCCGGGCGTCCGGCCTGCCTGACATGACTTCCTCCCGGCCGAAGCTGCCTGAACTGCGTACCGCCTTGCCGGCGTTGCCTTGCGACGACGCAGGGCCCGTTTTCAGTGCGCCGTGGGAAGCCCAGGCGTTTGCCATGACAGTCGCCTTGCACAAGCGCGGCGTGTTCACCTGGGCAGAATGGGCAGAATGTCTGAATCAGGCAATCTGCGATGCGCAGGCAGCTGGCGACCCGGACCGTGGCAACACTTACTACAGTCACTGGCTGACGGCACTGGAGCGCATCAGCACCATCAAGGGACTCGTGACAGACGACATGCTCCTGCAGCGTCGGAATGCGTGGGACGTCGCTGCACACCGTACCCCGCATGGGCAGCCGATTGAGCTTGGGTGACAGTGCCTCTCGCATGCATCGGCAACCGCGTCCCACGCTGATCAATGCGGCCGTCGGGTATGCCTGAGCAGGTCGCTAGTGGGTAGGGACGTGTCATGAAAGAGGACTATGCGTTGGCTGGTGAGCGTTAGGACTTCATTTGGCGGGACCGCTGGCCGCGACGCCCTATCTCCTTGAAAACGGGGATTTTCCGCCACGTCCGCGCGGCTTCGGCTCGACACCCACGCGCCGATCGCGCGCGAGCACGAGCGCCTTCATCCTTTCCACAATGGATTCAAACGCCGGATCGTCTTGTGGCACATAAAGCCATTTTCGGAGCACGGGATGCGGCTGCAAAGCGGGCATTTCATCAATGAGAGCGGCGTGGCGCTCTTGCGAGGTGCACACCAGCAAGCCGTTCCAGGGCTCGCCGCGATCGGCGGCAACCAGACACAACACGCCGTCGATATATGCGGCATCGCAGCCGAACATCCGCTTGTGAATGTAGGTTGAATCGCGCTCAAACGCTTCGAAGATCCAGGCGAGCGAGTTGCGGATGGATGCGGGCATTGGCGTGAAATCCCTGGCGACGGTCTTGAGCGCGACTGCGGTCCTTTCGGCACCACGAGGAGATGATGACCCCAATTGCGTGCCGGCCTGCGCCGCCGTTACGACATTCCCGGCATCACAGTCAGCGAGCATGACGAGCAGTTCAGGTTCCCATAAAGCAACCCGGCGCAGACCGGGCGAGACCTTCGGTTTCAAGGGCGAGGAACATCCATGCGTTCTGAAAGGAAGTGAAGGTAGTATTCGGCGACGGATTGTAGTGCGCAAGGTGCCGTCGACAGGCATGCAACATCGAACCAGTGACACAACACGTTTGCGTTGTGGCGGTATGTAGCCGACACCACTGATGCACTGGCCAGCGCAGCAACGATATTTCGAGGATTTGATATGGATACGTACGTCCTGTTGGGCATCGGTTTCGGACTGGGCCTGCTCATCGCGATTTGGGGGATATGGAATCTCAGAGAATCCCCAAAACCGCGAGTCGGACAACATGTCACAATGGGCGCAATCGGTCGTCATGAGGTCGAGCGCTCATAGATGCACGATCTTCCCGACCGCCACGGCCGGGAACGCCCCAATGTGCCGACGAACTGAAAGCCGCTTGTGCGACCGAAGACTTCATAACATTCGTAGATGAAGCGAGAGGGGTGGAAGTTGCGGCCGACAGCCTCGTTAGCCGGGGGCGGCCGCGCTCCTGCTGTGGACTGTTTTAGTGTCGCCAGACCGGACCCTCAGGAAAGCGATACTGATCAAGCGATGCCGCATGCATTTCGATGCTATAGCCGGGACGTTGCGGTGGCATGTAACGGCCGTTGCGGATCAGAACAGGATCGACGAAATGCTCATGCAGATGATCCACATATTCGAGCACCCGGTTTTCTAGCGAAGCCGACACGCAGATATAGTCGAAAAGCGAAATGTGCTGGACATACTCGCACAAGCCGACGCCGCCCGCGTGCGGACACACCGGTACGCCGTATTTCGCCGCCATCAGCAGGACGACGATCACCTCGTTCAAACCGCCCAGGCGGCAGCTATCCACCTGACAAAAGTCGATTGCGTGTGCCTGCAGCAGTTGCTTGAACATCACGCGGTTATGGCAATGCTCGCCCGTCGCGACGCCAATGGGCCGGAGCCGCTGCCGGATGGCCGCGTGGCCGAGAATGTCGTCGGGACTCGTGGGTTCCTCGATCCACCACGGATCAAATTCCGCCAGGCGCCGCATGTGCGCGACCGCTTCATCGACATCCCACACCTGGTTCGCATCCATCATCAGCTTCAGGTTTCCGCCGAGTTCTTCACGCAGAATGCGGGCTCGGCGCGCATCTTCTTCGAGATTGCCGCCCACCTTCTGTTTGAAGTGCGTCCAGCCCTGAGCGACGCCTTCACGTGCGAGCCGGCGAATCTTGTCGTCATCGTAGCCGAGCCAGCCGGCCGAGGTCGTATAGGCCGGATAGCCGTGAGCGAGCATTTCCTCTTCGCGCTCGCGCCTGGTCTGCCTGTGGCGGTGCAACATCGCGATGGCTTCATGAGGTGTAATTGCATCGGTCACATAGCGGAAGTCGAGACAACGCACGAGTTCTTCCGGACTCATGTCGACGAGCAGCTTCCACACCGGTTTGCCTTCCGCTTTTGCCCACAGGTCCCAGGTGGCATTCACGACGGCCGCCGTCGCCAGATGAATGGCGCCCTTGTCCGGACCGATCCAGCGCAACTGGCTGTCCGACGTCAACGCGCGCCAGAAAGCGCCCATGTTCGCGGCGATATCCTCGAGGGTCCTGCCAACGATCAACGGGGCGAGCGCCTGTACAGCGCTCACGCAGATCTCGTTGCCGCGCCCGATCGTGAAGGTAAGGCCGTGGCCCGTGAGCGTCTCCGACGAATCGGTTTCGAGCGTCACGTAGGTGGCGGAGTAATCCGGTGCGGCGTTCATCGCATCAGAGCCGTCGAGTGAACGCGAGGTGGGAAAGCGAATGTCCCGAACGGACAGCCTTGTGATCGTGGTCATCTTTGCACCCTCCGAGGGCGATGATTATCGACTTCCGCCTGCGAACGAAGATAGATCGGCCTCGTGCATGCGATTGCAACATGCGCTTACATACCGGCGGCCCTCTAAGTATTCGCCCGCGTTGACAACGCTGAATCCACTTCCTAGCATGCTAGCATCTTCAATGTAAATCAAGCGCGCCGTGAGCTCTTCATCCGTCGTAGCGAATGCCGCCAGCAGCCCGTATGGTGCATTGCAAAAGATCAAGGGCGGCGAACGAGGCAGTCTGACCGACGCGGTCGAACAGGCGCTGAGAGAAGCGATTGTGACGTTGGTGCTGGAACCCGGAATGATGATCGACAAGCTGGCGGTCTGTGAACGGATGGGCGTATCGCGCTTTCCGGTTTCCGCCGCATTGGCAAGGCTTGCGCACGCCGGCCTTGTCGAAGTGTTGCCGCAGCGCGGCACGCGCGTCAAACCGATCTCCCTTGAGGACATCCGTCAGCATCTGTTCATACGCAGTGCGCTCGAAGTCGAAACTGTGCGCACTGTCACGCTCATGCGTGATAGTGCGACGCTAGAGGCATTGGCTCTCAATCTCGATCAGCAGCGCGAAGCGGTCACGAGTGGCCAACGCCTGAGATTTCATGTACTGGATCTGGCCTTTCACGAGATCCTCTTTGACTCGATCAATCTGCCGCGAGTGAAGGAAATCGTTGTGGTGTCGCGCAACGCGCTGGATCGCGCCAGGCAATTGCTGGCGAGTCCTGAGCGGCTTGTCCACACGCTCGAGGAGCACGAGAGTATTTTCGAAGCCATTCGCAGCTGCAAGGCCGACGCGGCTGCGAAAGCGATGCATGACCATCTCGATCAGGTCGTCGCCGAGTTGCACCGGTCTGCGAGCGAAAGGTCGGATCTTTTCGAACCATAGTGACCCACGCCGACCGCAATCGGCGGCGGGCGACATTTAACCGTGTGTGATGTACACGCTTTTCTGCCGCCGCACACGATGAGGAATGCGTGAACTGAACCACTGTTGTGCAGCATCTCAGGATCGCTGCACGTTGGATTAAAGGGGCTTTGGCAATGTGTCTGGCTTCTCGTTGCGCTTTCAGTTCTGAATGGCGGCGTACGCCCTGTGCCTTTCTGGCTCGCTTGTTCGATGAGGCCAGCGGACGTCGCGCAATTGTCGTCGTATCCGCACCATGATCCCGCTCGTTTCCGTCAATAAGCTCAGCAAGAGCTTTCCCGGCGTGAGGGCGCTTCATGAGGTCCAGTTCGAGCTCATGGCTGGCGAAGTCCACGCGTTGATGGGCGAGAACGGCGCCGGTAAGTCGACGCTGATGAAAATACTCGCAGGCGTATACACCCGGGATTCGGGCGAAATTCTTTATGACGGCCAGCCAGTTGAGTTCCTGAGCCCGCGTGACGCGCAGGCCATGGGTGTCGGCATCATTCATCAGGAATTGCAGTTGATGAATCATTTGACCGTCGCGCAGAATATTTTCATCGGCCGCGAGCCGCGCGGACGCCTGGGCCTGCTCCTCGACGAAGACAAGCTCAACGCGCAAGCACGCGACATTCTCGCCCGCATGCATGTGCATCTCGACCCGCGCGCCATGGTCGGCGCGCTTACCGTCGCCAGCCAGCAGATGGTCGAGATCGCCAAGGCTTTATCTTTCGATTCGCGCGTCCTGATCATGGATGAGCCGACCTCCGCGCTGAACGACGCCGAAATCGCCGAGCTCTTTCGCATCATCCGCCAGTTGAAGGAGCGGGGCGTCGGAGTTATCTACATTTCACACAAGATGGATGAACTGAAGCAGATTGCCGACAGGGTCACCGTGCTTCGTGACGGCGAATATGTGGCCACCGTCGCCGCCAGGGACACGAGCGTCGAAGCGATCATCGGCATGATGGTCGGAAGAACGTTGACCGACGTCGCACCTTTTCAGGGCGCCACAGACAGGGGCGAGGTCGCGCTCGAGGTAAAACATCTCAACGCCGGCCCGCTGGTCAGGGACGTGAGCTTCACGCTGCGCAAAGGCGAAATATTGGGCTTTGCCGGCTTGATGGGTGCGGGTCGCACCGAGGTCGCCCGCGCGGTGTTCGGTGCCGACCCGATCGAATCCGGCGAGATTCTGGTGAAAGGCGTGAATGCAGCGATCAGGAGGCCGAGCGACGCGGTGGCACGCGGTATCGGTTATCTCTCGGAAGACCGGAAGCGGTTCGGCCTTGCGACCGGAATGGACGTCGAGTCGAACATCGTGATGTCCAACCTGGGCAAATTCCTGTCGCTGAATTTTTTCCTGCGCCGCGCACAGATACGCAAGACAGCTTCCCATTTCATCAATCTGCTCGCCATTCGTACACCCTCCGCGGCGCAGCCGGTACGGCTTCTCTCAGGCGGCAATCAGCAGAAGATCGTCATTGCAAAATGGCTTGAGCGCAACTGTGATGTGCTCTTCTTCGACGAGCCGACCCGTGGCATCGATGTCGGCGCCAAGAGCGAAATCTACAAGCTTTTGCGCTCGCTCGCCGGGCAAGGCAAGGCGATCGTGATGATCTCGTCGGAACTGCCGGAAATCCTGCGCATGAGCGATCGCATCGTTGTGATGTGCGAGGGTCGTATCACCGGCGAACTCTCCGCCCGCGAAGCGACGCAAGAACGCATCATGCAACTTGCGACGCAGCGCGAATCCTTGAAAGCGGCGTAAGCCTCAAGAGGTCAAATACATGACACAGCCATCTGATACTGCGGCGCTGGCTAATGAGAGACGGGCCTCTGGCTTGAGGGCTCGCGTCTTCGCGCCGACCGCCCTGCAAAAGCTGCTCGCCTTCGCGAGCCTGATCCTGCTGCTGGCCTTTTTCAGTTTCGCCTCGCCCGCCTTCATGCAGATGGACAATATCCTCGGCATTCTGCAGGCGACCGCGGTCAACGGCGTTCTGGCGATCGCCTGCACATTCGTCATCATCACGGGCGGCATCGATTTGTCCGTCGGCACGCTGATGACCTTTACGGCGGTCATTTGCGGCGTGTTTCTCACCAATTGGCACCTGCCGATGGGGGCAGGGGTCGTCGCTGCGATTGGGACGGGCGCACTCTGCGGAATGACTTCAGGAACCCTGACGGCGAAATTGAAGATCCCGCCCTTCATCGCCACGTTGGGCATGATGATGCTTTTGAAAGGGCTTTCGCTCGTTGTCTCGGCCGACAAGCCGATCTATTTCACCGACACCGAAAACTTCTACATGATCTCGCAGGATTCGCTGATCGGTCACGTGCTGCCGGGCGTTCCCATTCCCAACGCGGTTCTGATTCTGTTCTTCCTCGCGGTCGCGAGTTCGATCACACTCAATCGCACAGCGCTCGGCCGCTATACCTTCGCGCTCGGCAGCAATGAAGAAGCCGTGCGCCTCTCCGGCGTGAATGTCGATCGCTGGAAGATCGCTATTTACGGCCTGAGCGGTGCGATTTGCGGTGTCGCCGGACTGCTCATCGCCTCGCGTCTGAATTCGGCCCAGCCGGCGCTCGGCCAGGGCTATGAGCTTGAGGCAATCGCCGCCGTCGTCATCGGAGGCACCTCACTCAGCGGTGGTTCGGGCACGATTCTGGGCACGATCATCGGCGCTTTTATCATGAGCGTGTTGACCAACGGCCTGCGCATCATGTCCGTCGCTCAGGAATGGCAGATCGTGGTGACGGGCCTCATCATCATTCTTGCGGTCTATGCCGATATCCTGCGACGCAAGAAGAGTTGACCCTGCACAGGACAAAATCAAAAAAGGAGCGCCCGATGGCTCCCGCAACGGCTGAAGGTTGATGGCCCAACTTAGGAGGAGAAACACCATGTTGAAAAGAAAACTTATCGGTGTCGCGATCGGTGTCGGCGTGCTCGTCGGCGGGACGACTCTTACGCACGCGGATGAACCCTATATCCCGCTGATCTCGAAAGGATTTCAGCACCAGTTTTGGCAAGCCGTCAAATCCGGCGCTGAACAATCGGCGCAGGCCCAGAACGTGAGGATCACCTTCGAGGGCCCGGAAACCGAGGCTATGGTCGATAAGCAGATCGACATGCTCTCGGCCGCGCTTGCCAAGAAGCCCCAGGCGATCGGCATCGCCGCGCTCGACAGCAAGGCGGCCGTTCCGCTCCTGAAGAGGGCGCAGGCCAGCAACATACCCGTTATCGCTTTCGACTCTGGCGTCGATAGCGACATTCCACTGACAACCTGTGCAACGGACAATCTTGCCGCCGCCGCACTCGCCGCCGACAAGATGGCCGAGGCGATCGGCAATTCCGGTGAAGTGGGCGTGATCGTGCACGACCAGACCAGCCGCACCGGCATCGCTCGCCGCGACGGCTTTCTCAACCAGATGAAGACGAAGCATCCGAACATCAAAATCGTCTCGCTCCAATATGGCGGTGGCGACCATCTGAAGTCAGCCGAGATCGCCAAGGCGATGATCCAGGGCAACCCCAATATCAAGGGCATTTTCGGCGCTAATGAAGGCTCGGCGGTAGGTGCAGCGATCGGCGTCAGGGAGTCGGGCAAAAAACTCGTCCTGATTGGCTTCGACTCCGGCAAGGAGCAAAAGGAGGACATCAATTCGGGACTGATGTTCGGTGCCATAACGCAGAACCCGGTCGGCATCGGCAAATGCGTCGTCGACTCGGCGGTGAAGGCGCTGAAGGGCGAGAAGCTGCCCACGAAAGTCGACACGGGCTTCTACTGGTACGACAAGAGCAATATGAAAGATCCCAAGATCGCCGCTGTGCTCTATGATTGATCGACGCCGCTTAAGGCGCCATGAGAGAGGAGGAGCGCCAGCTCTTCCTCTTTTTTATTCTCCCGTCGCAGGGAGAAGTTGGTTGTGAAGTCTCGCCAAACCGAACCGGTCGTGCGCGCCACGGCCGCAGGCCGAGTATCTTGACGCGCTCTCCTTCCGGGGCGGAAGGAAGGCTACTCCCCAAAAGGCGAAACAGAGTCTAACGCGCCCAATCCCTTTCAATAAGCCTTCGATAGTAGCGTGTGGTATACCCCCCCACCCTATTTGATATATACTCCCCCACGGTATATCGGAGGTCATCAATGAGTCACACCATTCGCGAGAAACAGAAGCTGCTCAACCGCGTCCGCCGCATCAAGGGGCAAGTGGAAGCCATCGAGCGCGCGCTCGAGGAAGAGCAGGGGTGCATCGACGTGCTGCAGCAGATAACCAGCTGCCGCGGCGCGATGAATGGCCTGCTGGCCGTTGTGCTCGAGGACCATATCCGCACCCATCTCGTCGATGCCGAAACCCACGAAGAGTCGGCCGGCAGCGCGACTGACCAGCTCATCGAAGTCGTTCACAGCTATTTCAAGTAGAGCAGAAAATGAGTGATTTCAAAGACGCCGCGTTTGGCGCCGGACATGACCACATCTTTCTGGGCGCGGCCCATGAGGAGAACGAGCGCAAGACCTGGGCGGTGATTGCACTGTGCAGCGCGATGATGCTGGTTGAAATCGTCGGTGGGAGTATGTTCGGGTCGCTGGCGCTTGTTGCCGACGGTCTGCACATGTCGACGCATGCTGGAGCGATGCTGATTGCGGCCCTCGCGTACACCTACGCGCGCAAACACGCTGCCGACCCCCGCTTCGTGTTCGGTACCGGCAAGCTTGGCGACCTCGCGGGATTCACAAGTGCCATCGTGCTTGCCATGATTGCAGTGCTGATAGGGTACGAAGCTGTGTCGCGTTTTCTGTCGCCAGTGCCGATTCATTTCGGCGAAGCGATTCCCATCGCGGTGATCGGCCTGCTGGTCAACCTGGCGAGCGTTTGGCTGCTGAGCGGCGATCATCACGGACACAGTCACGGACATAGCCATGGGCACGCTCATGGTGATGACGAGCACGCTCACGAAGAAGAGGTGCAGAAGATTTTCGCCCCGTCCGGCGTGTTTGCCGTCTCCATTTTCGAGGACGGTGTGTCGCCCGTTTTCCGCATTGCGCCAGCAGCGGCGACTTCGCCACTGGACGCGTCGACAGTATCTGTAACGACCGTACGGCCTGATGGGACGCAACAGGTATTCGCTTTCGCGGACCGTGGTGGCTATCTCGAATCGAAGGAAGACATCCCTGAACCACACGCCTTCAAGGCCATCGTGCGGATGCCGGACGGCGAGCATGAAGTCGAGTTCGAAGAGCATGAGCACGGCCACGACGTGCATGATGCAGCGACCCGGGACCACAACATCCGGTCGGCGTACATCCACGTCATGGCTGACGCGGCGGTCTCCGTGCTGGCAATCATCGGTCTGGTGCTGGCGCGCGCGTTCGGCTGGCTGTGGATGGACCCGCTGGCGGGCGTCATCGGCGCACTGGTGATTGCGAACTGGTCGTACGGCTTGATGCGTGACACTGGCGCAATCCTTCTCGACATGAGTCCTGACCGGCGCATGGCAGAGAACGTGCGTCATGCTATCGAGGACCGTGGCGACCAGGTTGTCGACTTGCACGTGTGGCGGGTGGGTCCAGGCCACATGAGTGCCGTGGTGTCAGTGGCAACAGGTGAACCCCAGCGGGACTCGCGCTTCTATCATGCAGCGCTCAAGGGCTTCAAGGGGCTGTCACATGTCACCGTTGAGGTGCAGCCTTCACATGCGGCGGCCTGACCCGTGGCCGTCAAGTCACCGTGCATCGATGTGTGCCCCTTCGATGGCAAGACCAGATTGTGCGTTGGATGTTTTCGTACCCTCGATGAAATCCGAGGATGGAAGAAGATGACCGACCACCGGCGCCATCAGGTGATTAACGACCGGACGAGGCGGCAGGCCAAGCTGCAGCGTGAATCTTCGGCGTTGCCTCCAGGCCCGAGAACTTTGAACGACTCAGTCTAGGGAGCGTCCCCATCCGCCAGGAGTTTCCAGCCTGGCGACCTGCTTCTGTAAGGCGTGGGGCGCTTGCACGTCAATGACCAAGCAACAACCGGGCCATGGTTATCGGAGCGCGGAACGGGGCGATGGCTCTCCAGCGAGCAGCGGATTTCAGCGAAAGCGTTTCAGCGATGAAACTGCCTGCGGTGGCCGCTGCATTCGCGGCATCTTGACCGTGCGCATGGCTTCACTTGGAAGGGAAGCGACGTCGACTTACTTTGCACAGGTTACTGTTCACGATCCCGAGCGGTCAGCAGCCAGAACCGGATGCATCGCGACCGAGGGTGGTCCATCTTGCCGGTTCGGTTTCGGACCGGGTCCGGCCACCAGCAGCCTGTCGTGGCCGTCCGCTTTCGGGCATACTCGCGGCAACCCATTGATCGAGATATGGCAATCGACCACGGCGCACTCGACGCATGATCCTTCGCCTCGTGAAGACCGTCCCGCAGCGGCTCGATGCCATCCTGGCTGACAGTGTGGTGTGTGTGGCCGCGAGCAGGATCAGCCGTCGTCGCGCCGGCGCCTCTGTCGCGGGAAGTGTGGACGAGACCATCAGGGAGCGTCTGCAGGCGCTCCGGCGCGCCGGGCAGATCGCTTATGACCCTGCGATCACTTTGACGATGGTCGCCCACATCGATGAGCCGCTGACACGACCAGACTGCTGAACACCATGAACCAACCCCGGAACACTACCTTGACCAAAGCGCGCGCCGTGCCCATGCCTGGCAACAGCGTGCTTGCGCCGCTTTACGCGGGCGCGGACCTTTTGGACGCCTTTGCAATTCGACTGCCGGCGGAGGCCAGCGATGATCTAGAGGTGTTGGCACGCGCCGCGTTCGAGCGGCAGGCGTGGTGGATTCGTGCGCTCACGCGTGTCCGCGATGTGGTGATGGTGACAGTCGGCGTCAAATCGTCTCGCGCCGTCGGTCTTGCCGCAGCGGCGCGTGGGCCGGTTATCGGCTACTTACCGCTGCTGTCAAAGAGCGCGACGGAGTTGGTAGTGGGCGCGGACGACCGGCATCTCGACTTCCGCGCCACCATCCAACTTCGCGCCGATGCGGCAAATGGGCGAGAGCTGCTCGCTGGCACGGTGGTGCATTGCCATAACAGACTGGGGCGAATCTATCTTGCGACGATTGCGCCGTTTCATCGCGTGATTGTGCGGGCAAATTTGGAACGGGCAGTAAGAGCAATGAGGATTTAAGGATGCTTTGGCGGTGCTACGGGAGGAAATATGACTGAGCGCGACACTGAACTCCACGGTTGCTGGCGGTTGATTTCTTTTAATACTGAACTTCAGGATTCAAACGAGCGCACTCAACCTTGGGGCGCCGACCCGAACGGGTACCTTATCTTCGGCTCTGATGGGCGAATGATGGTACTGGTTACCGCAAAGGCGCGGGAGCCAGGGAACACAGATGAGAAGGTGGTGGCACTCTTCCGCACTGTGATGGCCTATACAGGACGGTATCGGGTAGAAAAGGATAAGTTCATTACAAAGATTGACTCATCTTGGAATGAAGCCTGGAACGGCAGTGAGCAGGAACGATTCTACAAGCTTGATGGAGACACGCTCGACGTCAGTACGGCCTGGATGCCGAATCCGTTAGTACCAGGAAATCCAATAGGAAGGGCTATTCTCAGCTTTAGACGCGAGTAATTTCGCGACGCTGAGTTCGCAATGTTAGTTTTCAGGTCATCAACTTGACGATGAGTCTGGCAACCAGGCAGCTACCTTTGGCTGACCAAATTTGGGTTGCCTCTCGGTCGGCTTGAGGTCGGAGGACTAAACCGCTCGCGCGGTATGGGGCTCTGGCCGGCGGAGTCGCCTCACGAGGTAGAGTTTGATCTTACCCACGTTTGGTGGACACCTTGAAAGGGGCATACAAGCTCTGCGAGGTGACTCATGGAACGCAAAGACTACAAGCGGTATAGCCGGGAATTCAAGCTGGAGGCCGTGCGACTGGCGGCGCTTGGCGAGAACCCCAAGGCGCAGATTGCACGTGAACTGGAAATTCGCGTGGAAGAGGAAGCACTCAGGTTCCGTCAGTAATTGGAAAACGTGACGAAAACTTCACTTCGCGTAGCGCGAGGCTGGACTGTATCGAAGCGATGCCGGCCTGCCGTCTCAGTACGCGCTCGACGAAATCACCGTAGGCATCCAGATCGGCGGCGACAACCTGCAGGATATAGTCCGCGTCGCCCGTGATCTTGTGGCAAGAGAGCACCTCGGGGCGATTGCGAATGACGGCCTCGAAGTTGTCGGCCGTCTTGTCCGAGTGGATGTTAAACCTGACATGCACAAACGCAAGAAGGTTGAGACCGATCGAGCGCCGGTCGATGTTCGCCTGATATCCGGTAATCACACCCTGGTCTTCCAGGAGTTTGCGGCGTCTCCAGCAAGGCGTCACGCTGAGCGAAAGCTTCTCGCCGAGGGCCGCATTCGACAGCGCACCATCTTCCTGCAGAAGACGCAGCATTGAGCGATCCACAGTATCCATCTCGACCTTTGGGCGGTTTGTGCTCATCTTGTATGTTTGATAGGCAGTTTTTCCAAAATTGTAGGCTTTGACGCAACCGAAAGCAAAATTATTGCGTCGGTGCGTCGATAGGCTGTTGGCTACCTTCCACGGCGTAGCCAACCATGCTGACCATCTACAGCAGCGATCACCGCCTGCATCACGGCGTCGAACTCAAGGACGGCGCGATCTCCGAATCGTTCGAAAAACCTCTCCGTGCCGAGACTGTGCTCGCGCGGGTTAAGGCAACGGGGCTGGGTGATGTGAACAGCCCGAAGTCCTTTGCACCCTCAAGTTACGTCGGCGCGCACAGCCAGCGGTACATCGACTTCCTGGCAGGAGCATGGAAGGAATGGTCCGCTACCGGTCGCAATTGTCAGGCGCTTCCCCTCGTTTGGCCCGTGCGCGGGTTGCCGGGTAATGAAATGCCGCAATTCATCGATGGCAAGCTCGGCTTTTTCTCGATGGATGCCGGTTCGCCGATCAACTCGGGTACCTGGGATGCGGTCTGCTCGAGTGCCAACACGGCGCTGACCGGCATGGACGCGGTATGCGATGGTGCGCGTGCCGCATTCGGGCTGTGCCGCCCGCCCGGGCATCATGCTGGACGCGAGTACATGGGTGGCTATTGCTATCTGAACAACGCCGCGATCGCTGCGCAGCATTGCATCAATCGCGGGGCCAGGCGCGTCGCAATTCTCGACATCGATTTCCATCATGGCAACGGCACACAGGACATCTTTTACGATCGATCCGACGTGCTGTTCGTATCGATCCATGGCGACCCACGCGTTTCATATCCGTATTTTTCGGGGTATGCCAACGAGCGGGGCATGGGCGCAGGAGACGGATTCAATCTGAATTTGCCTCTGCCGAAGGGAACAGCCATCAATGAATACGAGGCAGCGCTGCATCGCGCCGGCGCCACGATCGGGCGACATGCCCCCGACGCGCTGGTCATTTCTCTGGGTGTCGACACGTTCGAACACGACCCCATCAGTCATTTCCGTCTGCGCACGCCAGACTACCTGCGCATCGGCGAAATCATCGCGGGTTTCGACGTCCCCACACTGTTTGTGATGGAGGGCGGATACATGGTCGATGAGATTGGGATCAATGCAGTCAACGTTCTGCTGGGCTTTGAAGGACGTGTGTGACACATCTATGTTCGAGAAAACGGCGCGGCGCCTGTGCAAAGTGCGCCAAACCGCTTCCGACGATCAGCGCCGCCGCCATGATTCGAGTCGATCTCATATGAAGATCCTTTCAAGCTTCAAACACCGCCAGACGATCGGACCGAAGTGGTCGTGGTCGAGGAAACAGGCCGCCAGACCGACCGGCGAATCCGCCAGGGCGTATGCCTGACGGCAGGCCAGGATATACATCAATTGACGCATGGGCAGCGAAGTCAGCGGTTTGGCTGATCCAAGGCCGTCCGTAGTGACACACAATGTACTTTCCGCGCTGTGACAGTTTGGCGCGATACCGCGTACAAGCCACGGTCGGCTTGATCGGTATTCCAACGGTCCCCGGGCCGGAATGGCGCTCAATCCAGGTCATGCGTGTTCGGCACAAATAATGCCTTTACGCCTGCTGGCGTCGATCGCGGTCGCATCCCCGCGGGTCGTGTACGTTGGAATCGAGCCGTCTCACTTTGCGCGGGAATGTATGGTCGTGGGTACATCGATCGGCGTCGCAGCAGGCGGTGACGATTGTCTCGCCCGGCTCACGACGCGTGCGGTATCTCGCGTGCCGGCTTGGGAGGAACTGAATCGATGACTTCCGAAGAACAACTCCAGGATTGGCATCGCGATGCGTTGCAGTTGGAAGACGACGTTGCGAGGGGGGTGATCGGCCAACGACCAACCATACGCCTCATCAACGTAGCCCTGTTCGCCCGCGGTCATGTGTTGCTGGAGGGTGGCGTCGGGGTCGGCAAGACGACGGTGTTGCGCGCATTCGCGCGCGCAATCGGTGGGGACTTCGAGCGGGTCGAGGGCACGATCGATCTGATGCCGGGGGATCTCGTGTATCACACGTACGTCGATGCCGAGGGCAAACCGCGAATCGATCCCGGTCCGCTGCTGCGCCACGGCGAACGCCTGACCACGTTCTTCTTCAACGAAATCAACCGGGCTCGCCCGCAAGTCCAGTCGCTGCTGCTGCGCGCGATGGCGGAGCGCTCAGTCTCGGCATTCGACCGCGAATACCGCTTTCCCCACATGACGGTGTTCGCCGATAGAAACAAGGTAGAGAAAGAAGAAACTTTCGAACTGGCGTCGGCCGCGCGCGACCGCTTCCTGTTCGAGTTGAATATGCCCACACCGATCGATCCCGACGTACGGCGCGCTCTGGTCTTTGATCCGGCCTTTCACGACGTCGAAACGCTGCTGGAACAGGTCACACCGGCGATCGTGGAATGGGGGCAGTTAAATGCCGTCGGCGCCGCCATCCAGCGGAGGGTGAGCGCGAGCGAGACAATCGAACGCTACGTGCTGAACATCTGGCAGGCGACCGAAACCCCGCAGCGCTTCGACATCAAGCTCGACGGCGTCGACATGGAGCGCCTGGTCCTCATGGGCGCGAGCCCCCGCGGCATGAGCGCGCTGTTGCGCGCGGCCCGGGTCATCGCCTGGTTCGCCGGCCGTTTGCACCTGATACCTGAGGACATTCACGCGGTGCTTCTGCCTGCGCTCGGCCATCGGGTGTTCTTCACGCCCATCTATGAACTGCGCCGGCAGGAACTCGCGGAGGCGCTGATGGCGCAGATCATGCAAAAGGTCGCTGTACCCTGACGCGATGAACGGGCACCTTGAATTTCACTACCGATTGCCGGGGCGAGCCAGCGGATTCCGGCCAGGTTCGCATCCCGGCTCAAGCTTCGGCGCCGGTCAGGAATTCGCGTGGTACGGGCGTCTCTTCGACCATCCCGATCCGCGCCGGCTGGATCTGCTGGCCAGCATTCGCTCACCGCGGCACGAGTGGCTCGTGCGGATCCACCGGCAACGCGTCGCGGTGCCGGTCAACGTAGTGGTTGACGTTTCCGCGTCGATGCACTTTGGTCTGCACAAGCCGAAGTTGCATGTCGTCGCGGATTTCGTCGAGGCGCTGGGATACAGCGCGTTTCGTGTCGGCGACAAGGTGGGCATGCTGGCTTTTGATGCCGACCGGCGCGACGATCTCTTCAGGCCGGCGCGGTACGGTCGGGGCGTCGGCGACGTGATGGCGGCGGCGCTGCGCGAATCCGCGGACACCCCGGGCAGGGGCGGTGGCATCGAAGGGCTGGAACGGGCGGTGTCCAGACTCGCCGGCCAACAAGGCCTCGTCTTCCTCGTTTCCGATTTTCACTGGCCGCTGGATCGGCTACCCGCTGTTCTCGACATGTTGATTCATGCGAGCGTCGTGCCGATGGTCGTCTGGGACGCCGCCGAAATCGAGCCGCCCGCGGCGGGTTCGCTGCTGGCGGTCAACGATATCGAGTCCGGTGCGCGTCGCACGTTATGGCTGCGCGGCAGCATTCGCCGGCAGTGGCGGGACGCCGTTGCGAACAGGCGCGCGGATATCGACGGCTTGTTCGGCAAGCGCGGTATTCGGCCGTTCTATCTGGAGGGCGCTTTCGGCGCTGAAGCCCTGTCGCGCTATTTTCTGGAGGCGATCGTATGAGGCCATGCACCCGTCCGACTGGCTGGAGGCCCGGTTCGCTTTGGGATGCGGTTATCGCGACGATGTTCGTCGTTGTACTCACATCGGCCGTCGGGGCCATTGCCGCTCCGGTCATCCCGGCAAGCGTTGAGCAGCCACGGGCATTCGGTTATGTGCTGGGTGATGTGCTGACGCAACGGGTTCTCCTGAAGTCCGGTGGTCGCGATGTGGGAGCGGTGGCGTTGCCGTCGGTCGGCCGCATTGGCATCTGGCTGGAGCGGCGGCCCGCTCGGCTCGAAAGCGATGCCGAAGGCCGTCGATGGCTGGTCATCGACTACCAGATCACCAACGCGCCACAGACGCTCACCGAAATTGCGCTCCCCGCGCTGACATTGACGTCGGAGTCGGGCGCGGTGCTGCAAGTCGCAGAATGGCCCGTCAGCGTCGGTCCTCTGACATCCAGGGCCGCTTTCGGTAAGGGTGACCTGCAGGACTTGCGGCCAGACCGGGAGGCCCCCCTGGTGCAACTCGCACCGATCCGGCGGCGAATCGGTTGGGCGCTCGGCCTGTTGGCGATGACCTTGCTGACGTGGCTGGGCTGGTGGCAGTGGCGCAACCAGCGCGAAGCGGCCCGACTGCCATTTGCCCGCGCATGGCGGCAGATGCAACGCTTAGAGGCGCCGGACATCGATGCGGACGCGGATGCGTGGCTCTGCCTGCATCGCGCGCTGAACGAGACGGCGGGGCAGGTCGTGCATGCCAGCTCGCTGTCGAGTCTGTTCGCCCGTGCGCCTCATTTGCGGCCGCTGCATCCGCAACTCGAACATTTCTACCGACATTCGGCCGAACGCTTCTTCGCGGCCGCACCGGCGAACTCGCGCTTTCCCTTGCTCGACCTTTGCCGCAAGCTCTATCGCGCGGAAAAGCGCCAGCAGTGATGACCGTACCCATCGATTTCGCCCAACCCTGGATGCTGCTGATGCTGCCGCTGGCACTCTTGCCGTTACTGCCGCGGCGCAGCGACACGCTTGTTTTTGCCCATGTCGCATGGCTGCCGGTCGATCCGGTCGGTCGGGCCGTCGGATTGCTGTGGCGCGGATGTGCCGTGCTGGCGATGCTGGGTATCGTCGCCGGTCTGGCAGGCCCCGGGCGCTCACACCTGCAGGTGCTGCGTGTGGGGAGCGGTGCTGAAATCCTGATCCTGATGGATCGCAGTTCAAGCATGGACGACGTCATGGGCGCTAAGCCCGTCGTCGAATCGGCGGGCGCGTCGAAAAACGAAGTGGCGCGCCACGCGCTGACCCGGTTCGTCGACGGGCGGCCCGACGATCGCCTCGCGTTCATGATGTTCGGTATCAGCCCCATCCCCGTCGTGCCGTTCACACCGAATCACCGGATCATCCAGGAGGCGATCGCGGGCACGGCCTTCGGCCGCGGCATGCCCGACACGCAACTCGACCGCGGGCTGCTTGCGGCAATCGGGCAGTTCGACGGGCGCCAGTATTCGGGCCGGCGCGCGATCGTCCTGGTGTCCGATGGCGGAGCGCGGCTCGGCGTCCACGCACGCCAGGAGATCAAACGCGGACTTGTGCGTGACCAGATCGCACTCTATTTCATCTACCTGCGCAGCGGCGCCTACAGTCCCGATCTGAACGCTTTGACCTCTTCAGACGAGTCATCGGCGGAAGCCGAACTGCACCGTTACTTCCTCACGTTGAACACGCCTTACCGGCTCTACCAGGCCGGCGATGCGCACGCGATGGCGGCCGCCATGGCCGAGATCAACCGGCAGCAGAAAGCTCGCGTGTCACTGGTCGAACGCCTGCCGCGGCAGGATCGCAGCCCGTATTGTTTCGCCGCAGCGCTGCTCTGCTGCGCACTGCTGCTGGCATTGCGGCTCGTCCAGGTGCGGAGCTGGTCATGAGGCGCGCTTCGATCCACATCGCGTTCGGGGCGATTGCGCTCGCCTGTGCCGCGGTAGCAGGCTATGACTGGGCACGCCTCGTGCACGTACGATCCGTCGCCCAGACTGTCGCCAGCATTTCGGCCGGTACGGGCGACAAGCCACACGAAAGAGGAGAGGTCGACGACGCTCCCGAGGTGCGGCTCGCGCTCGCCGTGGCCCTGTCGAAGGCAGGCGCCTACGCCGATGCACAGAAACGCTTTGATGGCCTGATTCAGAACGGCGGGAACGGCGCCATCGAGCGCGCGGCGCTGTTTGATCTCGGCAACATGTATCTCCGACAGGCGACCGAAGGCGGCGCAGCTGGTTTGATCAAGTCGCTCCCGATGCTCGAGCAGGCGAAGGAACGCTATCGTGCGTTGCTGCGCGTCTCGCCGGACGACTGGGACGCCCGCTACAACCTCGAACGAGCCCTGTGGCTCGCCCCGGAGACGAACTACGGATCCAGTGAGCCTGACGTCCAGTCACAGCATAACGTGACGGTGCGAGGCGCAAAAAGTGAGGACCTGCCGTGAACGTTGCCAGATTGATGTGTGGCCTCTTCGAGCGACGACACTGGGCGATCACAGTGGCACTGCTATTGCTGATCGTCGCGATCGGAATGCCCCGCGTGACGCTGCCGCGCAATACGTTCAGCTACATCGTCACCTTCGACATTACGCAGAGCATGGACGTTGAGGACGTCAGTCTGGGCGATGTGCCCACGAGCCGGCTGAACTTCGCGCGTGCCGCGATGCGCGACACGCTGGGGCAATTGCCGTGCGGCTCGAAAGTCGGCTGGAGTGTGTTCACCGGCCAGCGTACCCTGCTGTTGCTGCCGCCGATCGAAGTCTGCGATAACTACGATGCCCTGCTGTCTTCGCTCGACAGCATCGATGGGCGTATGCGTTGGACCAACTGGAGCCGTATTGCCGAAGGCGGGGTCTACTCGGCGGTACGCACGGCGCAGAGCGTCGGCCAGGGGGCCGCGGTCATTTTCTTCACGGATGGCCAGGAAGCACCGCCGGTGCCGCCGTCGGACGAGCGCGTGTGGGATATCGCGCGCGGTCAGGTCAGGGGTTGGTTGATTGGGGTGGGCGGTGATCAGCCAGCCGCCATTCCGAGAACCGATGCGAACGGCAACCGGGTTGGATATTGGCGCGCCGAGGACGTCATACAGGTTCCACCGGTGCCGGGCTCGAATACGCCAATCGAAAGCCACGAAGAATTATCCGAACTGCGCGGAGGTTACCTGGCATCGGTGGCCGGACGGATCGGCTTTTACTACCGGCGCCTCGTGACCCCGGCGTCCTTGCGCGACGCCATGCTTGACACGCGGCTCGCTCACCGCGAGCTCGTGGCTACCGATCTGCGGTGGTGTCCGGCGCTGCTCGCGTTGCTGCTGCTGGGATGGCGCTTCTTGCCCGAACCCGGTTGGCTGCGAAGAAGGGCCGGCCTGAACTTCCCGTATGGACGTCAAAGAAGTACCCTCCTGTAGCAAGCACCAGTGTCTCACGAGGCGTGCACCATTTCGACGCGACGCTGCCCGCCCAGTTTGTGAGCAAAACTCGCGCACACCGTCCGGAGTAACTCGTTATGCCGCAACCTGCGATACGGCTCGCTGGCGCGACTTCCGCTGTGGGCTCAATGCGCGCGCAGTTGAAGGCGCGAGTCGTGCTGCTCGCGCTTTTCGTCGGCTCGATGTGGGCAGTGTTCTTCCTGTCGGCCGCATTGCCGTTCCTGAATCTGAACGGGCACGGTGTCGTGCCGCGCTCGCTCGGCGGCCTGCAAGGCATTCTATTTGCCCCATGGCTGCATGCGAGCCTCGGGCACATCACCGCCAACACAAGCGGGCTGCTCGTCCTGGGCTGGCTGTGCTTGTGGCCGCGCATATCCAGCTTCTGGCAGGCAACCGCTGGCGCGATGCTGGGTGCGGGTCTCTGCGCGTGGCTGCTCGGTGCGCCCCACTCGGTGCACATCGGGGCGAGCGGACTGGTGTTTGGCTATGCCGGCTACCTGGTTGCCCGGGGCTACTACACGCGCAACATCGTCTCGATACTCGTGGCGCTGTTCGTCGCAAGCAGCTACGGCCTGAGCATGCTGTTCGGCGTGCTGCCGCTATATCCTGGCGTGTCGTGGCAAAGCCACATCGGGGGCGCGCTGGGTGGTGTTCTTGCGGCGCGCGCGGGGTCTCCCAGCCGTACACGAGTCTTATAACGCAAGGCATCAGTCGCTGCTCGACCAGGCGTCGGCGGTCTGATTCAATCAATGGAAGAGGGTTTTCATATCGAGTTTATATACTGAATTAGCCTCATCCGCTCGCACTGCGAATCTCCGATTCGCCAGCTGGTCTATAAGCGGAAGGGGTGGCCTTGCCCCGGTAGTGTGCCGCAATCGCTTCCATGCAGGCTACCGGGTCGCCGGCGACGATCCGCGCGGAGCACGCGATAGGCAGATTCGCTGAACATGAGCCTGTCCACCCTGTTAGGGCAACATCACGGTGTGAGCCCGACGATTAGTCAACCGGGCACCATCGACCAGAATCTGGGCACACGATGGCCGGTGCGCCGTTCAGCCAGACTTGCTCTGCATCGAGTTGCAACGCGGTCGAAGGGGCGATGTCGAAGGCAACCTTAAGTGCGTGCCCAACATGGGCATCTTCGATGGGAAGTTCCCAGGTCAGGAATATCTGGATGCAATCCTGGTCCGGCGCGAAGTCGGCCACATTAAAACCATTGCTGCTGCGCTGAATGACGCCATGAGGCTGGCCAGTATCGAATATCACAACCGTTCCCCGCGTCAGGGGAATGCGATGGCCCAAAGAGGGAAAATGCAAGTCCAGACCCCTGTCCTCGCTCAGGAAGAGATTGCAAAAGGCCGCACCGCCATATTGCGCACCGTCATGATGGTACTTCGCGCCGCGGCAGGCCATGAGGGCTACGTCACTGGAGGCAAGCACCGCGGGCAGTCCAAGCGCGCACGTCCAATCGGACACTGCCTGCACGCAGCGCGTGTAGTCCGGCCAGCGCATCCGCGCTCGCGCCAAAGGCATTGCCTCGACGTCCCCGGGCTCCAGGACCAGGCGAGACGATGTCTCCCTTTCCCAATCTGCAAGCAGACGTGCAGGGGGCACAGGCACGTCAACCGTGCCTGATAGCACGATGTCACTCACGCGCCGACTGCGGATGGCGTCGCCACTCCAGAAATAGGAAGTCAGCATGTCTCGCACTCGCTGCTGTTGAGGGGGTTCATCCGAACCATTTTAACAATGCCAGGTGATCACCTCGGCCCAAATCAGCCAGAACACGACATTCGACCGACGAAGCAAGATCGTTGACTATGCGTCGTTTGACTTGCTGCAATTCGTCTTGTTGGCCCGGTCAGCAACCCGATTGGGTCAGATTCGGAAGGGTCGGCGCGATGAATGTTTTAGATCCTATGTAAGCAGGAGATCTGCCGACGAACTGATCGATAAAATCAGTCAGTCGAACCTTGCTACAAGGAGAACATCATGCGCACAGATCAGGCCTACCCGACGCATTCCGAAGAGGTCGTGCTGGCGGTGTCACTCGAGCTGGGCGCCTATGCCGTGCGGATGAATAGAGCGCGGACTTTCGTCCAGAAATCCCCGCCGAGCACGAAGAAGCTCGCTATCAGCAGCAAATCACCGAGCACCTGAAGCTGCCAGATATTCGACCTTAGACCTGTCCAGAACTGGTCAGCATAAGGCCCAAGCATCGCCCAGACGAGTGGCAGGCAGAACATCACCAGGCCGACGGCGTGACGGATGGGACCGACAGTTTTGCTGGGTGCCAGACGTTTTGCATGGCCGGAAACGATCGCCTTGAGTTGCTGAAAGCCGGCCTTGCCCATAACCGCAATGCTGGCTAGCTGCAGGACCTTGTTGGCGACGAAAATCGTACCCGTCAGTGCCGCCATGCGCGCAGCGGGTGTCCCCAGGGAAGCCGCGAGCGGGATGAGTAGCCACAACGCGAAAGTGAAGCCGAAGATACCTACCCCGAGTTTGAAACGCCATCCGCTCGCGGTGGAAACATCGGTTTCAACGTTTGGCGTTGTCATGGCCCAATCTCCTTTTATGGCGACTTTAAAGCCTCAGATTGCCGCGATTTGCGGCGTTGCTAATCGGAAAGTTGCAGCATCAGGCAGGCATACAGGCGCTAATCATGCGCTGCATCTTGGGATGAAGTGAAAGTAGAGGCGTTGCGGAAGTAAAAGTTGGAGCGGGCCTGCATTGGTGCGGCGAGCGCTGCGATTCACTGACCGGTCGTCCGTGCGTCGTGTCACCAGTGAGGCTGGCCAGAAGAGGGGGGCGGCTGCCAGCGCGACGGCGTGACCGGCAGTCCACGCTGCACCAGGCACGAGTCGAGCGCCGTGCGGACAAGCGGTGCCAGCGCGACCTTGTCCAGCCGGCTGCTGCGCTCGAAGAAGACGGGCATCGCGCGCCACTTGCGCAATGCCCGCATCGCTTTTTGCTGCTCCCCCTTTTCGCAACGCGCGGCGCCGACGCTACTTCAAACGCTCACTGAATCACCCGCGTCACACCTCGGCCTCGCGGGTCGGCAGCGGCTTCCGGCGTATCGCCGTTGACCTTGATCGCCTGGATGTCGCCGCTGAAATCCTGCCCCTTCAGCACATAACCCTTAGCTTCGATCTGGCTGGCGAGTTCACCTTCGATCGGTTTGTACGGTTCCCAGAAGATCGTGTTCGGCGGCAGCAACTGGTGATGGAAGCGCATGACGGCCACGGCTTCTGGCAACGGCATGTTGTAGTCGTAGACATTGTTGATCACCTGGAAGATCGACGTAAATATGCGCGAACCGCCAGGTGTGCCGATCACGAGCGACACCTTGCCGTCTTTGGTCAGGATGGTGGGCGTCATCGACGAGAGCGGGCGCTTCTTCGGTTCGATCGAATTCGCATCGCTACCGACCACACCGAACATGTTCGCCACACCCGGCTTCGCGGAGAAGTCGTCCATTTCGTCGTTTAGCACGATGCCTGTGCCGTCCGCGACCACGCCTGATCCAAAGTAGCCGTTGATCGTGTACGTATTTGATACCGCGTTACCCCATTTGTCGATCACCGAGAAGTGCGTCGTTTCAGCCTTCTCGGGCATCGACGTACCAAGGCCTGGTTGCACGCTCTTCGTATCCGACGGCGTATTCGGGTTCACCTCGGCCGCGCGTTTGGCGATGTAGGCATCGTCGGTCAGTTGCGCGACGGGCACCTTGTAGAAGTCCGGATCGCCCAGGTATTGCGCGCGATCGGCGAATACGCGCTTTTCGATTTCCGCGACAAGGTGCACGTACTGCGGCGAATTAAGCGATACGTCCTTGAAATCAGGCGCGATGTCGGCCTCCATCTTCAGCAACTGCACGAGACCGATACCGCCCGAACTCGGCGGCGGCGCGGTAATGACACGATAGCCGTCCCAGTCTGCCTGAACCGGTTGACGCCAGACCGCCTTGTACTCCTGCAGGTCGCGCTTTGTGATCAGACCGTGACCGCGCATCGATGCGGCGATCAGGTCGGCTGTTTTGCCGTCGTAGAAGTCTTTCGCTCCCTGATCCGAGATGCGCGTCAGCACTGCAGCGAGATCGGGTTGCTTGAAGTTGACCCCCTGCTTCAGATTACCGAAGTAGGTATCGAAGTTGGTCTTGCCCGCGAAGTCTTTGGCAGCGTCATCGCGACGCTGTTGCAACTGCTCGCTGACTTCGAAGCCGTTACGTGCGTACCCGATCGCCGGCGCGAGTACCTGCTTCCATTTCAGCTTGCCGAACCGGCGCTGCGCTTCCCACATCCCTTCGACGGTACCCGGCACGCCGACGGCTCGATAGCCGGACAGGCTCATACCCTTGATGACATTGCCCTGGTCGTCCAGGTACATGTTCTTCGTGGCGGATAGCGGGGCGCGCTCGCGGTAGTCGAGGAAGTAAGGCTTGCCATCGACATAAAGCGTCATGAAACCGCCGCCACCGATGTTGCCCGCTTCCGGGTATGTCACGGCAAGCGTAAGGCAATCGCAACTGCGGCATCAACGGCATTGCCGCCTTCCTTGAAGATTTTCTCTGCTGCATCGGCGCTGTACTTGTCGGCAACCGCGATTGCCGATGCGGTGAGAATGGCTGGTTGCGCTTTGGCAGGGGCCTTCGCAAAGGCCGGTGTGGTTTTCAGAAAACCGCTTGAAACAGAGACGAGTGCGACCAGCGCAAGTCCGCTCACGGACGATTTGTTGTTGCGGAACAACCTCATCGAATATCCTCCATGACGATTTCTCAGGTGATGGTGAAAAAACACTGTCTTGGGCTTATAACATGCCAACCGGCTATTTGCGAAGCACTCAGCACGGTTGTGGCGCATGCTGCAGTACACCAGATGCGATATGCCGAGGCGAGTTGCGTCAGCGGTTGCCTGGCCACTTCGCCAACCGCTGCCATCTCCAGTTTTACGATGTCATCGGCGTCATGACGCATGCTGACCAGACGTTCGCCGACGGAGACGTCGCCGTGCGAATGCCCAGCGATCAGTTCACGCTGCAGTGCAGTGCAAGCGCCGCAGAAGGTTCGCGAAGTCTATCGCGTTCTCCGATTGCAACCGGACGACACGCCGCGCAGGCGGTTGACGAACTCGTCGTCAAGATTGACGGCTACCGTGGATTGAAGCGATGTCGGTTCGGCGCGCCGCGATCAGCACGGCCTGCGCCCCGACTCCCGAATAGCCGACCAGCTCGATGGGTTGGCCCGGCACCCGCGCAGCGAACAGCATCGCGGCCTCGTTCATCGACGTCACCACCTCAGGCGCGAAGCGTTTGCCGGTTCCGTAGGGAATGCCACAGCGCGGATTCATCGCCATCGGCGTGAACTGGTATGGGCGCGCCAGATATATGACGTCTGACACGCGATCCGCCGCTGTGAGCGCGACCCTCGGCCTGTCGGCGTGTCGGATCAAGCGAGGGTTCAGTACGGGAAAACGACACCTGGCCATCGCCTTCGATACGGGCGCGCCAGGCCGCGAGATTCGCCGGGAGGCGGTCAGCACGAAGCTGTCGGTATCGACCAACTCGCGCTACAAGCCTGGCGGTCGTTCGTGTGTAAGCCAGGTCGTTTCGAAGGCCGCCAAATCGTTGGGCATCGCCCGTCGCCAGCACGAATATCGCCTTCAGAAGCGCTGAGGCAGAAGGGTCCGGATGGTTCTGGCACTCAAACAGGCGGCCTGCTTCCGGGCGAATAAAGAGGGCCGGGTAGAGTCAAGGAACATTGCGTCACGGAAGGCGTGGAATTGCCATATTTTGCCGAATAGACTGGCACTCTACGGGTGGCAATATTCACCAGACCAGGCGCCAATTCCGACGCTAAATCACCACGGCGAGGGGGATGAAAGTCCTCCCCCGCTGCAGGAATAGTCGAGTCTATGCGGCGGAACAGTGCTGTATCACGCGTGGCAAGCGGTAGGCACTTCACTCGCTCATCGCATATCGTTCGAGCCAGTGCGCGAACGGCGCGGGCAACAAAGACTTCATCGGGTCCCGATCGCCGGCGATCAGTGCTTCCGCTGACCGCTGGTTCGTACTACGCTTGCTTGTGGCCGAGGTGTGCGCCCTCCCGAGGGCAGATTGACGACTCCACATCGACCAACTTGCACCGTGGCGACCCTTATCCTTAGACCTTTCTGCCTTCAGACTTTCTGCACACTGCTCAGCACACTACCAGGGAGAAACAGTATGAAAGCGATCAACGCTATCAGGCAGGCGAGTGGTGTCCTCGCGGTGGTAGTCGCATGCAGCGCGTACGGTCAGGCCAGTGATACTGGTCGAACGGCATCAGCACCAGTGGTCGCCTCAATGGCCGCGCCACCGAGCTCCAAGGCGAAGAGACATGCGAATCACAAGCTGGAGAACGACGTGCGTCGAGCATTGGCGAAGACGAAGGGCATCAACCCGGAGGGAATTGTCGTGCTTGCCAGGAACGGGGTCGTGACGCTGACCGGCAACGCGCCTGACAGCGAGCAGGCGGCCCGGGCAACCCAGGTGGCGAAGGGGGTGGCGGGCGTCACCTCGGTCACCAACCAGATCACCATTGGCCAGCCAGGCAGTTGATGCTTGACAGGGCCAGTCCGGCCCACGGCTACGAGATCGCTATCGACCAGCGCATGTTCCACGAATATGGCATCGTCGTTGCCTGCGCTCACGCGTTGGCGAGGGGCATTGATGTCGTTGTTTGGCCGGCTCGCCAATTCGATTGGAGGCATGACCGGGGCCCGGTATTAAAAGACGCCTTCGGACTCCTGAGAAATTACCGTATATCGTTTCTTTGAACGGCGTTTGCGAAATCTGCTCCGGCCGCTACTGGCACTTTTAAAGTGGCCCGAAGGCGCCCAAACTGCGAAATTTTGAGCGGACAGGATAGGGCGCTTCCCCGTATAGAGCAACCTAGGTAGATCGAAGTAGCCGCCGGTGAAGCAGGGACATGAGATCCATGCGCGAATCGCACACAATGTGGACATAGACCATCTCGTCTGCAATCTGATAAATCACCCGGTTCGAGCCGGAGATTGCCTGCCGAAACTGTGTCATATTGAGTTCACGCAACTCGTCGACCCGACTGCCGGAATCGGGGAAATCGGCCAACCGGCGAATTGTCTGTTTGAGTGTCGAGTAAGTCTGGCTCCAGGTGATCTGCCCGAACTGGCTGACGACATAGCGCCGGATCTCGCGAATGTCGTCTTCCGCAGACTCGAGGATGACAACCCGATGCGTCATTCGGCCCGGTCCAGATCGGCGAAGACGTCCTCAGCGGCCCTGAATTTTCCTTGCTGGATTTCCTTCGAACCCATCGCGAGAATTTTCAGGAGCGCCATGGTCTGTTCCTGTTCCTCATAGCTATGCACGTCCATGACCACCAGTTTCGCTTCGCCATTCTGCGTAATCAGCAGTGGCTGGCGACTCTCCGCAATCTCGCTGACAATCTGCGCAGCATGACTTTTGAGGTAACTGATCGGCTTGATCTGGGACGAGAATTTCATGGTGTAGTCCTGCAATGAGCACGTATCGGACTGATTTTAGTCCGAATATAGACCGCAGTCCACAACCAAACCGTCGTTGCGAGATACGGTCAAGTCTGGTGTATGAGCGATTTGATGGCCATCGATTTGAAGCGGCGAGTTTCTGCTGAACCGGACGATCGTCTTGCACCGGTTCGCCGTCCTTGAAGGTAATGCCCTCCAGCAACAGCTTGATCTTTTCCGGG